>JAHWGX010000030.1 GCA_019323655.1 Candidatus Woesearchaeota archaeon | reverse complement strand
GCAAAAAGATTTAATAAGTTCTTCCAATCATTTGGGTATGGTAGTAGGTTCTCTTTCATAGATTATCACCAAGATTTCTATGAAATGCCTACTACTTAATGATTTTTAAAAACACGAAAGTCCAGTTAATAATTAACTTTATAAACAACAATTTAATCTCAATGCTTATGAAAACCACCACACAAAAAATAAAATCAATGAAAGGGGAGGAAAAAATAACAATGCTTACTGCATACGACTGCTTTACAGCAAAATTCATGGATGATGCGGGCGTAGACATAATCCTGGTTGGAGACAGCCTTGGCATGGTTGTTTTGGGCTATGAAAACACATTAAGCGTTACAATGGATGATATGATAAGGCATACAGCGGCAGTTGCAAGAGGAACAAAAAATGCCATGATTGTCGGGGACATGCCGGCAAACAGCTATAATGACAATGAAACTGCCTTACTGAATGCAAAAAAATTCATAAGTGCAGGTGCAGATAACGTAAAAATAGAAAACAAGCCGGAGATAGCAAAGTTTTTGGCTGAAAATAATATTGATGTTATGGGGCATATTGGGTTAACTCCGCAAACTGTTGCTGAATTTAAAGTGCAGGGCAAAACAGAAGAGGCTGCAGACAAGCTGGTTAATCTGGCAAAAGAGCTTGAAGAAGCAGGCTGCTACAGCATAGTCCTGGAGTGCGTTCCAATGCGGCTTGCAAAAAAAATCACAGAAGCAGTTTCAATACCGACAATAGGAATTGGCGCAGGGCCTTGCTGCGACGGCCAGGTATTGGTGTCAAACGACATACTGGGAATTTACGACAAATTTGCCCCAAAATTTGTCAAAAAATATGCTGAATTAGGAAAGGAAATGAAAAGCGCTTTTGAGAATTACATTAAGGATGTGAAAGAAGGAGCTTTTCCGAAAGACGAGCACAGCTTCCATTGAACAAAGTTTTTGAGTTTACTATGCTGATTTGGATTAACTTATCCAAACAATCTGTTCTTAAATCAGTTTATTGTTGAGATTTGGGCATTTTTTTCTCTAATGTTTTTTTTAGTTTTTTAAGAGTACGAGAATTTATTTATATTTTGCTATTAAGATTTACTTAGGCATACAGAAAAGCAGTAATTACAGATGAATAACATCGACCTTATTCCCTAATCTGCTAAAAAACTCTGCTAACAGCCTTCTATGGCATTTATCCGCTTCTGCTTCTGAACAAAGCAAACAAACTCTCTCTCTTTCATTCAACACTACATCTTTAAATCTTTCAAGTTTTCTTTCTTTAATTAACTCCTTAAACTTTTTTTCATATTTTCCCCAGTCTTTATCCTTTTGGTATGCTTTTAAAAGTTCCTTAGTTGGAGAAAATCCGGGTATAACTTTATACTTAATCTTCAAGATTTGCCCAAGAACATATTTAAGGTCTTTGCTTTTAGCAAATCCTGACAATTGAGAATCTTTGTTTAATCGCACATCAACTAGCTGGGTTATCTTGTTTTTCTTCAATAAATTAACAAATTCTTCAAGAGATTTTTTAGTAAAACCTATAGTATAAATAGTAGCCATTTTCAAAAACTTACCAATGTTTTTTGGCCAATCTTTTGTATAATGCCCCTCTTGCTGATATCTTCGACAATAAACCCCTCATCAGCGAGTTTTAAACCTATAAATCTTCTATGACACCTTCTATAATCAATCTCTGAGCACATAATAGCCGCTCTGCTGCCAATAATCCCTTCCTGAAGCAATGCAATCCCTTTTTTAAACTCATTGGAATTCATGTATTTAGCAAAGCCTTCTGTATGCCTCCCTCCAAGAATACCCCCCATGTGCACATAATCAATGTTATTCTTTAATAAAAATTCTTTTAGGCGTTCTTTATTAAAATCCGGGACATATTTACTAAACGGGGCACTCCTAACATCAATAAGTACATCCACTTTTTTCTCTTTTAATATCCTAAAGAATTCTTCAAGCTTCATATTTCCATGTCCTATCAGATATGCTGCTTTTTCCATTTTATTTCTTTAACCTTGTTAACAAATAAACAATTTCCTTGACTGATTTGATTTTCTCAAGAATGTCATTGGAAACAAATTCTTCTATTTTATCTTTAGGGTAGAATATCCTTTCGCATTTCCTGCAAAATATATCCATTTTTTCGGCATGGTATTTGCTTATGCCCTCATTAATCATTAGGGTCTTAAGCTTTTCCTTTAATTCATTTTCCTTTAGCAGTAATCTATTTAATTCAATTTTTATTTTATAGTACTCATCAATCAGTCTTGGGTCTAGAATATTCTTTTTTTCTTGGCTTTGGGCTGTAACCTCTTTTTTGAGCACTCCCCCTTCAATTGGAAAAAAATTACTATAATCAATCTCTTGGGTATAATCCGGGATAGTATGCACGCCAATTACCATAGGCCAATAATCGCCTCTGTATAGTTCAGCTGTTAAGCCTAGAGCGATGAAAAATTTTTCAACTTTTAACAGATCCCGCAGGTCATTCCCGTCCAATCTTAAATAAGAGGTATTCTGTTCTTTGAGTATATCTTTTGAAAAAGATAAGAATTTAAAATCGGTGCAAGGTAAACTTTTGAAATTTTGGTTTTTTATTTTTATTTGACCTATGCTAAAATCAATCCTAGCGTGAATATTGTCATCTTGAGATAGCTCGACTGCATCAATAGTTACTGGTCCTAGCAATATTAATGAACGATTTTTTTCTTTTAATAACTTGCATACGCCTTGATTTGGATTTGATGTTATTAACAAATTTTCAGATAATTTAGAAAAAAGCTCATTTCTCTCCGCATCTCCTAATTTTTTTAAATAGCTAATAGGTTCTTTTTCATCTATTAAGTAGTTCTCACTTTGGTGTCCCTTACAACCTGATTTTTTTGCGGAAACAGTATAAACGCAGGAATTGGAAAGGTAAACACCCCTATTTAGTTTAATATCGTCCAGTACCAATATCCTGTTTTTAATTGGCCTTACCCAACTTAATTTTTCACCTATACCTGCAATACAAACTCCATAGTCCCTTTTTGTAACAGCTAAAATCGTAAGCTCCATTTTCTTGCTTAAACGATATAGCTCCCGTTTATTTAAATATTGTTCTTTTTTAATCCCATTTAAATTTTACTCTGCACATCCTCCAAACTTTGCTTTCAGTATTGCTTAAAACCTATAATCTCCCAAAGAACACGATAAAAATGCAATGATTTATAAATTTAAATTTATTCTTGAAACGTATGCTTAATCAATTGAAAAACAAGAATATAGTGATTGGGATAACGAGCAGCATTGCATGTTACAAAGTTCTTGGCTTGATTGAAAAACTAAGAAAGTTAAATGCTAATGTCCATGTAATTATGACAAAAAATGCCTTGGAGTTGGCGGATATAAAAGATTTTGAAAAAGCCAGCGACAACAAGGTTTATTCGGATTTATTTGACCCCGGCATTAATTACAAGGGTTATATAAAGAATAATAAAAAAATAAAGCACATTGGGCTTGCGGATATTGCGGATTTGTTTCTCATATGCCCTGCTACAGCCAACATTATCGGGAAAATAGCCAATGGAATTGCGGATGACTTATTAAGCACGACTGTTATGGCTGTAAATGCCCCCGTACTGATATGCCCTGCAATGAATGTAAAGATGTGGAAGAACCCAATTGTGCAGGAAAATATCAAAAAACTGCAAAAGTTGAATTATGAGTTTGTTGAGCCGGAATACGGAATGCTTGCATGCGGCTATGAGGGTGTCGGCAGGCTGGCAAATCCGGATAAAATAATTGAAAGAACAGGCGCAATGCTCAAAAGAAGCAGCGACTTAAAAGGAAAAAGGATTCTTGTGACAGCCGGCGCAACATCAGAAGAAATTGACCCGGTAAGGATTATAACAAACAAAAGCTCAGGCAAGATGGGGGTTTATATCGCTGAAGAAGCATTTCTCAGAGGGGCAGATGTAACGCTTATCAGGGGCATAAGCTCAGTAGAGCCAAGGTATCATTTTAGGGATATTAAGATAACTACTGTAGAAGATTTATTAAGAGAAATCAAAAAAAACATAAATAATCAGGATATAATGATTCACACTGCTGCTGTTTCTGATTTTACAATCAACAACAAAGCCAAGCATAAGATTAAAAGCGGGCAGAATCTGCATTTGGAGCTTACTCCGACAACAAAAATATTTGAGAAAATCAAAAAATTAAACAAAAAAATTTTCCTGGTTGGATTCAAGGCAGAGTACAACGTAAGCGAAAAGGAGC
The DNA here is from genome assembly GCA_019323655.1 of Candidatus Woesearchaeota archaeon. Taxonomy (GTDB): domain Archaea; phylum Nanobdellota; class Nanobdellia; order Woesearchaeales; family GW2011-AR4; genus JACPJP01. The sequence goes on along the minus strand of JAHWGX010000030.1, from coordinate 30,379 downwards.
TGTTGAGCAGGGCGTATAATCTGTTAAAAAGCGCAAATGCAGACATTGTAGTTGCAAACGATGTCGGGAAAAAGCAATGCGGTTTTGATGTCGAGACAAACGAAGTCTTTTTAGCCGGGAAAAACAAAAAGGCAGTGCATTTAAAGCTTGCAGGCAAAAGGGTTATTGGAAACAGGATACTGGATGAAATCAGAGCATCAAATCCTAAAAAATAAAACCTTTTTGTCGAATTAAGAACATACGCTGTAAAGCAAGTTTCCTAGCAAGCATTTTAAGGGGGGCTGTGCCGGAGCGGAACTGAAGCCAAAAATCCCTCTCGGGCAGTTTTAGTTGATATCTTTTATTTATTCTGCCCACCCACCTCCCCTAAATTAGGCACAGCCCCTTGTGCATACATTTGAGGTTTACTTTACATATACCAAACATTTAAAAATAAGGATTAATTTCTGAAATTTCTATGGCAAAGAAAAGCAGGGGAATGAATGCAGGAAAGAAGCTCAAGCTGAGAAGGCACAAAAGCAGGCGGGCTGACAAGTGGTATATCAGGAGAGTCAGAAGGCTGAAGGTGAAGTCAGACCCATTAGAGGGAGCTTCTCAGGCAGACGGGATTGTTTTGGAAAAAGTTCAGCTTGAGGCAAAGCAGCCAAATTCCGCAATGAGAAAATGCGTAAGGATACAGCTCATTAAGAATGGCAGGCAGGTAACAGCATTCTGCCCAGGAGATGGGGCAACAAAGCTCATTGACGAGCACGACAAGGTCACAGTGGAATGCATAGGGGGAGCAATGGGAAAAAGCAAAGGCGATATTCCCGGCGTAAGATGGCAGGTTATCAAGGTAAATGACCAGAGCCTGGATGCTTTATTAAAAGGAATAATAGAAAAAGCAAGGAAATAATCAGCTTAAAATGTCTCAGTTAAAGGCTTTCAACAAGTGGGATGTAGAAGGGATTAAGGTAGAGGATCCCGGACTCGTCTCTTACATTAACCTGGAGCCTAAAATTGTCCCTAAAACAGGGGCAAGGTATGCTAAAAACAGGTTCCATAAAAGCAAGGTCTTCATAGTTGAAAGGCTTATCAACAAGATTATGATACCAGGGCATAAAAGCAAGAAGCACTTTAAGACGAGCTACTACCTAACAGGAAAAGCGAACAAAGCCTTTTTTATTGTGCACAATGTTTTTGATGCCATAGAAAGGCAGGTAAAGGAAAACCCGCTGAAAGTTTTTGTAAAAGCGCTTGAAAATGCCGCCCAGCGCGAGGAAATAATAACCGTAGAATATGGCGGTGCAAGGTATCCCAAAGCAGTCGAGTGCGCGCCTCAGAGGCGGGTAGACTTGGCATTGAGGCATATGGCGCAGGGCGCTTACCACAAGTCTTTCAACTCAAAAAAACCAATCGAAAACTGCCTTGCAGAAGAGATAATAAACGCTTACAGGCTGAGCCCTGCTTCAAATGCAATAGCAAAGAAACTTGAAGTGGAAAGGCAGGCAGATGCTTCTAGGTAGTTTTGTAAAATAAAAAAACAAAAATATTTAAATGAGCATATACTAAGCTGGAAAAAAGAGGTGCTCTATGGGTATTCTCGACAAGGTTATGTTCTGGAAGAAAAAAGACGAATTTGCAGACATTGGTTTGGGAGACAAGGATAATCTGGCTTTTGGCGATGATTTTGGCGCCGGGACTCCTAAAGTTCCTGGAGCAGGCCAAACTGGTTTAGGGCAGCCTGAATTTACCCCGCCCAGCATAGGCATGGGATCAGGCCAGAGTTACAGCCAGCAGTATCCGCAGCCTCAAGGATTTCCACAAACACCCTCAATGCCTTCAGCGCCTTCATATCCTCAGCAATTCCAGCAGCCACAGCCAAGTTTCGGAAGCCCGCAGGAAATGGCCTCAAAGAATCTTGAGATTATATCTAGCAAGCTTGACGCTTTAAGGGCCTCCATTGAAAGCTTAAACCAAAGGCTGGCTAACCTGGAAGCAATTGCCAGAGGAGAGCAGGACTACAGCAGAGGAAGAAAGTACTACTAAAAGTATTTATATAACAATTGTCCTTTCTGTTAAATCATGAAAAACAAATACCTGACTATATTCTCAACAGCGTTAATTGTTGTCTTGGCCGACCAGATTTCAAAATTTTTTATAAAAACCCATTTTCAGCTGAACAGCTCTTTCCCGGTAATAAAAAATATCTTTCACTTGAGTCGCATACATAACTTCGGGGCAGGATTCGGGATTTTGCAGAACCAAAAATGGATTTTGGTTTTTATCGCTTTGATTGTTATTGGAACTGTTTTTTATTACTTGGATAAAATCAAGGATAAAGAATTGTTTTTGCAGATTATTATTGGGTTTATTTTAGGCGGCACAATTGGAAACTTAATCGACAGGGTTATTTACGGCTATGTCATAGATTTTCTGGACTTCAGAATATGGCCTGTCTTCAACATTGCAGACAGCTTTGCCTGCATAGGCTTTATCGGACTGGTAATTTATTTGTGGAAGAAGTGATGTTTAAGTAATGTTTTTGTGGTTTATTTTAATAGTTAAGAATTTTGCTTTCTGAGAGTGCTTTAGTATACCTCTACAAATCTCCCTAGATCCCTCAATAATATTCCTGGTTCTAAAGGGTCTCCAAATAAACTTGCTTCATAAATTGATACATATTCTGCTAGATCACTAATCAATCGCTTCTTTAATTCTTCTTTTGGGAAGTCTTTTAATGTTTCTAGAAATTGTTCTTGAACTATTAAAGTTTCTTCAAGGGTCATTGCTTTTGGGTTTTCTACTGGATTAGTAGCATCTTCATATTCTGATGTATAAACTTCCCCATCTTTTATACCCACCATACTCACTGTTGATTCATCATACTCTATCTCAAAATCAGTTGCATGCCCATAAGTTGGTTCATCTTTCCTTTTATTAATAGTCACAAAATATTTTATAGAATCTTTTTCTTTTTCCCAAACTTGATATAACTCTTCACCATGTGGACCAAAACAAAAATCTACTCTTTTTTCTCCCATAATCCATTGCTTTGGAGTCCAATCTCCTGTTATTCTCCCAGTGCTATTATCACCCATAGAAATCACCTAACACAATCATCTGCCTTATAGCCTGCGCTTTTTGCTTCGCCTTTTGTGTCGAACCAGACTGCATTGCTTTTCTTTATTCTTTTTGCCCAGTCGCATTTTGGCGCGTGGAATTTTACACCGGTCTTGCTTGCTATGTATTTTCCAGGCTTGAATGTTTTTTTGACCTCTTCGGCAGGCTCCTCAATTTCAGCTTTTGGCTTTTCTATGCTAAAAAGAGACAAAAAGAAGCCTACTACGGATGCCACAAGCAGCAGCAAAAAGAACTGGATTTCTGCAGCTGAAATAACATAAATGAAAACCATGTCCAGGAACACAAATGCAAAAAACAATGTAAGCAGAACCCATGCCCACCTTAAATTATTCAGGATTCCTACGCTGGACACTACTGCAACAAGGGCAAGGGCAAGAAAAATTAAAAATTCCCCGTAAAATGCAAACCTGTGCAGGTCAAAAATCATGCTTATAAGCCCAAGAAGTGTAATCAACATTACAATATGCATGACAAATGCTGTAAACTTTGCCCCCATTTTATTTAGGACAAATCACACCTACTATTTAAATATTTCTATTCTGGAGTAGTAAAAGAACTTTTTGAATTGTATTTAGAACTCTTCTGCCTCAATTTTCTTCAGGTAGCCTTTGTTTTTCAGCCACACAACCTGTGTCGGGGTGTATTTGTACATGACATCGCCTTTGCCTTCACCCATGAATTCCCACGGCTCCACAATTACAATGTCATTTTCCCTTACCCACAGCCTTCTCTTTAACCTTCCCGGTATTCTGCATATTCTTGTTTTCCCGTCCAGGCATCTGACGCGCATTCTTGAAGCCCCAAGCCTCTGCTCCAGGATTCCCAATGTCTGGTTTCCTTTGGGCAATTTAATCCTGCTTATTTCCTGCTGCTGCCTCTCATCTTCAGTAAGATTATCCTTCTTCTTGCCAGAATGCTTCTTATACATAAATCTAGATACTTAAGCCTTGTTTATATAACTTTCTAATGTGGCAATTGGCGGCGTAAGCAACTGGACAACAAATTTTGATTATTTTACACTGTTATTATTTTTCAATATGCTCTGCAAGTTTACTGCAGGGCGTCGCTCTCCTTCCATAGCGCTCCGCCCTGCTTATTTATTGTGGATGTATGATTGAATTTTGCCCTTTGTCAAGCCTTTTAGAGACCCCAAAAGTAGTAAAATTTATAAATAACCGAAAATTTCTTTTTTAAATGTGTAGTAATCCTTCTTTAGTCAAAAGGCTATAATTTCGGCATGTTTGCTAAAAAGGCTTATCTACGCAGTTATATCCAAATGCCCTGGTAGTGTAGCCTGGCGCAGCTTAAAACTAATAAGCTGCAGGAACTATCATGAAGCCCTGTCGATCAACAATGGCTGAGCATGTTGTGCCGAACGGCTTCGACCTGGGTTCAAAACAGCTATGCTATATGATTGCAAGCTCCGAAAGTCCCGGCCAGGGCGTTTATAACCTGGGCCGGTAGCTCAGGCTGGTAGAGCACCTGACTTTTATTAAGGCTCGAATGCAGAACTAAATGAAATCAGGTGGTCGCGAGTTCAAAAGCAAATACATACAGGTTATATATTTGCCCTGAAAGTCTCGTCCGGCCCATTAATTTATAAAAAATCTGAGAGGATTTAGCGACAGCATGAAGAAAAAATTTAAAGCTGATAAGCACATACTGATACCGAAGCACTCAAAGCTGAGTGACAGCCAAAAAGAAAAGCTGCTTGAGAAGTACAATATTTCTCTAAAGGAAGTCCCAAGGATAGTGAAGACAGACCCGGCAATAAGCTCATTAGATGCCAAGCCTGGAGATGTAATAAAAATCACAAGAAAAAGCTCTACAGCGTCAGAAGCAATATTCTACAGGGTGGTAGTTGATGTATAAATACGGAAAAACGCTGATACAGAAATATTTCAGTGAGCAAAGCTTTGTTGATTCTGACATAGAGTCCTACAATGACTTTATGGAGAAGCAGCTGAACCAGATTATAGAGGAAAACAAGGAAATTGTTCCTACTATTATACCCCACAACATAGACGAGTTTAAGATAAGGCTGGATAAAATCTGGGCTATCAAGCCTGAAATTACAGAAGCAGACGGCAGCAAGAGAAACATATTCCCTGTAGAGGCAAGGCTAAGAAAACTGACTTATTCCGCGCCGACATATATCGAGGTCAGCGCCCATATTAACGGCGTGCAAAGAGAAAGTTTCGTAACACAGATAGGCAACATACCAATCATGCTGAAAAGCAAGTGGTGCCATCTCCATAAGCTAAGCAAGCAGGAGCTGATAGAAAGGGGAGAAGACCCTGACGAGCCAGGCGGTTACTTCATAATTAACGGAACAGAAAAAGTCCTTATAACCATAGAAGACCTTGCTTCAAATAAATTCCTTATTGAAAAGCAGACCGGAGGCACATCAGAGTACGTCGGAAAACTGTTTTCAGAGTACGGCTCATTTAAAATACCCCATACCATTGAGAAACTCAAAGACGGCATTTTCTACCTGACTTTTACCCGGGTGAGGAGAATTCCCATTGCAGTTGTTATAAAGGCACTTGGGCTTCTTAAAGACGAGGAAATTACCAGGTTTATCTCAGCTGAAAATAGGTATGATGAAGTAATTATTAACCTTATTGAGTTTGCAAATATAAAAACCGAGGAAGAAGCTCTGGATTACATTTCAAAGAAAATCGGAATAACGCAGTCAAAAGAGGTAAGGATAGAAAGAACTAAGGAAATACTTGACAAATACCTTATGCCCCATCTCGGAATAAAGAAAGAGGACAGGATTTTCAAGGCTTATAACTTATGCAAGCTTATTAAGCGCTTTTTGAGGGTGTCAAGAGAGGAGCTTAATGTTGATGACAAGGACCATTATATGAACAAAAAGCTGAAGCTGAGCGGGGATCTTCTTGCTGACTTGCTCAGGCTTAACCTAAAGGTCCTTATTGGAGACCTTTTGTACAATTTTCAGAGGATGGTTAAGAGGGGGAAATTTCCTACCATAAAGAATATGATAAGGGACAAGCTGCTTACGCAGAGGATTTATTCGTCTATGGCAACAGGCTCGTGGGTCAGCGGCAGGAAGGGCATCAGCCAAAGAATCCAGAGGCTCAACTACCTGGAAATGCTGTCTCATCTGCAGAGGGTTGTCAGCCCCTTAAGCGCATCCCAGGAAAATTTTGAGGCCCGCGAATTGCACCCAACGCATTTGGGGAGGTTATGCCCTATTGAAACCCCTGAAGGGACTAATATCGGCTTAAGAAAAAACCTTTCATTGCTGTGCTCAATTTCAACAGAGTCAGATGAGCAGCAGGTAAGCAAGCAATTGAAAAATCTGGGATTGAAACTAATAAGGTAGCATGGAGTATGAAGCTAAGATGGTGGATGTATACTTAAACAGCAAATTTGTAGGCACTGTGGAAGATCCGGACAGCTTTGTTGCTAAAGTTAAGGACGAAAGGAGAGCAGGCAGCATAACATCCAACCTTAACATTTACAATAATAAGGAAGCAGATGAAATTTTTGTAGAGGCCTCAAAAGGCAGGGCCAGAAGGCCTCTGATAGTTGTGAAGGACGGCCAGCCTTTACTGACGGAAAAACATCTGAAGCAGCTGGAAAAAAATGAGATTTCGTGGAGCGACCTGGTTAAGCAGGGCGTGATAGAATATTTGGATGCCGGAGAAGAGGAAAACGCTTTGGTGGCTTTTTTTGAAAAGGACATTACACCTGAGCATACGCATCTGGAAATTACCCCTCTGGGAATGTTCGGCTTAACAACTTCTTTGGTTCCATATGCAAACTTCAACCAGTCCACAAGGGTCAATGCAGGATCCAAAAACCAAAAACAGGCTTTAGGCGTCTATGCCTCAAACTTTGCAGTCAGGATGGACATGGACGTCAATTTACTGCACTATCCCCAGGTTCCAGTTGTAAAGTCAATTATGCATGATATAAGCGATTACAGCAAACATCCTGCTGGCCAGAATATTGTCGTAGCTGTAATGAGCTATAAGGGCTATAATATGGAGGATGCAATAATACTCAACAAGGCTTCTATTGAGAGAGGATTGGGGAGAAGCACTTATTACAGGCCTTCAATTTCAGAAGAGCTTAGGTACTCAGGAGGCTTAATCGACCAGATATGCGTGCCTGACAAGGATGTCAAAGGCTACAAATCCGAGAGAGACTACAGGTTCCTGGAGCAGGACGGCATAATTTACCCGGAAGCGAAGGTTGCTGAAGGGGATGTTGTTATAGGAAAGACAAGCCCGCCAAGATTTTTAAGCTCTTTAGAGGAGTATAACTTTGCCTCCGGGACCAGAAGGGAGAGCTCTGTAGCCATGAAACACGGCGAACAGGGAGTCATTGACTTTGTTTTACTGACTGAAAATGAGGAGGGAAACAGGCTGGTACAGGTAAGATTAAGGGACGAAAGAATTCCGGAAATAGGAGACAAGTTTACCAGCAGGCACGGCCAAAAGGGAGTAATCGGGCTTATAGTTCCGGAGTCAGACATGCCTTTCTCCGCATCAGGGATTGTTCCTGATTTGATTTTTTCCCCTCACGGCATTCCATCAAGAATGACCATAAGCCATTTAATAGAGATTCTTGCGGGAAAGACTGGGGCATTGGCTGGAAGGTATATCAATGGAACAACATTCGACTCAGAGCCAGAGGAGAAGCTCAGGGAAGAGTTAAAGTCCTTGGGCTTCAGGGAAAACGGCGTGGAAACTTTCTATAATGGGATAACAGGGGAGCTGATGGAAGCAAAAATTTTTGTGGGCAATATGTATTACCTAAAGCTTAAGCACATGGTAGCCAACAAACTGCATTCGAGAGCCAGGGGCCCGATACAGCTGCTTACAAGGCAGCCTACTGAAGGCAGGGCAAAGGAAGGAGGCTTAAGATTGGGAGAAATGGAAAAAGACACTTTTGTAGCCCACGGGGCATCCCTGATCCTGAAAGAAAGGTTTGACTCGGATAAAACAATCGTTCCTGTATGCGAAAGCTGCGGCTTAATAGCAATCAGGGATGAGTATAAAGGCAAAAGCTACTGCCCTGTGTGCGGTGAAAATGTTGAGATAAGCGATGTGGAAATGAGTTACGCGTTTAAATTGATGCTTGATGAATTTAAGTCACTGGGGATATATCAGAAAATGAATTTAGAGAGCAAATATTAGAATCAGTTTTTTCACTAAAAAAATAACAATCAATAATAAAAACAATTTAAAATTAAATCAGGGTTAATAAAACAATTAAAATTGAGCAAAATGACAGCTAAAAAAGCCAAAGCTGATGAGCAATCAGAAGCAGAGGATAAGGCAAAAACAGCAGAAGAGGAGCCGAAGCCAGAGACCATAGAGTCGGCGGCAGAGGAAGAAGAAACACAGAAAGAGCAGGAAGGCTTAAAGGAAGAGGAGCCAAAGGCAGAAAAAAAGAAAGACGAGCTTATGGGGAAGGAAATACATGTTTACAAGAAGGTAAAAAGCATTTTGTTTTCTATCCTTAGCCCCAAAATGATAAAGGACATGGCTTCTGCAAAAATCGTAACTCCTGAACTTTATGACAAGGAGGGCTACCCTGTTGATGGGGGGCTGATGGATATAAGGCTGGGCGTAATTGACCCGGGCTTAAGGTGCAAAACCTGCGGCTCTAAATTGAAAGAGTGCATCGGGCATTTCGGCTATATTGAGATGGCAAGGCCCATCATACATATCAAATTCATGAATATGATTATGACTGCCTTAAAGTCAACTTGCAGGGACTGCGGAAGGGTATTGATTCCAAAAAACAAGATAAGCAGGAACAGGGAGATACTGGATGCTGCAGAAAAAGAAAAGGGGCCTGAAGGGAGAAGGGAGAAACTAAAAGAGATAATAGCAAGCTTAAAGACAATTAACAAGTGCCCTTACTGCAAAGCAAGGCAGAAAAAAATCACTCTGGTTAAGCCTACAACTTTTGTTGAGGATGAAAAAAGGCTGAGCCCGATAGAAATAAGGGCGCGGCTTGAGAAAATAAGCGATGAGGATGCGCTTCTTTTTGGCATAATAGCGCCGTATGCAAGGCCGGAATGGATGGTTTTAACGCTCTTGCCCATACCTCCTGTAACAATGAGGCCAAGCATAACCCTTGAGAGCGGCGAAAGAAGCGAAGATGATTTGACGCACAAGCTTGGTGACATAGTCAGGATAAACCAGAGGCTTTTTGAGAACATCAATGCAGGGGCGCCTGAAATCATAGTTGAGGATTTGTGGGATCTGCTGCAATATCACATAACAACATACTTTGATAATGAAATTGCCCAGCTTCCGCCTGCACGCCACAGGTCAGGACAGCCTTTGAAAACCCTTACAGAAAGGATAAAAAGCAAAGAGGGAAGGATAAGGCATAATCTGGCCGGTAAGAGGACAAACTTTTGCGCAAGGACTGTCATAAGCCCTGACCCTATGCTCGAGCTTAATGAAGTAGGAGTTCCTGATGTAGTTGCCATGAAGCTTACAGTTCCGGAGAGAGCCAACACATGGAATATTGAATACCTGAAGAAATTTGTGGAAAGAGGCCCTAAAAAATATCCCGGCGCGAACTACATAATAAGGCCTGACGGAAAAAAGAAGAAAATTACTGACGAGACAAAAGAAGCCTCTTTGGAAGAGATACAGCCAGGCTATACTGTTGAAAGGCATCTTATGGACGGAGATATAGCGATTTTTAACAGGCAGCCCAGCTTACATAGAATGTCAATGATGTGCCACAGAATCAAGGTTCTGCCAGGCAAGACATTGAGGCTAAACCCTGCAGTCTGCCATCCGTATAATGCGGATTTTGATGGTGACGAGATGAATCTGCATATTCCCCAGACAGAAGAGGCGCGCGCAGAAGCAGAAATTCTGATGGAAGTCCAGACACAGCTTATTTCACTGAGGTATGGCTTGAGCATAATCGGATGCGTTCAGGATGCGATTTCAGGAAACTACCTGCTCACAAAGAATATGACCTTAAGCAGGAATGATGCAATAGACCTGCTGGCATCAGTAGGCATAGACGACTTTTCAGGATTTCCCAGAAAAGAGATGATTGACGGAAAAGAAGTCTTTTCTGCTTTGATACCTGAGGATTTTAACTTTACCGGGAAAACCCGGGAGAATGAGGAAGTTGCAATAAAAAACGGAAAGCTTGTGGAAGGCTATATGGACAGGAGCAACCTTGGAGAGGGTTCCGGGCTTTTATTGAGGAATATACACAAAAAATACGGGAAGAACTTTACCATAGACCTGCTTGGAAAAATTTTCAGGCTTGGGATAGAAGTCCTTCTGAGGACTGGCTTTACTTCTTCCCTGTCAGACACGGACCTGCCGGAGAATGCGCGGCTAAAGGTTCAGGAAGCGCTTGACAATGCAAAAAAAGAAGTTGCTGATTTGATAAGCATGTACAGGGACAATAAGCTGGAGCCGTTCCCGGGGAAAACGCTGGAGGAAAGCATCGAATTAAGGATTCTGGAAGTGCTGAACAAGGCAAGAAACCAGACCGGAGAGCTGGTCGCAAATTTCGCTGATAAATCATCCCATACAATGCTCATGGCAAAATCAGGCGCAAGGGGAAATATTCTGAATCTGGCCCAAATGGCTGCCTGCGTCGGACAGCAGGCTATGAGGGGAAAGAGAATAGAGAAGGGCTTTACAGGAAGGACATTGTCTGCCTTCAAAAAGCATGATTTGAGCCCTGATGCGAGAGGCTTTATAAGCAACAAGTTCAAAGCGGGCTTGACTCCAATAGAATTTTTCTTTGGCGCAATGACAGGAAGGGACAGCTTAATGGACACTGCATTAAGAACCCCAAAATCAGGATACCTGTACAGGAGACTTGCAAATGCCATGCAGGATTTGGGCGTGGAATATGACGGGACTGTAAGGGACTCCTCAAACAAGATAATCCAATTTACTTATGGCGAGGATGGGATAGATGTTTCAAAATCTGAAAAAGGCACTTTAAATGTAAAAAGAATAATAAAAACAATTGGATAAAACGGGATGGTTAAAAATGGACAAACTGATAAGCGAATATGCGGATAAGCTTCCAAAAAAGATAATTGAGGATATTCAAAATTATCTTCCTAAGGGGACAAACAAGGCAAAACTGAAGAAGATACTCGATTTTACATTGTCAGAGTACGAAGATGCAAAGGTGCATCCAGGTGAGTCAGTAGGCTTAATATCGGCAGAATCAATAGGGGAGCCTGGAACCCAGATGACATTAAATACTTTTCATTTTGCCGGTGTAGCAGAAATGAATGTTACATTAGGGCTTCCAAGAATCATAGAAATCCTTGACGGCAGGAAGGAGATTAATACTCCTGCAATGGAGATCTACCTTAAAGCGCCTTACTCAAAAGGAACAGGAATAAAGGAATTTGCGCTTTCCCTGAAAGAGACCAAATTAAGCGGCATAGCTCTGGAATTTTCTATAAGCCTTGCGGATTCGCAGGTGGAAGTAAAGCTGGATAAGGAAAAAATGAAGAGCCTTGGCTTGACAAATTCCCAAATAATCAGCAGCATTACCAAGCAGCTGAAAGGGTTTAATGTCAAGGACAATAAGGAATCAATCATACTGAAAAGCAGGGGAAAAGAAGAAAGCCTTAATGATGTGTACAAGGCAAAAGAGAAAATGAAAGACATCCATATTAAAGGCTTAAAGGGAATCAGCCAGGTATTGCCTTTAAAGAGAGCTGATGAATATATTATCATGACCTCTGGCTCAAACCTTTCAGAAGTGCTGCAGATTGAGGGCGTTGACACTTACAGGACAACAACCAACAATATTTTTGAGATTTACGGGGTTTTGGGCATAGAGGCTGCGAGACAGGCGATAATTGACGAGGTTTTCAAGGTTATAGAAAACCAGGGCTTTAACATAGACATAAGGCATATAATGCTTGTGGCTGATACAATGTGCATCTCCGGAGCTATAAAAGGCATTACCAGGTATGGCGTTGTCAGCGAAAAAGCGTCTGCGTTGGCGCGCGCAAGTTTTGAAACTCCGATAAAACATATAATAAATGCCGCACTGGTCGGAGAGGTTGACAAACTTAATTCAGTTGTTGAAAATGTAATGCTTAACCAGGTTATACCTATTGGAACAGGGGTTCCTGATTTGGTTACAGACTTTAAAAACAGCAAGGAGTAAAAATGACAGAGGCTAAGGCACTAACATCGACTGAAATAAAAAGGCTTATCAAAGGAAAAGAGCTTGTTATAGGGACAGAGAGGACTATCAAAAATCTTAAGCTGGGAAAAGTTGAGACAGTAATCATCAGCTCGAACTGCTCAGAAAGTGTGCTGAATGACATAAAGCACTATTCCTGCCTTAGCAAAACCGAAACCCTGAAAGTAAATTTCCCTAATGATGAATTGGGGGTAATATGCAAAAAACCCTTTTCTATTTCTGTTTTATCTATTTTAAAGGGTGCAAAATAAGTTGGCAAGGATAAGATACGACTCTGAAATAATGAACTATATCTCGCTTTTTGAGTCTTTGACCGGAGCCAGGGTAAAGGACTGCATTGCAGATGACAGCATTATCTTTATTCTGCACAAGGGCCAGATGGGAAGGGCGATAGGCAAGGAGGGCTCAAACATAAAAAAAATGGAGAATCTTCTCAAGAGGAAGATAAGGCTTGCTGAGTTCAGCGAGGATGTTTCCCAGTTTTTGAGGAGCCTGATATATCCCCTCAAAGTTGAGGAAATAAAGGAGGAAGAGGGCATAGTTACAATTTGCAGCAATGACCGGAAAACAAAAGGAATGCTGATAGGCAGGGAAAGGCATAACATCACTTTAATAGAAAATATTCTGAAGAGGCATTTTAAGGTAAACGAAGTCAGGGTTTCTTAGCTGCTGTAAAGTAAAGTTGTAAAGTACACACTTTCAAAAAAGCTTAACAAATAATAATAATTTCGTTGCCTTCGGCAACAAAAAAATTGAATATTAAAATTTAAAGAAATCAAACTGTTCGCTTCGCTCACAAAATTTACACTCGGCGAAATTTGTCCTGCCACTAAATTTCGCCCGGACTTATTGCAGCATCATGAAAATCATAGATTTTAATAAGCGGGGCGGAGCGATATCCCTGAGCAAAGCGAACGGGATGCCAAAAATCTTCGATTTTTGTGCATGGCGGAGAGCGACGCCCCGCACTAGAATTGCGGAGCAGATTTAAGAAATGAATTGTAACTTTTGGAAGTATACTTAACAGCTGCAATAAGCCCTTATGTTGAAATGCTTAAGCTGTCAGCCAATTTTGCTTTTGTGAAAAAAGAGTTCCCTATGCCCTTTCCAACATAAAAAAACTTTTCATTCGCTGCCTCGCTCAAAGAGCTCAGCAGCCCTTTTCCTCGCTTGTATTCCACGATTTTAACTTCTTCCCCAATCCGGCTTTCTATGTAGCTGATTACCTCGTCTCTGCCGCCCAGCTCATCTACAAGGCCAAGCTCTTTTGCCTCAGAGCCCAGATATATCCCAGCAGCTGAAATTTTGCTAATGGCGCTTTTGCTCAGATTCCTGTTTTCTGCGACTTCCTCAATAAAATACTGGTGCATCAAGCTTATGGTTTTTTCAAGCAGCAGCCTTTCATTTTCTGTTAAATCCTTAAAGGGGCTCCCCATGTCCTTCAGCTCTCCGGCAACAAGCCTCTCGTAGCTTACATTGTGCTCTTCAAGAAAACCAGAGAAGCCCAGGTAAGATGCTATCACTCCCACAGAGCCTGTTACAGACATCCTGCTTGCAACTATATAATCTGCAGAAGAGGCTATCCAGTATGCCCCTGAAGCGCCTGTTTCCCTTATCCATGCAACAGTGGTATTGTTTGTTTTTTTGATTTCATATGCAATTTCTTCTGATGCCACAGGGCTTCCGCCGGGGCTGTTAATCCTGAATATTATAGCCTTGATTCTGTCATCGTCATTTGCTTTTTTTATCAGGTTGGCTATGTCTTCTGACGAGGCAACATCCTCAAACAGGAAACCGGCGTTTTCCGCTGTGATAGTTCCCGTTAGCTCTATCAAAGCTGTATTTCCGTCCAAAACAACAAAATCATTGCCTGAAAATATCAGGATTAAAGAGGAAATAAAAAAACTTAAAATTGTAAGCCCTGCAATAACCAGCAATGCATACAGCCATTTGTTTCTTTTAGGCTTCATTTTCATTGTTTTTTGATTATCTGATTTTAATTTTTATTGTATTCAGGCTTTTATTACTTCATTGTTTTTTAAATTTTGTATTTTTCAACAACTTTTGTCCTGCTTAATATTTCCGACAGCCTTTGGTTTTCTTTTGTAAAGAGCATTACTACGGGGTCTATAAACCACAGCAAAACAAAGGGAAATACCGGAATTAAGAACATGCTTCTTACAAAGAGCTGCCAGTAGCTTAAGCCCTTGTTCTGGCCTTCCACATGCAGGTTAAATATCATCTTGCCTACAGTCTGCCTCAATTTTTTCTCCAGAATCATGAAATATAAAATTGCCAAAAAGGCTATTAGAACCATCAAAACTGTAATGAATGCGTTATACTCTGCGCTGCTGCTTAAAAGGTCAAGGGTCTTGGAAAACGACCCTGCTTCAGGAATTATGCTGGTGAAAATCTCCCTGAACGGAATAAGTATTATCCAGTTTATAATGAGGAGGTCTATTAAAAACGCGCCAATCCTTTTCAGTACAGAAGCCTGCACGAAAAATGCCTTCCTCTTTTTTACTCCGGCATCATCCATGTTTTTCATGAAATTGTCTTGATATTTAATATTTTGGTTTTTCGCAAAGGAAAATTATATAAACTCTGTAAGAAAGGATAACCTAAAAAGAGGTGTTTAATATGATAAACCATAAGCATCATAAAGTCTTTCTAACTTTAGTGGTTAGCGTTTCTCTTGTTATTGGGCTGTTTCTGGGGGACTTCCTGGCAGCAAACCTGCTGGTGGTGGATTTAGAGGCTGTAAAGCTTGCTTTGATACTCATAAGCATTATTCTTCTTTTGGCGGCAATAAGCCTGCTGTTGGAGGTAATGGATATTTTGAAATTCAAAACGAAGAGAGGCAAAAAGAAATGAAGAAAGGGCAAATTGCTTTTGAGTTTTTAACAACCTATGGCTGGGCTTTCCTGGTTATTTTGGTAATGATAAGCACATTGACTTATTTTGGGATATTAAGCCCCAGCAAGCTATTGCCTGACAGGTGCAATTTCGGAGTGGAGTTTGAATGCAATGATTTCCAGATATCAGACACATCAAACTCTGTCAGGCTAAGGCTTACAAATAATCTTGGAGAGCCTATCACCGTAGTAGAAGAGTCGCTAAGAATAAATACGCCTACCATGGGCGCTTTATGCCCTGACGTTCCTGAGTTTCCTGAAGTTCCTAAGGTTTTTATGATCCCCGAATCAGTTGTATGGTCTCCTGGCTCTATAAGAGAGTTTGTTTTCTTAGGGTGCCTTACTGAGCAAGCAGGCTTTGTCGTGGGGGAGAAAGGCAAGGTTTTGATTAGTATTGATTACTATGCGGTTAAAAGCGGGGAAGCCTATACGCACAAGGTTAATGGAGAAATCTTTGCTACAGTCACCTGATCACATGAATACACTTTCAGGAAAAAGTTGGGCAAACAAAAATAATTCCGTTGCCTTCGGCAACAAAATAAAGAATTCAGTTTCGAAAGGTTTAAATATTTTCACTCAAATGTTAAGGGATTAAAGACATTTTAAAAAGAGGCCAAAGTGCGCAAAAAATCACAAGTAGCGTTGGAGTTCTTAACCACTTATGGCTGGGCTATACTGGTTATTTTAATTATGATCAGCGCATTAAGCTATTTTGGAATCCTAAGCCCGAGCAAATTGCTTCCTGAAAGATGCAGTTTCGGCAGCGAGTTCATATGCGAGGATTTTGCATTGGATACATTGGACAACCCCAAGGAGGGTGTGTTCAGGCTTAAATTAACAAATAATATTGGGGAAACTATAACTATAGACAGCATTGTTGTTGAAAGTAGTGGTGTAGCCCCACTTGATTGCGGTACTCTACCTGAAGATCCAGGAGAGTGGCTCACCGGAAACAGCGAAACTTTTGTATGGTCTGTCTGCAATTATGATGCTGCGGGATTTACTGCAGAAGAAAAGGGAAAAGTTTATGTGACAGTCAGCTATTACCTGTCAGCGTCCAGCTCCGAATATATCCACGAAGTTAAAGGGGAAATATACGCAACAGTAATATAGCAATGTGTTTTAAAAAACCAATCTTGCTTTGTTCAGCATTATAAGTTTCCTTATCATTCTACCTTAATCAATTCTTTATAAATTTTTTTAAATAAAATTGAGATTTTTAATATTGGCAGGCGGTGAAAAATGCAGGCGGAGCAGGCTATGGCCCTATCATGCAAATTACCGATAGATTTAAATACCACTTGGTATTTTTATCTATCAAATGATAGAAAAATCTACCACTCAAAGGGTTTTGGAAATATTTTTTGATAATCCCTCAAGGGAGTTTCACCTTAGGGAGCTGTCCAGACTGCTGAAACTCTCAATGCACACAATAATCTCCTCAACCGATGCCCTGTCCAAAGAAAAGCTAATCATAAAAACTAAGGGGAATGTCCTAACTAAAGTATCTGCCAACAGGGAAAACATTGACTTTATAAGGCATAAGCGTTTGCATAACCTTGAAAAAATCTATGCTTCGGGAATTGTTAACTGCCTTTCGAATGCTTACAACCATCCCAGGAATATTGTATTATTCGGAAGCTTTTCCAGAGGGGATGATATAGAAAAGTCAGATATAGACATAGCAGTAATTACAAAGAAAAAATTAAGCTTGGATCTTGAAAAGTACGGGAAAATCCTAAAAAGGGGGATAAGCATCCATGAAGTCGACTTAGGCAAGGTAAGCGGCGAATTTAAGGCGAACCTTGCCAATGGGATTGTTTTGGAGGGGTCGTGGTGAAAGAGTTTGAATTCTTTTTAAACAGGGGAGATGTAAAAAAACAAATCCCAGACAAGAATCTGTCTGAAGCTACTTTCAAAGAGTGCTTAGAGCGCCTTGAACTGTCTAAGGGTTTACTGCAAAAAGCCAAGCCAAAATATGTCCTTGAAAATGCGTATGAAGCTATGAGAGAAGCGGCTGACTCCATTCTTTATCTTGACGGCTTCAAGTCATTTTCCCATGAGGCGTCAATTGTTTATCTAATCAAGAGGGGGTTTAACGAGCAGGATGTTATGGATCTGGACAGATTCAGAAAGATACGCAACGGCATCAAGTATTACGGCAGAGGCTGCGATGATTCAGATGCAGATTCGGCAATTAAGCTGGCAGAAAAAAATTTAAGCAAAAAAATTAAGTGTTATTTTTTCCTGTATCCGAATAATTTATTGTACCTCTCATGGTTCATAAACTCAAGAATAAACGCAATAATCCTGATTTCCTCTCCTATTAAAGTGTACAATAATCTCCAGTAACCTACCAGCTCAACTCTGAATATCTTATCGGTTCCGTATCTGTTTATCACTCCCTTAGAAATATATTTTCTCGGTATCAGATCGCCATAATAAGGGTTTGCCTTTACATTCCTTATAGCGTTGTTGACAGAAGACAATAATTGTGAATAGGTAGGCTTGCCTTTTGCAGCCTTTCCCTCAGCGACTAATTCCTGAAGCTCTTTATATTCTTTAAATGCGTCTTGGTCAAACTGCACTATGATATCCCTGCCCATATCACATCACTGCTACGCTTTTTTTTAGTTTTGATTTCAGCTTTTCGCTTATGTCCTCCCTGTAAATCCAGATTATTCCCTCCTTTAGAATTGCTATCTTTCCGCTTTCCTCAAGATACCTTAAAATAAGATTTAGCGTCGGCCTCATTATTTTTTTTGCCAGCCTTCTGTCTATCCCATTCTTTGACAGAGGATCTTTTGCATTTTTAATTATCTTTTCTACGCTTAAAATGGTATCAAGCCTTGGAAAGTGTAACACTTCTTCCTGCATCTTCATTCACCTATAAGTTTATGCTATAGTATAAATTTATACTATATATAAATCTTTCGTTTTTTAAGAAAAATTTTCTTTTAAAAATTTACTCAACCTTGAAGCTAATAAATTCAGTGTCAGTCTGCCCTGCCTTGTCTGTTGCCCTTATTGTCAAGGCATGATTTCCCAGGCTGAGATACTTAGTCCTTGCCCTTGATTCCCCGTACTCATCGCACCTGCTGCACAACCTTCTGAAAGGGCCGCCGTTATCGCTGTACTCCAGTGTGACATCCTCGCTTACAGAGATATTAAACTGCACTCTTCTTCCCACTGTGCTTCCGTCTTCAGGAAGCGTGACAGCCAAAACAGGCGGTGTTGTGTCAACCAAAACTTTTGTTTTTCTTGAGAGAGCGCTTCTGACATAATCAGAGACATTAAAGTAATATTCTATTTCTGCCCCATTGTAATCGGTTAAGTTAAGGTCAATATAACATTCCTTTCTTGTTCCGGATTCAGTGCAGCCAGTAAGATTTACAGGCGGGCCTGAATTAGTATCCCAGTCAACTGAAACTTCCTTAAGGTTGTCTTCAGTATATCTAATATAAAATCCTTCTCCATTAGTTACTGCATTTCTTCTTGGCTCTGTTTTCAAGATTCTCGGGAATCTTGAGTCGATAGTTATTGAAATGTTTGTTTCATTAACAGTTCCGAATTCGTCTGTTGCTCTTAGGGTTAGTTCATTCTGCCCTTCCATCAATGACTGCGTCCTGATTCTTGTATTTCCGTACTCATCGCAGTCAGTGCATAATCTTCTCCAGAACGGCCTTGAATAATTGTAGTTAATGTATTCCAGCAATTCAACTTCTTTGCTTAAATTTATTCTGAAGGGAACCCTTCTGCTTTCATAAGTTCCTGGAATTGGGGAATAAACATCCATTGTAAATCCTCCGGTTGCGCTTATGCTAAAAGGCCATGTTGTTTCTGAGCTTCTTCCTGCAATGTCAGTTACATTTATTGTTACTGTATGCTGCCCTATGCCCAAATCTGATGTCGGAATATACCAAACCCTGGCATCAAGATGATTCTCTGTAGTATTGTAATGTGGTACTGGAGAGCCATCAACTTTCATAATAATTGTGCTCTGATTAATACCGGAATTGCTTTGGTAAACCTCGGTCAATAATGCTGAAATGTTCGGCTTTTGATTATTGTAAACTACGCTTCCATTCTCAGGAGTTAGCTCATTTATCTCTGGACTTTTTAAGTCAACATAGAATATTTCAGTTTGAATTTCTTCATCTTCTTCAGGTGTGCACTCATCAAAATCAGTCCACCAATTTAATTCCAAAGTTCCTGCTGACTCTACCGGAAGGTTTGGGATGTTTTCCAGCCTGAATGGCCCTGTATATTCTACGGGTTTGGAGTCCCACATGTAATAAATATTCCCTCCTGTCTCGTCTTTTGTTAATGTGAATAAGGGCTCTGTGACATACCATCCAGCTAAGCCGTCAGGTGTTGCAGGATCAACTATTAATGAAGTCCTGTTTCTAACGTAAAATGTTTGCCAAGAATTGTTATAAACGCCTAAAGGATCTGTAGCATAAACATTCCAGGTAACATTCTGCCCGCCAACCAGCTCTGATGATGGAATTGTGTAAGAGTATTCTGTTCCAAAGCCTTTTGTTGCTGTCCCATTGTAGTTTGTGCCGTTTATGTTGTAGGACATCCAGACACTGTCTATTTGCGAACCATTAACATCTGCGCTTAAAGTAATGTCATCTGTCTCAAAGGCGCAGGATATATCTTTTTTATTTTCTATGCAAACCCCAAGCCAAGGATCAAAATCAACATTACCTCTTACTTCATTTCCAGTACCACTGGGGTTTAATGGATCATGGTAAGGCCCAGTACAATCTACCCACCAGTTGTATTCTGCATTAACCTCTTCATCGTCATGATTTCTTAAACCATAATTTACATTGTCATATATTAAATTATAATTAATTAAATTGTCAACTGCGTTATCTACCCTGATTCCACGGGTATTGTTATTAATTGAATTATTCCTTACAATAGTATTATCGGCAGAAATGTTTATACCAATCTCACAATTCTTAATTTCAAATCCTTCAACTATAGAACTGGCATTTATTGTAATGCCAGTACCTCCATCTGAACAATTAATAGTGGCAGTTGAGCTGTATCCGCTTCCTTTTAGGGTAATTTCTTTATCGATGATAACATTTTCGTTATATGTTCCGTTAAGCACTAGTATTGTAGCTCCATTAGATGCATGATTTATTGCATTTATTATAGAGTCATAAGTGCATGAATCAGTAGGCTGACAAACATAGTACAAATTTAAACAGTCGAAGTCATTAAAATCTATATCGCCATCACAATCGTTATCCATTCCATCAGAACAACTTCCTTCATTAATCTCATAATTGGGATTCCATGTAGAATAGTTTATATCACTGCAACCTGGCCATTGCCCTTGTTCAGTGCATGTTTCCTGAGACCCTACGCACACTCCAGCTTGTTTAGAGCAGTCCCTATTTTCTCCGGGATTACATACAAAGCAATCTTGGTCAGTTGTATCTGTTAAACCATCACAATCGTTATCAAAGCCATCATCACAGGTTATCTCATTAGGATATTCATCCCTGCAGACTCCGCCGGCATCAACACAATTTTCTGAAGCAAGACCACAGCATGCTGGCTGCCCAACTCCGTTGGTTACATAATATTCATTTGCATCATCTCCGCAACAGCTAGGATTCCCCCATTCAAAATTAGCTAAACTGTTGAATATAGAATTCCAGCAACCTAAAGTTGTCCCTTCACAAACAACCTCATCTGAATCTGGACCTATACAATCACCGCCATCAGCATTACAAGCTTGCTGCCCGGTGCATTCTGTATTATCGCAAACTGATCTTGGTATGCATTCTCCAGCTATGCAGGAATCACAATCATCATCACAAGTTCCATCATTGTCTTCTGTCTGAGGGGTGCATACTCCAGCATCGCAATCATAACAATCCGCATCGCAGTTTTTGCCTGTTTCTGCGCTTATGCCGGTACAATCCCCGCTTTGGCATTGTTCACAAGTTCCGCATTCTTCTGTTGCACCGTCTCCTCTAGGATCACAACTTCCTGCATTACAATATGTGCAGTCATCATTGCAGTTTTTGCCATTATCTTCTGTGATTCCAGTACAATCTCCTCCTGCAATATTACATGCGTGGCACTCAATGGTGCATTCTGTATCATCACCCGCTGACCTATTTGTATAAACACATTCATTTACAGCGCAAGATTCAACAACACAGTCATCTGGTGTGCAGTCATCAACTATGCTGCAGCATAATTTTCTGCTTTGGCCGTCAAGAGCATCAACGCAGTCAGGATCCTCGCAGTCAGTTAATCCATCGCAGTCATTGTCAGTATCATCATCGCAAATTGTTTCATCTCCGCCGCAATCTGCATCAACATCATCAGTGCAAGTGTCTGCATCATTGTCGATACCATCCTCGCATGAATCTGCACAAGAGTACTGGCCATCAACGCAGATATCCAGGCCATTTCCTTCAGTAGAAGCCCCTTCAGCTAAATCACACAAAGGCCTTGAAGTTGTTCCCCAATCACAATTTCCCTGCCCGTCACAGAAGCCTCTGCTTGGCCTTGTATAATCCGGAGCATCGTATGCATTATCCCCTCCATTGCTGTCAGAGCATTTCCAAGCAGTATTACAGCGGACTGAAGAAGTTTCAAAATCGCATTCATTATTTACACCGCAGGATTTGCAGGTTGTAGAATCTCCTGGACAGTCATTTTCATCAGAGCAACATTCAGCGCCATGTGGGCCGATAGCATTAGCATCGATGCAATCAGAGTCTAAACAATCAATCAGACCATCGCAGTCATTGTCATTTCCATCATTGCAAGTTGTTTCTGTAACTTCATAAGGGCTGTCTTCCAAAGCATCATCTCCGCAGCAATTTAGGTTTTCGCCATTTGCTGTCCAGGTATAGCCGCATTTTTCCTCGCAATCATCATCGTCAAAACCCTCATCAATCTCTGCATCGCAATCATTGTCAATACCATCGCATACTTCTATATCGTCCCCTGTTGTGTCTGAACAGCTTTGTGAGCCAGCTATGGTGCATTCATATAACCCTTCTTCGCATAAATCCGAGTCAGCACCGTCACATGGAGCATTGTACCATGTTTCACCAGAGCCATCTGGTGTTAAAGCATTGCAATCATCATTTGTATCAGCATTACATAAGTCCAAATCATGCTCTTCATCATCATCAGTACAAGTCTTTACACTATCAGTACAGGTAAATACACCTTCTTCGCATAAATCAGAGTCTAAGCCATCGCATGCATCATCATACCATGATTCGTCATAACCATCTGGAGTAGCCGGATTGCAATCATCATTCGTATCCCCATCACACAAATCTAAATCATTGCCAGTATCATCTGTACAGGTTTTTAAACCAGCAATACAGTCATATATTCCTTCTTCGCATAAATCAGAGTCTAAGCCATCGCATGCGGTGCCATACCACACCTTATCAGAACCGTCTGGTGTTGCAGGATTGCAATCATCATCTACGCCATTACATAAGTCTAAATCATCTTCTTCGTCATCATCATTACATTCTAATAATCCTACTGAACATACTATGCTGCCTTCTTGGCATAAATCAGAATCTAAGCCATCACATGCTTCACCTAAAGTGGGTTCATCATAGCCGTCAGGAGTTGCTGCATTGCAATCGTCATCTATACCATTGCATAAATCTAAATCATGCTCAGCATCATTATCTGAGCATATTTGCGAACCGGCTGTACACGAATAAATGCCTTCTTCGCATAAATCAGAGTCAGCGCCGTCACAAACCTCTCCTAACCATGCCTCATCCGCACCATCTTGTGTTCCAATATCGCAATCATCATCTATACCATTACAAACTTCAGCAACTCCTGGGTTGACAGCACCATTACTATCATCGCAATCTCCTCCGCCGCTTGTGCACGTAGCCGGAGTACCAACTGTAGTCATGCCTATATCGCAATAATCATCATCGTCATCATCACAGCCTTCATCAATTTCTCCATCACAGTCATTGTCTATATCATCGCATGTTACTTCATCAGGATATTCATCCCTGCAGACTCCGCCGGCATCAACACAATTTTCTGAAGCAAGATCGCAGCATGCTGGCTGCCCAACTCCGTGGGTTACATAATATTCATTTGCATCATTATCACAGCAACTGGGGGTTGTTAAAGCCTCAAATGTCCATTCTTCGCCATAATTATGCTGCTTCAAAGCGCAAATTTCACAAACATCTTCTCCAGACTGTGAATTTTCATTAGGATCAATACAATTTGCATTTGTGCCGTCGCAATATTCTCCTGTATCGCATTCTACTGTATCGCACTGTGACCGGGCAACACAATTCCCAGAGGTGCATTCGGTGCATTCATCAGTGCAACGCCATCCATCATCTCCTGTTTCTGGCTGTGAAAGAATATTTAAGCCATCACAATAATAGCAAGGCGCTGAAATTTCAATATTATCGTTAAATAATCTTGCAACGCAATTGCCAGCGACACACTCTGTGCAGTCCTCAAGACAATTTATGCCATTATCACCTGTATCTGGTTGCGGATTATTATGAGTTCCATCACAATGATAACATGTTGTGCTAACCTCTTTATTGTCATCCTCATCCCTTAAAACACAACTTCCTGCATCGCATTTTGTGCAATCATCATCACAGGTTCCATCATTATCTTCAATCATTGCCATGCAGGTTCCTGCTATGCAATCATAGCAATCTACATTGCAGTTTTTTCCAATATCTGCGGTCCATGGAGTACAAATACCGCCAAGGGCATTGCATGCGTGGCAGTCAGTGCATTCAGTATAATCTCCCATTGACCTGCCAACACAGCTTCCTGCATTGCAATATGTGCAATCATCATCACAATCTTTGCCATCATCGCTTGTTATTCCAGTACAATCTCCCCCTGCGACATTACATTCTTCACAAGTTCCGCATTCATCTGTAGCTCCTGCTGCCCTGTTTTCATATTCGCATTCATTATCTGCTCCGCAAGATTCAATAACGCAGTCATCTTGTGTGCAATCGCTAGAAGCAACAAAACAGCATTCATCTCCGTTAGGGCCTTCAAGCCCTGCACAATCAGGATCCAAGCAATCAATCAAACCATCACAGTCATTATCTTTTCCATCATTGCAAGTTGTTTCGGTAATTTCATAAGGGCTGCCTTCCAAGGAATCATCACCGCAGCAATCTAAATTTCCCCCATTTCCAGCCCAAACATAGGCACCAGCTTCGCATTTTTCCTGACAATCATCAAAATCAAAATCTTCATCACTCACACCATCACAATCCTCATCTAACCCATCGCAAATTGTTTCATCTCCGCCGCAATCTGCATCAACATCATCAGTGCAGCCATCTGCATCATTATCTAGGTCATCTAAACATGTATTCACACAATCAAGTTCTGTATCCACACAGATTGTTAAGCTTGTTCCTTCGGTAGCAGTGTCTTTTGCTAAATCACAAATAGTGGTAAGCGTCTTTGTTAAATCGCAATTTCCTTGGCCATCGCAAAGACCTTGCCTTGGCGCTTTGAAATCAGGCATGCCATAAGTATTGTCCCCTCCAGCAGAATCTGAGCATAAATAAGCAGTATTGCATATATAAGATGTTGGTCTTGGATTGCACTCATTGTCTGCCTGGCATCTCTTGCAGCTTGCATCATTTCCAGGACAGTCATTTACTGTTGAGCAGCATTCATCCCCATTAGGGCCTATAGCATCCGCATCAACACAATCAGGATCTAAACAATCAGTTAAGCCGTCACAGTCATTGTCTGTTAAATCATTGCATGTTACTTCCAGAGTTCCTTCAGTATGCGCATAGCCTTTACACTGGCCAGCTATGACACATTCATTCTCTGTGTTGCAGCATGCCTGGCTTGCATCGTTTCCTTGGCTGTAATATTCGTTGGCATCGTCACCGCAGCAATCATCATTCCCTGCTTCGAAGAACAGGGTTCCATCAAAAATAGCTCCAAAACAGCTTGGTTGGGTGTTGGTGCAAACAGCTGAATCATCATCAGCTTCTGCGCAATCACCGCCAACAGCATTGCAGGCCTGCTGGCTTCCTGGAACGCATTCTGCATTATCGCAAGCCAATCTTAGCGTGCATACTCCAGCTATGCATGAATCACAATCATCATCACAGCTCCCATCATTGTCTTCGGTTACAGGATCGCAACTGCCTGAAACGCAATCATAACAATCTGTATCGCAGTTCTTGCCTGTTTCTGCGCTTATACCTATACAAACTCCACCTGCAACATCGCATTCTTCACAGTCTACGCATTCGGTATCATCACCCGCTGCCCTATTTGTGTAAGCACATTCATCTGCAGCGCAGGACTCGACAACACAATCATCTTGCGCGCAATTTGCTGCAGTGGTACAGCATTCAACTGTGTTTGGCCCTAATTTGCCATCGCAGTCTGCATGATCTTCACAATCAGTTAAACTATCGCAATCATTATCCAAACTGTCATCACAAATTTCTGCAGCGCCAGGGTTTATATCTGCATGGGTATCATCACAATCTGTATCAGTCCCGTACCCATCCCCGTCTGCGTCACAGGCAGTTGAACTTCCGCCTGGATAAGAATCCCAGAATGGGCAGACATCAACATCTCCTGCAATACTATCTCCGCTTCCTAAATTATGACCTGGAGCATTAGGCCCGTCTGCTGCTCCCCAATAATTGTTTTCAGCATCCAAAACACTTTCATCCTCATCAAAATTTCCTAAGCCGTATGTATTTCCTGCAATCTCATTGTATTCAACTGTAACTTCATCAGCAGAGGAACTCACTACAATTCCCCGCAGATTGCTCTGAACTGCATTATAATTAACAAGGATATTTGCTAAATCTTGATCTGGATCTGATTCAGGCATGCCTATGACAATGCCTGCCCAAGAACTTCCACCATCAAATCCTTTTACAGTATTGCCTAGTATCTGCACATTATTCTGGGGGCGTGGAAAACCTCCATTATACTCTGGATCATTAGTGTTTGGATCTCCAAAGTCCATAACAGCAATTCCACCTCTAACTCCATTTGTCACATCTAAAATATTATCCTGGATTAATACATTTGAACGCTCTGTTACAACTCCCCATCGTGTAGTGCCAGAGAAAGTATTTTCTTTGACAGTGGCAGTTCCAGAGCCACTGTCTCGGTTTATCCAGATACCATAATAACCGTTATCACTGCTCCCACCACTATCTGTAAATATGTTATTATGGATATTAAGGCCAGAAACATCATGCTCTTTCCATAAATTCCATGGTTCTCCAACCCACTGGCTGCGATATGTCTGCATAACTATTGCATAAGTATTAGTATGCGCAAAGTTACTGATGAATTTATTGTCATAAATTTCAATATTTTCACCGCTAAATGTTATACCTCCTGATCCAGAACCATCTGACAAGTCAGGACTTTCTATAGTAAAGCCATGTATTTTTACACCATCAACAGTATGGATTTGTATATTTGGTGCGCCTGTTGCTGCTATGCCTTGGATTGTTGTAACATCCTGACCAGCACCGACAAGTTCAAGATTATTTTTTCCTTCAGGTATTACCAAATCTTCAATATAAGCCCCATCACCAACATTAACAGTGTCTCCATTAACTGCAGCATTAATCGCATTCTGTATGTAGAAATAATGTTCATTGCCCAAATCCCAGTCCATTTTTACATAGGCAATTTCAGCGTCGCTGTATGTTGGGCTGCTTGTTTCTGTTGTGAAAAATATGTACAGGTCAGAGCCGTCATAATAGCCAATGGGCCAGTAATCCCACCATTCTGTTACACCATAACCTCCATAAGAAACTTGTTTTGCAACACTCCATGAACCATCATATTTTGACTGAATTAGATATTGCCTATCAGCAGCAACCCATGGCGCAGTTACAACATAAAGATTTGTTCCGTCATTAAAAATAACCGGGTCGTAAAATCCTGCTCCGGAAATGGCAGTTGAATGCGAACTCCATGAAATTGCGGATTTGTCTGAAGAATAAACCTCTATGTCTCCTGTGCTGTCTTCAATGCTTATTACATAAAGAGTATTTCCCATCAATGAAATTTTCGGCTGGTTGTCAGTTGATATATCCACTTTTGAGCTTAAAGTTCCATCAAATGTGTAAAAATCAGAGCTTCCATCAGAGGATTCCCAAACAATATATGCTTTTGTACCGTCAGAAACAACATTGACGTGGCCTCCTCTTGCCGTGGCATCGGCAATTAAAGTTGTTGGCCCTGCCCATGCCCCATTATATTTATAATAATACAATCCCCTATCAGTTCCAGACTGTCCACTGCTTACAAAGGCATATATATCAGAGCCAATAACAACAGCGCTTACAACTCTTTGGTCAAAGTTGGTTGGCCTGCCGGTATCTGACAAATCAAGTTTTGTTTCAGCAGCAACTGACAAGCCTTCAATTGTCGAGGCTTTTTTGTAATAAACAACGTAAGTATCGCCATCAGGATTATAAGTTCCGCGCACACCGCTTGTGCTTGTATCGTCACCTTTTGTATAGAAAACCCAGTAATCGCTCCCATCATAAACAATAGAAGGATTTCTGTCATATTCATTGTTAGTTGTCAAATAATTTGGCTGACTAACCTCAATTGTATCCGCAAAAGCAAACCCAGCGCCAACAATAAAGAAAATTGACAGCATCAACAGAAATCTAAGTAAATTCTTGTGTTTGCTCATCAACCTCCCCCCAACTTGTTTAATCGTTACTTTGCAATGAAAATAAGGTTAAACTATCGAATAGAGACTACAAATTGGGTCGGGTATTTAAATAAAGCTGTAATTGAAAATATATGTTATATAGTCGAGAACTTTTTGTTACCGAATGCAGATAAAAAAACAGAATAACAGCTTTATTCAAAATTATTGTCAATCATTCCGTGTATTTCAAATCCAACGTCTCCAACAAGCAGCGCGTCAATTTCTCCTGTCAATAGGTAATAGGTTATGTCCATATAGTCAAAGTCCGGAGTACTTGTGCCAATTCCGCTTATCCAGTATGTGCCGCTTGCGGTATTTCTCCATTTTATGTATTCGCATGTTCCTTCAAGCAGCCTGGTTACGTCAAACTTCACGTTTATGATTATTTTTGTTCCGTCCTCCAAAGTCACGCGGGCATTCATGCTTCCATAGCCGTCTATGACTCCCCTCTTGTTGTGCACATAGCCGTGGAAAAAGTCAACTCTTTCAAAGGTGAAATCATCAAAATCATTGATATAAAGTATATCTCCGGTGTTTCTTGTGCTGTATGATATCCTGTAGTCTTCATCAAATGCGCCTTCATCTATTTCGCCGTCGCAGTCATTATCTTTTCTGTCGCATATTTCCTCAGCTCCGGGATAAACCTCATCGTCATAATCATCGCAGTCAAGGTCGCACTCAGTGTCATAGCCGTCTCCATCATCATCAGTTTCTGAAACATCAAATTCACCACAATCATTTTCTGTGCAGCCGCATACCGGCTCTGAAATGCAGGTGTTTTCAGCATCATAATATTCCCGGTATTCGCAGCCTGTAATTCCGAAGCAGTCATCCTCAGGATCAGCTACACCATCATCAAGGTAGCAGTCTGAAAGGTATGAGCACTCGGTGTCATCGCAGTCATCATCATCCTCGCAGCCGGCGCCGCACCTTAAGTCGCACTTATGGGTAAATGTCCTTGTTTTTGTTGTGCATGAGCCTGTTTGCTCGCTGCAGACAGATGTGAATCCCTGGGAATAGTCCCATGTAAGCGGATTGTTGTCAGGATCATTGCTGCAAAGCCCTATGCCAGGGTAGCTGTATGGGGTGCAGTCTATTGCTACTCCAGGCTCGCAGGTGTATGTGTCCTGGTTGCAGATTTCCTGGCCGTTGCAGAAAAAGCCGTCGCTGCAGTCAATATCTGTGCTGCATTCTTCTTCCCTGCAGTCTGCTGAGCATCCGTCTCCATCCTCATTGTTTCCATCATCGCATTCCTCTCCCGTATCTATGTTTCCGTCTCCGCAGTAAGGCTGCTGCTCATGCTCGCACATACAGGAATCAAGGCAGGTATCTGCTGTATGCTCATTCTGGTCATCGCAGTCATCATCTGAATCGCATTCTGCATCGCATATGCCGATTACACATCCTAATTGAGGCTCTGCGCTGCAGTCCGGCTGGCAGTCACTGCATCCGCAGTCATTTAAATCGCATGTGTTATCGCAGGAACCTGTTTCAGTATATGTGTCATATTCATTATTGTTATTATAGTCAGCTAATTTCTTTCCGTCGCAGTAATCATCATATGT
Source organism: Candidatus Woesearchaeota archaeon (assembly GCA_019323655.1). Taxonomy (GTDB): domain Archaea; phylum Nanobdellota; class Nanobdellia; order Woesearchaeales; family GW2011-AR4; genus JACPJP01. Next base: position 803 of record JAHWGX010000030.1, on the reverse strand, counting down.
TGCTTCGCATTCATTTGAAGCGCAGTCCTGGTCATCTCCGCAGTCTGCATCGCATTCATCTTTTACGCATTGGTAAGTAAAGGAATCAGGCAAGCATCCGCAGCTTTGGTCACAATAGCCGTATGCATCTCTTGTTCCAAGCTTTGTTCCGGAGCATTGTTCGGTTGTTTGTGAGCAGTATTCGTTATTATCATCTTCTGGAGGCTCGCATTGCTCATCTCCATTTATTATTCCGTCTCCGCAGTATGGAGGCTTGTAATCGCACTGGTAAGTGCAGTATGGGTTTGAAGGAGCAAAGGGATTTTCCTCATCGCATTCAGGATCAGCAGTGCAACCTGTGTAATCTGATTCGCAGTTGTCGTCCTGTATCATGCAGTTTTCATCGCAGTAATCTTCCAAGTAATTGTAGCCATAACTGCAAACTTCAAGGAAAGTGTTTGGAGGCACTCCATCGCATTGCAGTGAGCCGCTGCAGTAGTTTTTGCACTCGTTTACATAATCATACTGGCAGCTTATGCACTCAAAGTAAGTGTTGTTCTCATTGCATGTAAACTGGTAGCCCCAGGTGCCCCATCCTGCATAATCTCCAACTGATTCACATTCCTCATCTCCATTTATTATTCCGTCTCCGCATGTTATGCAGTTAGGATGATTTGGGTATAAAGCAGGCTCGCAGTCCCCTCCTGCTCCAGTATCTACCTGGCATAAGCATCCTTCTTCTCCTGCAGTTCCGCACATTCCATAATCAGGATAATCAACCCATGTTGTGCCATCGCAATGATCATCCTGGCAGCTGCAGTCAG
>JAHWGX010000029.1 GCA_019323655.1 Candidatus Woesearchaeota archaeon | reverse complement strand
GCAGAAGTGTATGAAGAAGCAGTAAAGCCGATTGGAAATGGCGCAATGATTATGTCAGCCAAGAAATATATTGGGAAGAAAGTGTACGTGATTGTCAGAAAGTAGGATTAATTACGCAACAGAGCATTTTTTACAATAAATTTTTAAAATAAGCCTTTTTATTTCTAATTTCATGGAAGACTATGATTTAGAGCTTGATAAAGCAACAGCAGAAATAAGAAAAACCCAGGCAAATTTAGTATGTATACAGTTACCAGAAGGCCTGAAGCCCAAAGCAAAGGAAATCCAAGAATATATAGAAAGAAATACTGGTGCCTCTGTAGTTATATGGCTTGGGAGCTGCTATGGAGCCTGCGGCACGCCAGCAATTGAAAAACTCGGAGTGGATTTGTTAATCCAATGGGGCCATAGTGAATTCAGGAGGGCATGGTAAAACAATAAATATTAAAAGCGCAATAATAAAAAACCATTAAGTTAAAAGAAATTATCATAATCATTTGATAAGATTTAGTTTATTGCAATTAACAGTATTTATTTAATAAATAAAAAATAATATTGATAATACAACAATTTTTCAATGCTGTAATCAATTAATGTTAATGCAAAAAATTGATGTGCAAATAATTGTTCAAGATAAGATAAAATTGATTAAATGCAAAGAATGCCAACCAAAAAAATATTCTTGGGAAGCGACCATGCGGGCTTTGAGCTTAAGGAAGAAATAAAAAAGTTCCTCGAGCAGTTAGGCTACGGTTATGAGGACTTGGGAACAAACAGTACAGAGCCTTGCGATTACCCGAAAATAGCGTTTGAAGTGGCAAAAAAAGTAGCAGACAGCAAAGCCATGGGAATTCTGATATGCGGAACAGGCTTGGGAGAGGCAATAGTGGCTAACAAAGTCAGGGGCATAAGGGCGGCAAACTGCTTTAGCGAGTACACTGCGCGCATGTCCAGACTGCACAACAACAGCAATGTGCTCTGCATGGGTTCAAGATTATTAAAGCCCGACGAGGCTAAAAACATAACAAAAATATGGCTTGCAACGGATTTCAGCAAAGAAGAGAGGCATATAAGAAGGGTAAAACAAATTTCGCAATTGGAAGAAAAAACATGCAAATAAGCTATCTGAGTTATTTTTTGGCATCTGTAACCGCTTACTTAGGTTTATTGTTTGGGATAATCTTGGTTAAGCTTGCCCCAGAGGAGCAAAAACCCGGAAAAAAATATTTTGTTTTTCTCAGGAAAATCATTTTTTTTCTTATTTTAGCTTCCCTGTTGTTTTTCTATGAAATAAACATGGCTGTCTCATTAGTTTCATTGGGAGTCATAATTGTCCTGATGTCCAATAAACAAATAAAACTGGACAAATCAGCCCTTGTTTACTTTTTTCTTGGGATTGCCTTTTACTTAAGCACTAAAATACTCAGCTTATTTGTATTGGAATCAGCACTTGTATTCCTGTACGGAGCTCCAAATGCTTCTTTAAGCTTAAGCTTGAAACAGAAAAATTATTATGAAATTTTTTTAAGAAACTTATGGTTTTTTGTTCCGGTTGTAGTTCTCTGTTTTTTAACTTGATTTACCACTTCTCTTTCCTTATTCCGGTATAAAAAGCAAAGTGGTTTATTGAGACATGCAGAATAAAGCTCAGCAGTAAAATAACCCCTATTTTGTCAAATGAAAGCCTGACTGCAGGATAAACAAAAATTATGGCTCCAATGACAAAATCTATCTGGTCCCATGGTACAAAAGGCTTTCCGGGCTCATAGCTTAATCTTCTCTTGACAAAGCTCTCTGCCAAATCCCCAGAAATTGCTCCAAAGCCCATCAAAACGCCTATTAGAGCCCAGTTTGAATAGTCTGTAATAGAAACACCCGCCAATATATTATTCCTGTAAAAAAGAAATTGCAGGTAAGCGATAATTACTGCAAACAAAACACCAAAAAAAAGCCCCCTAAAAGTCTTGTTTTTCCCCAATATAGGCTTGTTTTTTATTTTTTTGTTAAGGTCAAGAGGAAAAGCTAATCCCTTGAAAATGCCCCTTACCATAACCGGAGCCATGTTGGCAAAATAAGCTGGCATCATAAAGTAAAAGCAGCTTAGCAGTAGAGTTACGAAGTATTGCATAATAAAAACTTTTAAATATCCTATTTAAATAGTTTTCCACAGTTCCGAACACAGTGCCTTTCAGAACAGGACGTTTATCAAGTAAGGCTCCCATGATAAGCATAATAATCCCTGCATGGAATGAAGAAAAATACCTCCCACAATTATTGGACTCTATTAAGAATCAAACCTATAGAAACTATGAACTTATTGTGGCAGATGCTGGTTCAAAAGACCAAACAGTTAAGATAGCGAAAAAATACGGCTGCAAAGTTGTAAAAGGAGGAATGCCTGCTGTTGGAAGAAACAATGGAGCAAAAGCAGCTAGTGGAAACATTTTGTTATTCTTAGACGCTGATGTGCAGCTTGATAATGATTTTTTGAAAAATGCTTCAAGCGAAATAAGGAAGAGGAAAATCGACGTTGCTGGGGTTTATATTCATCCATTAACAAATAAGCTTATTGATAAGATTTATCTTAAAATTTTCAATTTTTGTGTCTTTACAACTCAGTTTTTTTATCCTAATGCTTATGGAGGGGGAATCTTTTGCAAAAAATGGCTCCATAATAAACTAGGAGGATTTGACGAAACAATAAAATTAGGAGAAGACTTGGATTATGTGCAAAGATGCGGGAAGCATGGAAAATTCAGGATTATTCAAACTAAAATAAATTTTTCAATGAGGAGGTTTGAAAAGGAAGGGAGATTAAAAGTGGGGGTTAGGCATGTTTTATCAGCCATCTACAGGGTGCTTTTTGGTCAGATAAGAAGTGATAGTTTTAAATATAACCTAAGGTACAAAAGGTAAAAAATTATTTGGGGGTTTTACACCCTATTTATGATGTTTCCAAACTAGGGTAACACCATCGATGTAGAATCATAATAGGATAAATTAGGAGGCATAACCTGCCACCAATAAATTCATTTTTAATCCGCAATAGTTTTTAATAAAATTATTAAAAGTGTTATAAATTTTACAAGCCATGAGAGAAAAAACACACATCAGCCCCAAATTAATGCTATTGCTAGTCCTGGGTACACTAATACTTTCATTTGCGTATTATTTTATTGGGGCAAAATTTATGCACTCTCCGCTTAGCTACTCCCAATATCTTGTATTTACCACAGTACTTGCAATAGTAATTGCCGGAGGTTACCAAATATTTTTTTGGGTTCAGCGCAATAACTTTTTTTTCCGGGAAACATGCCTGAAAATATGGATTGATGGCTATATTCCATTCTGGCCGGTGTGGGTGTGGATATACAGTTTTTTATACTATGTTATGATAGGCTATGTTATAGTTTCAATAAGGTCTATTGAGGAAGGGATATACCTTATTTTTGGCGGTTTGGTTTTGCTGTTTATACAATCGTTATGTTTCCTTGTTTTCCCATGCATTGTTCCGCCAAAATGGAGGCAGTATAAAGCAAATTCATTCTCAAAAAAATACCTAAAATTTATCCAGGGAATTGACAATGGAAGAAATTGTTTTCCAAGTATGCATTGCGCAGTTGCAGCCTATGTGGGTTTAATCCTGTTTCCGGTTTTATCCTTTTACTCAATAATTTTTATAGTATCAATAGTACTTAGCTCTTTATTCACTAAACAGCATCAAATAATAGATACGCTAGCAGGTGTGCTTCTTGGTTGCCTGGTTTATATTTTGGTGTTATAAAAAATATTAAATTTATGAATGGGTGTTTATGGTTTTTAATTAGGAGGTTTGAACTGCCAGATGGTTTATCCAGTATCTAGAGTTTGGGTTTATATTCTTTTTAAGATCTTTGTAAAGAGAGTCAAGGGCATAGAAAATATCCCAAATAAGGCACCATTCATAGTTGTATCCAACCATGAAAGGCTTATAGAAGCAATTTATATAATACATCTTATAGTAAAAAAACTCAATAAAAAAGTGCATTTCCTTGTCATACCATCGCGTTGGTACCTTGGAGAAACGATTTGCAGAAAATGGGCAGGTTTGATCCCTTTGTTCAGTCCTGAGCAAGCTTATAAAGAGATGGTGGAATATATTAAATCAGGAAAAATAGTGGGGATATTTCCTGAAGGCTACTTGAAGGCAAAACCAAGAAATCCGAAAACAGGAGCTATAAGATTAGCCATAGAAACCAATACCCTGATACTTCCGCTAGGCATAAAATCTTCTTATTTGCCGTTTAATTCTACTGTAAATATTGGCAAATTAGTTTACATAAAGAAAAGCAAAACAACTTTTGAGGAGCAAATTAAGTTATTAATGGATTATGTCTACCAATTGAGAGATGAGATACGCTAAAACAGCCTGTTTCTTAAAAAACTCAATAACCCCCCGAAAGGCCCGTATAAAATTGTCCCAGAAACCTTTGTTTTTTTGCACTTTACAGCTTTTCTTAAATCATCTCCAAAAACAGTGTATGCCCTGCCTATTTCAAATTGGAAGTGCGCGTCAGAGCCTCCAACCATCGCTATATCCAGCTTTTTTGCCAGTTTTAGCGCCCGTCCATTATTGCCGGGAAGCATTCTTGCATTAAAGCACTCTACAGCGTCAATCTTATTTTTTATTTTTTCAATAGGGTAGTTAAACTTCAGGGTGGGGTTTATTGATATCCTGAAAGGATGGGCCACAGCAATTAAACCGCCTTGCGCTTTGACCTCGTCAACAACAGAAAAAAATTCCCTGCACTTTATTTCTTTGTTCAGGTAATAAGCGAGAACATCCCCGTAATTCGTTCTTACCTCATCCCCAATAATAACCTCAAATCCTTTGTCCTTATTCAGTTTTTTTACTTTAATAGCACCTTTTATGGTGTTGTGGTCCGTGACTGCAATGCCGTTAAGCCCTCTTTTTTTTGCTATTTTTAATAGTAAATTGGGCTTTAGGTTGCTGCAACGCGAATACTGGGTATGGTTGTGCAGGTCGTATTTCATTTTTGTTTGTTAAACAACAAAGTATTTAAATATTTTTTAAATTATTCCTATTATTTCCAGATGAAACAAAAAGCTTTTTTAGTGCTCTAAGGGTTTAAACCCCCGCCCTTCAGGGCGCATTTTCTCAGAAAAATTTTTGTGCGGCTACGCCGCAGAATAATCTGCGGACGAAGCTGCGCACACATACACAAAACAAAAT
>JAHWGX010000028.1 GCA_019323655.1 Candidatus Woesearchaeota archaeon | reverse complement strand
TCCGAGAGTTTTATTTCTTGCTGCATATTTCTTCACAAAATATGCTAGGGGATTGACACTATAAGTGTTTTTCCCCTATTTTCTTAGAATTCTTATCGTCGAGATGGGATTTTAGTGTTTTCTACTGGATTCTTCGTCAGACTTCAGTAGTTAATGAATTTAATTACTGTTTCTAACTTAAACTTTTAACATAAACGGGCTACGCCAGAGCGGAACTAAAGCCAAAATTCCATTTCGGGCAGCTTTGGTTAATATTATCTGGTTATTCTGCCCACCCGCCTCCCCTGAAATAGGCGCAGCCCTAGTTAATACTTGACAAGTTTACCTTGCATAAAATAAACATTTAAATACAATGCCATTTCCATTTGCCATTATGATTGATGTTTGGCTTTACACCATAATAAGCGTGCTGATAGTAAGCGTTATCTCTTTTGTCGGAGTATTAACATTTTCCATAAAAGCAGAGAAATTAAAAAAAATGCTGCTTTACATGGTAAGCTTTTCTGCAGGAGCCCTTTTCGGAGATGCTTTTATTCATTTATTGCCGGAAGTAGTGGAAGATGCAGGCTTTGGACTGAATGTTTCCTTTTATGTCCTGTCTGGAATTGGGTTTTCGTTTATTGTCGAAAAATGCGTCCACTGGAGGCACTGCCACATCCCGACTTCAAAAGAGCATAAGCATCCCTTAGCTACAATGAACCTTTTTGGTGATGGCATCCATAATTTTATTGACGGGTTAATTATAGGCGCAAGCTATCTGGCAAGCATACCTGTTGGCATAGCGACAACTTTAGCTGTTGTTCTGCATGAGATACCGCAGGAAATAGGGGATTTTGGAATTCTGTTATATGCAGGCTTTTCAAAATGGAAAGCGCTGTCTTTAAACTTTCTGATTGCCTTGGTTTCTGTTCTTGGCGCAATTATTTCCTTGCTGATAGGCTCGTATGCAGAAAATATTACTGTTTTCCTCTTGCCATTCGCAGCAGGCAACTTCATTTACATAGCAGGCTCTGACTTGATACCGGAATTGCACAAGCAATTTGAGGTAAAGAAATCCTTATTTGAATTTCTTGCAATTGTTTTAGGTGTTTTGGTGATGCTTGGTTTGCTTGTTGTGGGATAGGCCTTTGTCAGTCAAACCCGAAACATATATAAACAAAAATCAAATTCTTAGGGTGTCTAAATGCCCTTGTAGCTTAGTAGGTAGAGCGTATGAGCAAAAAAACTACGAAGCTGTTAACCTATTTAGTTAGACACCATAAATCCTAATTAAAAGGAATGGAGGGTCGGCAGTTCGAGTCTGCCCAAGGGCGTTTTACGGGCCTGTAGTTCAGCCTGGTTAGAATGATCGACTGATACTTCCAGCGGAAATCGATTGGTCCTCAGTTCAAATCTGAGCAGGCCCATTCTTTTTAGGGAATTTGCTAAAGGCTCAGGAACAGCTTGGGCAGATTGTGAAGCAAAACAAAGAAAGGGCTCTGGAAAAAATGCTAAAAATATTTTCACTACCCAAAAAGTTTAAATAGTAGTTATTATTTTAGAATAATCACAAAAGAAAAGGAGGGTTTGATGGTGGAAAAAAAACTTTTTGCTGCATTAGTGGTTATTTCTATGTTTTTGGTTAGCGCTTGTGACGTCTATAACACGCTTTATGTAAAAGAGCAGGAAACAGGAGAAGCCCTGGAAGTCCCTGAAGGCAATATAACTATGGAAATACAAAGCATGGAAGAAGAGGAAGAGGGATTTACAGAGATACCAAGCATGGAAGAGGAATCTGCAGAGGAAATCAGCATTGAAATTGAAGAGGAAGCTGAGGAAGAGGGGGAAAAAGAAATTTCCGGGGAAGCAACTGTCTTAATTGTTGAAGAGACAGAAAAAGTAAGCCTGGTTCCGAAAGCAGAGGACCCTGACAAGGATGTGCTAAGCTTTACATTTACAAGCCCCCTGAACTCCAACGGGGAGTGGCAGACTGGTTATGGTGATGCGGGAGAATATACAATAACTGTAACCGCAAGCGACGGGCTGCTGACAACAAGCAGGGAGGTTTTAATAATAGTCAACAGGAAGGAAGAAGCGCCTGTCCTCAACAGCTTCAGCCCTAAAGACACTGCAGTTAAGATTAGTGAAACAGATGCAGTTTCTTTTAATGTTGCTGCTTCTGACTTAAACAAGGACAATCTGGCATATGCATGGAAGCTGGACGGAGTAGAAATAGGAAACAAGGACTCTATTGAATACAAGACCACTTATGAGGATTCCGGATCCCATACTATGAAAGTTGCTGTATCAGACAGCATGTTTACCACGGAAAAGATATGGTCAATTACTGTCAACAATGTAAACAGAAAGCCTGTACTTGAGAAAATAACCGACGTAGAGGCAAAAGAAACCGATACTGTGGTTATTGAACTGGAAGCCAGCGATCCTGATGGGGACAAGCTAACCTACAGCATTGATGATAAAAAGTTCGTGCAGGATGGAAATTCGTTTGCATGGGAAACATCCTACGACGATGCTGGAGAGCATTCAGTCACTGTGACAGTATCTGACGGCACAGACTCAACAAGCCAAGAGTTTACAGTAAAGATAAGCAATGTCAACAGGCCTCCGGTCATACTGGACATAGTCCAGAAGCAGTAATTTTGCAAAAAAATGAGGAAGATAGCAATATTATTTCTTATACTGTTTATGGTTCTTATTTACTCGGCAAATTCTTTAAAAACTTTTGAAATCGATGAGACAGAAAAGCTGAGTTTAGGGCTTAAAACAGACGATCCTGATGCCGACAAACTTGCCTATACTTTCACAGAGCCGCTGGATGAGAATGGGGAATGGCAGACTGATTATGGGGATGCCGGCGAGTATAATGCCGCAGTTAGTGTAAGCGACGGCGTAAACGAGGCAACAGAAGAAGTGCTGATAATAGTTCACAAGAAGGAAGAAAAGCCGGTTATAGATGAGTTTTCCCCAAAAGAAGATTCTTTGTCTGTTGAAGAAGGCGGCAGCATAAGCTTTAAGGCCGAGGCTTCTGACCTGAACAATGACCTCCTATTTTATGAATGGCTGATAAACGGCAAGACTGTTTCTGATAAGGAAGAGATAACATTCAAAACAGGATATGATGATTCCGGAAGCTACAAAATAATTCTGGTTGTAAGCGACGGAGTTTTTAATGCAAGCAGGGAATGGGATGTAAATGTCGATGATGTAAATATCGGCAGTATTCTGGGGCAGATTGGCGATGTTGCTGTTGTGGAAACAGAAAAAGCAAGCATTGAGCTGCCTGATCTTAAGAAGTATGGGCTGAGCTACACTATATCAGAGCCTATAGGTGATGACAACGTATGGAAAACAGATTATGATGATGAAGGGGAGTACAAAGTAAAAATAAGCGTTCATGGCCAGGGCTTTGAAGGGGAGGAGGAAGTAATTGTTACAGTAGAAAATAAAGACAGGGCTCCTGAGATGCTCAGCCCGGATGATGTGACGGCAAAAGAAAACGAGCAGGTTAGCATAGAGTTAAAAGCTGTTGATCCTGATAATGATGAGATAATATTTTCTGCTGAGAATGCTCCTCCTAACTCAAACTTTGAGGGCAATACTTTTACCTGGAAACCGGACTATGACTTTGTGCAGAAAAACAATTTCTTTGGCTATGTAATGGAAAAATTCGGAATATTGAGCAGGAGCACAAATATCATTTTTAAGGCCCAAAGCAATAATTTGAGCGACGAGAAAAAGGCAAGGATAACTGTAAAGGATGTCAACAGGCCTTTTGCCCTGGAAAAACTGGATGATATAGAGGTAAATGAAGGCGAACAGATTTTTATTGATCCTAAATACAATGACCCGGACAATGATAAAGTCTCTTTTTCCTATTCCGGATTTATGGACAGCAGCAAAAAAGACACCGGGTTTGATGATGCCGGAGATTATGTTGTCAAAGTTACTGCAAGTGACGGCTACCACAAAGAAACCATGTTTGTCAATGTTAAGGTCAATGATGTAAACAGGAAGCCTGTATTTTACGGGATAAAAGATGCTGAGGTTTCTGAAGGGGATGAGCTGAGGCTTGAGCTGGAAGCAGAAGATCCGGATAACGATGAAGTGTTTTTTTCAGCAACAGATTTACCTAAAGATGCCAAGCTAATGGACAATATCTTTGTTTGGACTCCTGATTTTAGTTTTGCCAACGGAACAAAAAAAGAGTTTTCAATTGATTTTACTGTTTCTGACGGAAAAGATGAGGATATGCAACAAGCCAGGATTGCAGTTTTAAACGCCAATCAGGCTCCAAAAATCATCAACTGCAGCAACAATCTTGTAGCATTAAAAGACAAAGAGACTATGTTTGAGGTTAATGCTGCAGATGTTGACGGAGACACGCTTGAATATAATTGGGATTTTGGGTTCTTGGACAAATTTGAGGGCACCAGCCAACACCAGAGAATCTTTACATCAAAAGGAAGCAAGGAAGTAAAAGTAACAGTAAGCGACGGCATTGAAAGCGTTTTAAAAGTCTGGAAAGTTGAGGTTGTTTAGTCCTCTGGCAGGTAATGCATCTTAAGTATTTCAGAATAAATAAAATGCCTGCAGTTTTTTATTATACTGGGAAACTTTATTTTCAATTCGTCCATAGCCGAGTGGAATTCTTTTAAAGTCTTGAAATGGTATTCAGCCTCTAAATCCGAGTAGCCGGCTGATTTGTCAATATAAATCAGATTGGGATTTGTTTTTATGAAACTAAGCACTTTGTTGATTTCCTGATAGGCCTCTATTCTGATATCAGATTTGAAATGCTGGTAGCCCAGCAAAGAGAAATCAATGTTTGTCCTGAATCCCTGTATAACCCCCAGGCTTATTAATTTTTTAATTCTGTATTTCACTATCATCGGGGTCAGATTTAATTTATCGGCTATTTCTGTTGTTGGAATTCTGGAATTTGGCGCTATTACCCCTAATATTTTAAAATCTGTTTTGTCAATGCTTACAGCCTTTCCCCCGCCGGTTATTTCAGCTCTTGGCTCTTTTATGGGTTTGCCTAACAGGTATGAGTACACATAATGGTAAAGCTGGTAGTAAACAGAAAAATCCTGCTCCTGGAAATATTTCCGGTATTTCATTAATGTTTCTTCCCAGAATGGGTAGAAATCATTTATGTCTTTTACCCATATCTGTATGCCTAAATCATATTTGCCTTCAATCGAGCCCATCCAGTAAGTTAATCGGTTGTTGATAAAATAATTTGTAATCTCCTTTTCAGTTTTTGGCGTTGTGTTTTGAAAAGTCAGGTAAATTCTGAAGCTTATATAGCCAAGCTTTGAGGCGTCTATAAGAGTATAAAAATGCTTGATTATCCCTATTTTCCGGAGCCTGTTTATCCTGTAAGCCACGACATTCTTTGGCAGGCCAACTTTTTTTGAGATTTTTGACAAGCTCTGCCTGGAATTCAAATCAAGCTCGTACAGAATTTTCCTGTCTTTTAGATCTGTTTTTACTTCTTTTCTTTTTTTGGGCATTTTATTGTTTATAAATATATTTTTATTTAAATAATTTATCATTTTGTACAAAAATTTGATATAAAAGTTTAAAAATAGTTTTACATATAGTAGCTACTATTAAGTTATTAATAAAGTAATTAAAAATGATCACCAAAAGATTAGTGTGGACAGATAAGCCATTTGCAGGAGAGGAGAAAACTCCAATAACCGAGGAGGGAAAGACATTATATTGTTATTTAACACAAGATTGTAATCAATTCGCAAAAAAATGTCTTGAAGAAGGTATTCGATACTTTCAATTTTTTCCAGAAGACAAAGTAACAGCAACACTTTTAACAGGATTAAATATAATCCAATATGTTTTAAGTGATTATCCAGAGCTTAAAAGTAAGGTATGTGGATGGCATCTTGGATTTATTGGTGAGGTTAAAACATCGCCTTCAGGGAAAATAATAGATACACTTGAAGACCTTTGCAGTATTGATTATTGTGATTGTCGATTTGTTTGGGATTGGTATTTAACGCCTAGTGTGCTGGTTACAGTAGGCAATGGTATAGGAAATTATTTCTTTAACTTTAATGATGCAATTGTATCCGTACTAAGTGCAGGAAATGTAAGAGTAACTAAAGCGGCAATAGATAAAGAACAGGGAATGCCAGGCTTGGTAATAGAAATTGAAAGAGGTCCTGAAGAAATTGGCATATTCAGGAAGCAAAAAGTAAATCCTGAATTAGTGCGCGTAAGCGCTATTAACAAGCCACCATATACACAAATTAATGATAATTTGCTTAAAATGTTTGAAAAATATAATTTTGGGTATGATGGTGAAGTTAAATTCTGTCAAGGCTGTATGTTCCGTCTATAATTTGAGCAGGTAAAAAACCAAAAATTTATATACTATAGCCAATTATATACTTGCTATGGCAACAACAATTCAGGTCAGCAATAAACTGGTAGAGAAATTAAAGGACAGGAAGATGTACGATAAGGAAAGCTACGAGGATATTATTTGGGATTTGTTGGAGGACACTATGGAACTCTCAGAAGAGACTAAGAGGCATATAAAACAAGCTGAGGAAGAGATAAGGAAAGGAAAGACAGTACCGCTTGCAGAAGTCAAAAGGAAAGCAGGACTGTAAAATGTATGATATTGAGTTCTCAAAGACTGCTGAAAAGCAATTTTATAAGCTGAGTAAAGGCATACAAGTGCGGATAATTTCTACGCTTGAGAGAATAAGAATAAGTCCATATCCCCATGTTAAGAAACTGGTTGGAAGCCCTTATTTTAGGCTTAGGGTGGGGGATTACAGAGTTATTTTAGACATTATTGAGAATAAATTAATGATTTTTGTTATTGAAGTGGGCCATAGAAAGGACATCTATAAAATATAACAAAACAACAATTTTATAAATTTATTAATCATTTCCTTCCCAATGCCAACAAAAAAAGTTCCTTCTGAGACTGGCAATGCCGCTTTGGATTTGGCTCTTGATACGATAAAGATTGGAAAGCAGGCTTTGGTTTTTGTGAATACAAAGAGGAGCGCGGAAAAAACTGCCGAGGAGATAGCAAAGAAAATCAAGAGCGAAAATAACAAGCTTGCTGAGCTGAGCAATGGCGCTTTAAAGGCATTGTCAAGGCCCACAAAGCAGTGCGAGAGGCTTGCAAAGTGCATAAAAAAAGGCATAGCATTTCACCATGCCGGCCTGGTTGCAAAGCAGCGCGAGCTTGTAGAGGACAATTTCAGGAATGGCTTGATAAAGGTAATCTGCTCTACGCCGACGCTTGCTTATGGCCTGGATCTTCCTGCTTTCAGGGCTATACTCAAGGATTTAAGGAGATTCGGAAGCAGGGGCATGGCTTACATCCCTGTCTTAGAATATTTACAGATGTCAGGAAGGGCAGGAAGGCCCAAGTTTGACAGTTTTGGGGAATCCATTATAGTTGCAGCAAGCGAAAATGAAAAGGATAAACTGTATGAAAGGTATGTTTTAGGAGAGCCTGAAGACATTTACTCAAAGCTTGCAGTTGAGCCTGTCTTAAGAACATACTTACTGAGCTTGATAGCTGCAAATTTTGTAAACACAAAAAAACAGATTACAGATTTTTTTAGCAGGACTTTCTGGGCTTTCCAGTTTGTCGATATGGACAGGCTTGGGATTATAATTGACAAGATGCTGGATTTGCTGGAAGAATGGGAATTTATACAGAGGCAGGATAAAGAAGACTTTACTGATGGAGATAAAATTAAGGATAGCGATGAAAAAATAAAAGCCACGCTGATGGGAAAAAGGGTTGCTGAGCTTTATATTGACCCGTTAACTGCGAATTTCTTTGTTAACTGCCTGAGGAATTCCTCTGACAAGAAAACAAACGAGTTTTCATTTCTGCAGATGATAAGCCATACTCTGGAGATAAGGCCTTTGCTTCGCGCAGGGGTAAGGGAGCAAGACAGAATACAGGAAGAGCTGATTAAGCTAAATGGCTTCCTGCTGGAAAAAGAGCCGTCTATTTATGAGCCTGAATATGAGGATTTTTCCAACAGCGTAAAAACTGCCTTGATGATGAAGGAATGGATTAATGAAAAGGATGAGGAATACCTGCTTGAGGAATTCAATGCAAGGCCCGGGGAATTAAGAAGCAAGCTGGAGATTGCAGACTGGCTCTTGTATGCAAGCGAGGAGATAAGCAGGATACTTCATTACCAGTACTTAAACAAGGAAATAGCAAAGCTAAGATTAAGGCTGAAGCACGGCATAAAAGAAGAATTGCTGCCATTAGTAAGAATAAAGGACATTGGAAGGGTAAGGGCAAGAAGGCTCTATGCAAACAGGATAAGGGATATTGGAGACGTAAAAAAGGCAGACCTAACTAAATTGACGCAAATCTTAGGAAACAAAGTTGCTTTGAGCGTAAAGAAGCAGGTAGGGCAGGAAGTAAAAGAAGTCCCTCAAGGAAAAAGGAAAGGGCAGGTAAGCCTGTTGAAGGATTATTGAACAATATTTATAAATTCCTGATTAATACTTTTAACCAAGCCCCTATAGTTTAGTGGACTCAGAATGCGAGGTTGCGGTCTTGCAGGCAAACACCTTGCGGCCCGGGTTCGATTCCCGGTAGGGGCATAAAGTTTTTATAGTGTTCTATTAATAATATAATTAAAAGAGGCATATAAAGTGAAAAAAATAATTTTAGTCTTGATTTTACTGCTTTTCATTATTGGTTGTACTCAACAAGAAGGAATACCTATAGGGGAAGAATTGCCAGAAATAAGCTCTGAAGAGGATATAGAAACTCTACCAATAACTGCTCCAGAAGAAGAAATAATCAAAACAGGACTAACTGAAGGAACAGAAGACAAGGTTGTTTGCGAAGATTATGATAATAATCAAGAAGGATGTTTATTACATAGCGAATGCAGATGGGATTCTGATGAGAATTTGTGCGATCCTATTGGCAGAGGAGGAGATGAAGATTATGAGGATACAGAAGAGATTATTGATGATGGTATTATTAAAGGAGAATTTCAGTATGACAGCCCATGGGTTATAGAGGGGGGTAAAAGGATAGATGATAGTTATTTTTGGGATGTTTGTGTTGTTGAAGTTAATAACGGAAAATACCGCATGTATGGGGAGAAGGGAACAAAAATCTTAAGTTATATTTCCAATGATGGTCTTTTGTGGGAGAAAGAAGCTGGAGTAAGATTCGAAGGAGGAGGTTTTCCGCAGGTAATGAAAACTGACGAAGGGAAATGGAGAATGTTTTATGTTCCTTCGGGAATCTCTCAACAAAATAAGTTCCTTAGTGCAATATCTTCAGATGGCCTTAATTTTGTTAAAGAAGAGGGAGAGAGATACAGTGCAGAAAGCAATATTGAAAAGAAAATACAGGGACCAAGAATAATCCAGCTTGAGGATAGTACATACAGGATGTATTTTACAGCTTTTAGCAGCCCTGACACCAAAGATGAAACTGTCAGAATTTTAAGCGCTACATCTGACGATGGATATAACTTTGTAAAAGAAGATGGAATTCGGTTAGACCCAAATTCAGAGCCTTTTGTAGGTAAACGTGTTGCCCATGCTTTCCCACTAATTCTTGACAATGGTGATATTCAGTTATTTTTTGCTGGAGCAACTAATGAAGGAGGAGGGGTATTATCTGCTGTATCTGAAAATGGACTTGATTTCACTGTAAACCCCTACCCGGAAATAGAAGAAACTTTTATTGAAGGGGAAGGAATAAGAATTTCTCCTCAAGATCCATATGTAATATCTATGGATGGAACGCTTCGTATGTATTACGGACTTTACAAAGGCTCAGAAGTTGTAGATGATTCGGCAATTTATAGTGCTGTCAATAACGAATAAAGGTAATTAAAAAACAAAGACAAGCGCCTTGAACAAAGGCTACAAACCCTGCAAATGCATTAAATGATTTTTTATTTTCAAGCCAAGATTTATTGATGATGATTATTTAAAGCAGCTCCCGCATTCTGCTTTTTTGTCAACTAATTTTAATAATTTAACAATCTTCTTTTCATCAACTTCTTTTAGCCCTTTAAACTTTAAGTGCCTCATAAACTTCCCGGATCCTGTGAAATTATCCCTTTCTTTTTTTAACAGGCCTTTAACTGAAAAGCCCAAGTTAACGCTGTCTTTTAATCCCACAATGTAGTATTTTCCGTACCAGGCAACCCCCATTTTCATTTTCTCGCCAATCCTTGGAAATGTTTTAAGGATTATTTTCCTTAATTTTTTACAAATCTCCTTTTGGGGAGATTTTTGTTTTTCCATGTACCGGTCAACTTTTTTGTCTTTTGATTTCATTGTTTACATTCCCAGGAATTTCAGCGCTCCATAAACAAGAAAAGCCGGCCAGACAATTGCTTTTAAGAATCCCAAAACCCCATTCCAAAAACCCGTGGCTGCAGATATGTAATATACTGCTGCGCCAACAAAACCTAATCCGTAGATTGCCCCTCCTGTGCATGAATTTTTGAAATTAGGCCTGCATTTTGCTTTCTTCATTTGTTTCACCTCTTAAAGAATAAAGTTTTCAGAGTTTATAAATTTGCCTACATTAAAAGGAATAACTTTCCAAACCTCAAGTTATTTACAAAGCTTTATTTCTAAGAAAAGAAACATTTATATATAAGACATATCTATTCATATATGTGATGTAATATGGTTCAGGCTGTAATAAATATCGATGAACGCACCAACAGGGTGCTGAATATTGTAAAGGCTAAATTTGGTCTTAAGGATAAATCTGAAGCTATTAACCTGGTGGTAAATGAGTATGAACAGGTTTCCCTTGAACCTGAATTGAGACCTGAGTATAGAACTAAATTAGCCAAGATTATGAAAGGCAAACATTTTTCTAGAGCGGAGTTTGAGAAAGAGGTAGCGTAAATGTATTTGGATTCTTACAGTGAAGAGATAACTAAAAAGCTTGCTAAACTCAAAAAGAAAGAGCCAAAACACTATGAAACAGTTGATAAAAAGATGTTATGGATTCTGGCTAATCCCCAGCACAGATTTAAGGATCTCCATTATAACATGAAAGGAATAAAAAGAGTGCATATCTGGCATTTTGTCCTGGTTTTCAGAATTGACCATGTCAATAAGAAAGTTTCTTTTGAAGATTATGATCATCATGACAAGGCATACCTTTAAATCCCAAAAACTCTTATTCTCTGTTGTGTTATCCTCCTCGGCGGGAAGTCAGATTTTTCCGTATTGGGGAGTTAGAATCAGCAACTAAAAATCACTTGACAACAATCTTTATCTTTTTTTTGTTTGGGTTCAGCTCCTGCAAGTCAACTAACTTATAGCTCTTTATTCCCCTGCTTTCGGCGTATTTCTTTGCAGATTCTTCTGATTTAAAAGTCTTAGGCCTCTTTGACCTTGACTTTTTCCTGCTCCGGAACATTTTCAGCTTTCGCTTCCTTCTTGTGTGTATCTTAGGCATCTTAAGCTCCAACCATCGCGTCTGTCAGGCCTTTTCTGCTTCTTATCTGCTTTACTATTTTTTCCTGCAATTCTTCAGGAAGCTTTTCGTACATCTGGTCTATTAGAGAAGAGTTGCCTCTTCCGGCTGTTGCGCTCCTTAAGCTGGAGCTCCAGCCAAACATTTCGCCTACAGGCAGCTTTGCTTTTATTATCGACAAATTTCCTTCCTGCTGCGCATCCAGAAGCTGGCCGCGCTTGTTGCTTATCAGTTTTGAAACTTCTCCCAAAAATTCAGCAGGAGCTTCTATCCTGTGGACCTGGTAAGGCTCGTAAATCAAAGGCCTTGCAGTCATCATTGCGCCGCGAATGCCTTCCCTTACAGCAGGATAAACCTGGGCTGGCCCGCGATGTATTGCGTCTTCGTGCAGCTTCATGTCAGTAAGCATGACTTTTACTTTCAAACATGGCTCCTTTGCCAAAGGGCCCTGGGACATAACATCCTCAAACATGTCAAGGACCATCTCCAGCACTTCTCCAAGATGCACCTGACCGCGGGTCTTGTCCATAAGTATATTTCCCCTGTAGATATCCTTTACCTTCAATGCTTCCTTGCTGTCCATTCCGCACTC
>JAHWGX010000027.1 GCA_019323655.1 Candidatus Woesearchaeota archaeon | reverse complement strand
TGTAGATATCTGAAGGCAGAGTGCTACACCACTATGCTTCAGAAAGCAAAGCATGTTGACAAAAAGTATATTGAAGAGTTTGCTAAGGAATTAGCTTATGCTATGTAGAAAACACGAAACTTCAGTTTTTTAAGAGTTTGGGCGCATTAAATAGTAGTCCTTATTCTAAACGGGTTAAATATTTGCCCCTGCGTCATACTCCCCTCCCCCCACTTCGTAGGGGTCGGTTCGCCTAACAGGGATTCCGATGTTAAACAAAATTCAGGCAACTCGCTATTATAACAAAATAGAAGGTTTTATAGGGTATATTTCTAAGGTTTGACAGATAAAGCTTGTCTTCTCAATGATTCATAAATAACAAATGAACTTTTTATTATCTCTGGTTTGTACCAACTAGGCAAAGTTTCTTTTGCGATAAGTAAATAATCCAGTAAAGCTGAGTTATTATCAGCTCTTATATGACTGGTTATTATATCTTCTTGAGTAGGTGAATGTTCAATATCACTCACTACTTTTTTTATAATATCCATGGAAGGCTTAGGCAGTCCATCCTGTGGCGCTTCCCTTCTTAATAGTTCGTATATTCCACCTACAGATTCAACAAAAAACCTTCTATGTGGAGTATCATAATCGGGCCAATACATTAGTTTGTCATCAGCAATATGCTTAAGATACTCGTAAATGTTTTTATTACCATCAGTAAGCATATTATTTAAGATAAGATTGTCCATAGGTTCTCTGTTTTTTTCTGCAGATAAAGCTTCCTCGATGAATTGTTCTACAGTTTCATGTTTTACTTCTGGAAGAGGTGCTGAATTTACCATTTTCTATCCTAATTTTGTTAAGTGAGTGGGGTTTATAAATCTTTCGTTTTATTACTACTATCAAGTTACATAATTTAAAGACAATCTTTAATTAACGCTCGCCGCCTGAACTCTGCGGTTTCGTTCAGAAACCCTGCCACGTTGGACTCCCACTTCGTTCGGGTCGTTTAACAGGAACCCCTAGCTTACACCATCTTCTTTATCACTTATTCCCAATTGAGCAATACAAAGAAACATTAAGAAAAGTGTCCAACAAAATAGGTTAAAATTCTGCCACCTTTATAAAAAATAATTTATTTCCCTTCCCACTTCAGCACAGGCTTTCTTGCTGCAAGAACAGCATCCAATCTTTTAACTGGTGTTGTAGAAGGGGCATTATGCAATAGTTCAGGGCTTTCTTCTGCCTCTTTTTTTATTCTAATCATTGTATCTGCAAATTTGTCTAATGTCTGCTTTGATTCTGTCTCTGTCGGCTCTATCATTATTGCGCCATGCACGATTAATGGAAAATAAATTGTCGGCGCGTGAAATCCGTAATCAAGCAAGCGCTTTGCAATGTCTGCTGTTGTTATGCCGTTTGGCATGTTTTTGTCAGACAAGACAAACTCGTGCTTGCAGACAGTATTGTAAGGCAGGTCATAATATTTTTTCAGTTTTGACATGAGGTAGTTTGCGTTTAATACTGCATTTTCAGCTACTTTTCTTAAGCCTTCTGCTCCAATGGATTTTATGTAAGTATAAGCCTTTACCAAAACTCCGAAATTGCCGTAAAAAGCCCTTACCTGCCCGATAGAATTCTTTAAATTATAATTAAAATAATATTTATCATTGTTTTTCTCTATTAATGGAACTGGTAAAAAATCAACTAAGTTTTTAACAACGCCTACCGGGCCGGAGCCTGGGCCTCCGCAGCCGTGGGGCGTTGAAAAGGTCTTGTGCAGATTCAGATGGACAATATCAAAGCCCATATCAGCAATCTTTACAATTCCGACTACCGCATTCGCATTAGCCCCGTCGCAGTAAAACAAAGAGCCGTTCTCATGAAGCAGTTCTGCTATCTGCAGAATATTTTTGTCAAAAATTCCAAGCGTGTTGGGGTTGGTAAGCATCAATCCTGCAACATCCCTGCTCAGGCGCATCCTCAAATCTTCCAAATCAATGCATCCGTCTTCACCTGACTTAACTGTCTCGACTTCAAATTCGCATAATGCTGCTGAAGCCGGGTTTGTGCCGTGGGCAGAGTCGGGAATCAGAATCTTGCTTCTTTTTTCATTTTTTGCCTGGAAGTATTTTTTAATTATCATCACTCCTGTAAGCTCGCCATGAGAGCCTGCTGACGGCTGTAGCGTAAACCTTTCCATGCCGGTAATTTCGCACAAGTCTTTTTCCAGCTCATACATCAGCTGCAGTGCCCCCTGATTCAAATTCAAAGGCGCTAGCGGATGTACCATGGTAAAGCCGCTGAGTCTTGCCATGTCCTCATTTATTTTCGGGCTGTACTTCATTGTGCAGCTTCCAAGGGGATAAAATCCGTTGTCGACGCCAAAATTTTTCCTTGAAAGCCCTGTATAATGCCTCACAACATCAAGTTCAGAAAGCTCCGGAAGAGATAATTCGTTTCTTAACATCGAGCCTGGAATTAAATTTTCTTTTTCAGGGACATCTAAGCCTGGCAATTCCACTGCTGTTCTTCCTGCAGATGATTTTTCAAATATAAGCTCCATTTTCAAATTTTATTTTGTTTTATTATGTTTTTATTTTTTAAATTCCTTTAAAAATTTTTAATTATGCTCTGCAAATTTAGTGCTCAATAATATCTTTCCATTGTTTCAATTAAATTGTCGATATCCTCTCTTGAATGCATTTCGGTAACATTGATTAATAGATGATTTTTAAGCTCCGGATAGTATTTTCCCAAATCAAATCCCGGAACAATATTATTCTCTTTCATTTTTGAAAATAATTTTTCAAGGTCATTGCATTTTATTACAAATTCATTGAAAAACGGGGAATTAAACGGGATTTTAATGCCCAATTGCTTAATTTTTTCATAGGCATAATGCGCCTTTTGAAGATTAAGGTATGCAGCATCCTTAAGCTGCTTCCCGAGCATTGAAAGGTAAACAGTAGCAGCCAAAGCCATTAACGCCTGGTTTGTGCATATATTTGAGGTTGCTTTTTCCCTCCTGATATGCTGTTCTCTAGCCTGCAATGTCAGTATAAAGCCTTCTTTGCCGTCTTTGTCCTTGGTCATTCCTACAAGCCTTCCGGGCATTTTTCTTAAATGCTCTTTTTTAACTGCCATAAAGCCGAAAGCAGGGCCTCCAAAATTAGGAGGTATTCCAAAAGACTGGCCATCCCCTGCAACTATGTCTGCATTCCGCGGTGGCTCTAACAAGCCCAATGAATTTGCTTCAACAACGCAAACTATGAGCAGTGCATTTTTTTCTTTTGCAATCTTTTGCATTTCATTTAGATCTTCAATGCAGCCAAAGAAATTAGGGTTTTGGACAATAACAGCTGCTGTTTCATTATCAATCTCTTTTTTTAAGTTTTCAACATTAATAATTCCATTTTTATAATTAATTTCAATGCATTTTATATTATGCATGCTGCAATATGTCTTAACAACTTTTCTGTATTCTGGATGAATTGTTTTTGGGATTATTATTTTGCTTTTGTTGGTAATATTATGAGCCATAAATGCTGCTTCTGCCAATGCCGAAGAGCCGTCATACATTGAAGCATTCGCAACATCCATGCCGGTAAGCCTGCAAATGTAAGTCTGGAACTCAAAAATTGACTGCAAAGCGCCCTGGCTTATTTCAGGCTGGTATGGCGTGTATGCCGTATAGAACTCTGACCTGGAGATAATATGGTCCACAACAGAAGGAATAAAATGGTTATAGCACCCTGCCCCAAGAAAGCTCTTCATCTGCCTGTTTTTTCCTGAGATTTCTTCAAGTTTTTTTCTCAGCTCAATTTCCGATAACCCTCCAGACAGGTTCAGAGGAGACTTTAGAATTAATTTTGGGTCAATATCCCTAAAAAGGCCTTTAGCATCTTTAATTCCAATTTCCTCAAGCATTTCTTTTTTCTCTGTATCTGTGGCTGGAATAAAGTTCATTCTTCTTTCGCTATTTTTTCATATTCCCCAACAGGCATCAGCTTGTCAAGCTCGCTTTTGTCTGCAATCTTTACTTTGAATATCCACCCTTCTCCATAAGGGTCTTTGTTCACTAGCTCAGGATTATCCGCAAGTTTTTTGTTTGCACCGGCTATTTCCCCGGAAACCGGGGCATAGATGTCTGAAACAGACTTGACAGACTCTATCGTAGCTGCTGTCTTGGACTGCTCAACCTTTTTCCCAATTTCAGGAAGCTCTACAAAAACAATGTCTGTTAATGCATTCTGGGCAAAGTCAGTAATCCCAACAACTCCGACATCTCCATCCACCCTAATCCACTCATGCTCCCTTGTATACTTCAAATCTTTTGGATTTTCCATTTTATTTCCCTCCATTGTAGCTGTAGAACGGTTTTTTCACAACCAAGGCATTGCAGAGCCTGCCTCTTATATTTATACTTATTTTTTTTCCTGGCTGGGAAAAGTCTTTTTTCAGCAATGCCCTCCCCAAAGGCTTCTTGAATGTCGGTGAAAAAGTTCCGGATGTGACATAGCCTATCTTTTCGCTGTTTGAAAAAACTTCGTAATGCTCCCTTGGTATCCCCCTGTCGAGCATCTCAAATGCAGCAAGGCTCCTTTCTGTCCCTTCCTTTTTCTGTTTTTCAAGAACTGTCTTGCCAATAAAGTCTTCTTCTTTTTCTGTTTTAACCGCCCAGCCCAGATCTGCTTCAACCGGAGTAATGTTTTCGTTTATCTCATGGCCGTACAGGGGATAACAGGCCTCAAGCCTCAAGGTATCCCTTGCCCCCAGGCCAATGGGCTTTAATCCTTCTTCTCTTCCAGTTTCCAATAAAAGATTCCAGATTCTTACTGCTTCTTCGATTGGGAAGTACAATTCAAAACCGTCTTCTGCTGTGTAGCCGGTTCTGGAAATCAGGGATTTTATCCCTCCAATATCCGCCTCAATAAAATGAAACCTTTGGGGAAAATCCGCATTTGCCGCTTTCTTCAATATTCTTTCTGACAATGGGCCCTGCAAATCCAATTTTCCGGTTTGTTCTGAAATGTTTTCTATGCCTGCATTAAAATTGCCCAAATGTTTTTCCATCCACTCAAAATCCTTGCCTATCGTGGATGCATTTACGACGAGCATGAACTCGTTTTCTTTCAGCTGGTAAACAAAAAGGTCGTCGACAGTTGTTCCGTTCTCATAGCACATTAAGGAGTAAACAGCCTTTCCCGTATAAAGCTTGTCGGCATTGTTTGTGATAATCCTTTGCAGAAATTTCCTCGAGTCAGGGCCTTTCACAATGAATTCCCCCATGTGGCATATGTCAAACAATCCTGCTTTTGCCCTGGTTGTTAAATGCTCGTCTATGATGCTGGTATACTGCACCGGCATATACCACCCGCCGAAGTCCACCATCTTTGCTCCCAGCCGCTTATGAACATCGGCCAGCGGAGTTTTCTTTAAAGAATGCTCATTGATATTAAACACCCAAATAAGACCTGAAAAAAGGGTTTATTTAAATAATTTTTTAATATCCCAGCGGAACTGTCCCGTTAAGACCTACTCCGCTTACCACAACCCATACTGCTGTTAAGTATGCTTCCAAAAGTTACAATTCATTCTTTAAATACGCTCTGCAAGTTTACTGCTGGGCATCGCTCTCCTGCCATGCACAAAAATCGAAGATTTTTGGCATCCCGTTCGCTTTGCTCAGGGATATCGCTCCGCCCCGATTATCTATTGCAATAAATCCGAGGCAAAAATTCGTGAATTGAGAGAGCTCGCTTAAGCAGATGCTCTCGCCCGCTTTCCTCTCAGGCAATTTTTGCCGAGACTATTTTTTGTTGCCGAAGGCAGCGGAATTATTTTTATTTGTCAAGCTTTTTTTAAAGTGTGTACTTTGCAGCCTTACTTAACAACTGCGAAACCTTTAAATACCAAGTTTTGTTTTGTTGTTAGTATGGCAAACATTGCGGTTTTGGGAATGCAGTTTGGCGATGAGGGCAAGGGAAAGGTAATAGACTTCCTCGCTGAAAGCGCGGATGTTGTGGCACGGTTTAACGGGGGCAACAACGCAGGGCATACAATAATCGTCGGCAAAAAAGAGGTTATTCTGCACCTGATACCCTCGGGGATACTGCACAAGGGAACAATAAACATGATAGGCAACGGCCTTGTTGTTGACCCAAAAGTGCTGATGCAGGAAATTGAAGACCTGAGAAGCAAAGGAGTCAAAGTAACCCCTGATAATTTGATTGTAAGCGAGAATGCCCACATAATTCTGGAAAAGCACATTAAAGAGGACAAGGAAAAAAATGAGCGCTTAGGCACAACATGCAGGGGAATTGGGCCGGCTTATACAGACAAGGCAGCAAGGAAGGGAATAAGGGCAAGTGATTATGTAAGCAAAAATAAAAATCCCTTAAAGCCATTTGTAAAAAACACAACCCTTCTTATCAATGACCTGCTTGACAAAAACAAAAAGATATTGTTTGAAGGCGCACAAGGGACATTGCTGGACATAGACCATGGCACCTACCCTTATGTAAGTTCTTCAAACGCCACTGCCGGAGGAATATGCACTGGTTTGGGAATAGGCCCTAAAAAAATAGGCACTCTGCTTGGAATCATAAAATCGTACATAACAAGGGTCGGCACTGGGCCTCTGCCAACAGAGCTAAAGGACGAAACAGGAAAGCAGATCCGGGAAAAAGGGAAAGAATTTGGGTCAACAACAGGAAGGCCAAGAAGAGTTGGCTGGTTTGACGCTTTAATGGGCAGATACTCTGCAATGGTCAATGGAATAGATGCAATTGCCCTGACTAAGCTTGATGTCCTGTCAGGGCTGGAAAAACTTAAGGTATGTGTCGGCTATAAGCACAGCAACAAAATAATAAAAAATTTTTCAACAAACCTTAACGTATTGGAAAACTGCGAGCCAATTTATGAAGAGCTGCTTGGGTGGAAAGAGGACCTGGGCAGCATAAAGAAATTTGACGATCTTCCTGAAAATGCAAAAAAATACCTTAGGAGAATAGAGGAACTGCTTAATGTACCGGTATGCATTCTCTCTTTAGGCCCGGAAAGGCAGCAGACAATTATCCTGAGAAAAGAGTTTTTGTTTTAGTACTTCTCCAAACTAACCTTCCCTTTCTTTGCCTTGATAACAACATCTTCCCTTTCATCGAACTTTGCCAAGCTTGTTATTATCTTTGGAAGCAGAATCCTGTCCGACCTGAAGTCAAGGGTTGTAACAATTTGCTGCTCTGTGTCAGTTTTCCCTGCTCCGCTTACACCCAAATCCACAAACATCTTGGAAGTCTCTGTATGCTTGCCCTTTTCGCTGAATTCTTGGGTTTTCTCATAAAGGTATTTTGCAATTTTATCAGCAACATCTGTCTTTGTCACAGAAGTGATTCCCTGTATTCCCGGGCTTATATTTGCTTCTATGACTGACGGGCCTTTGGCAGTTTCGAGTATATCCACTGCGCAAATTTCCGCGCCGATGGACTTTGCGGTGTTAACTGCAACCTTTTTTGTATGGGCATCCAAAACAATGGGCTCTCCTTTGCCGCCTGCATGTATATTTGCCCTTTTTTCCCCTGCAACTGCCTTTCTTTTCATCGCAGCAGCTACTTTATCTCCAACAACAAAAGCCCTTATGTCAGAGCCTTCTGTTTCAATGTATTCCTGTATCAAAAACGGCTGCTTTAGGGTTTCTATTGCATCGAGCATTGAGGAGGCAGCAGCAAATGACTCAGCAAACATAACACCCTTGCCCTGGGTGCCATGTGGAAATTTTAGTATTATTGGGTATTTGACCTGCTCCAAAACTTTTTTCGCTGCAGCCTTTGACGAGATTACATACGTATCCGGCATGGGTATCTTATAGTACTGCAATGCAAGATGGGTAAGCAATTTGTCGTGGCCTATCGTGAATGTATTTGGCTTTATCGGCATGTACACAGTATCATAAAAAGCTGTTGTTATAGACCTCAGCAAAGGAGCATACCTAAAAGAGCCCTTTGCGTATATGCAGTCGTATTTTTGAAGCTGCTTTCCGGCATATAAAACCAAAAGACTTTTTGTGCCTAAAGTAACTTCCATATTCTTTATATCTATACTGTCAACTGAGTCAAAGTATTTTTTCATAGCTTCTAGCGTCATTAGACTGCTTTTGCTCCCCAATGATATTAATGCCGCTTTCATTTTTTTGATGGGTCTACCAAAAATCCCTGCTTCAGGGTATTTACTCCGATTAAAACATTGTATTTCATATGCGTCCTGTCTGCAAGGGTAAATTCTGATTTGATTTTTTTTCCTGCAAGCAGAATTTCTGCCTCTATTATAGGCCTTAGCTTGTTTCCGTGCGCGGATTTCACCACTTTGGACTTTATCACAGGGCCCCAGTTTAACTGGGATGCAAGCTTAATGTCAATGGAGCTTTTAGTTGCTCCGGTATCTATTTTCGCTTCAACCTTTCTGTCCTTTCCATTATTAGACACAAGGATTACCTTCTCTGTTAACCCCACTATGACCTTTCCGCCTACTTTAGCATGCTTTTTCATAGCTTAAAAATAATGTAATCAGTGATTTATAAAATTATTGGTTTTGTAAAGTAAACTTCCCAAGGTTACATTTCGTTATTCTTTAAATTGAATTTCAATATGCTCGCTAACGCTCGCAACATCTAGTGCTCGCTTTCCTCTCAGACAATTTTTGCCGAGACTGTTTTTTGTTGCCGAAGGCAGCGGAATTATTTTTATTTGTTAAGCTTTTTTTAAAGTGTATACTTTATAACCTTACTTAACAGGTTTTCAGTTTGCATAATTGGATTTAGTAAAAATTATCCCAAAATTTATTATCCGAAAAGTTTAAATATTTCATGCCTCCAGTCAGCAATGTAAAGAATGGCTTTTAAACAAAAGCGCAAGCTTACAAAGCACGACAAGTATGTGCTGGAACTAAAAGAAAAGATAAAGCACAAATACGATTTTGTTTCTGTCAATGTTAAGGTTACCGGGAAAAAAAGAAGCTTGGGGGAGATAGACCTAGTCGCGAAAAAAGGCAACAAGGTTGACTTGTACGAGGTAAAATGCAGCCACAGGATTGTAAAAGCCAGAAAGCAATTGGAACGAATGAAAAAGCTTCTCAACCTGAACAGGTCAAAAGCGTATTTCTACTGCGGAAGCTCAGGAGCCTTGACAGGGGTTTAATACAATTTTATCATTGTCCCCCTTCCCTTATCTGTAAGTAGTTCATAGATTAAATTCTCTGGTGACGAGATTTGAACTGACTTAAGACTTTTTTTTCCCGAAACTTTCATTTCTTCTAAGAGTTGTATGATAGCATCTAATTTTAAGCCCATCCCGCCACTTGCGCTATGATTTTTTAGCTCTTCTAAAGTCATCTCTGGAACAATTTTTCCCCGCTCTTTATAACCCCCAACAGAAGTAAGCAATATAAATTTAGAATAATCCTGCTCTACAATTGCCTTAGCCACCCAATCTGCATTTACATTGAGTTGTTGTTCGCCTTCATGACCAATGCACCACAACACAGGAATTTTTTCTTGCTCTATACAAGAGTAAAGATTATTTCTGTTAATCCCCCTTACTTCTCCGACATAACCGGGATCTACTGGCTCTCCATTTCCTTTGTCAACTATTACTGGTATTCTTTTAGCATAAACAATTTTCTCACTTGTCAAGCCAACTGCTGAATCTAGAGAATACTTGTTGATGGCGCTAACTAACCCTTCATTAACCTCTCTAAGCCCATCTACTACAGCATTTAATGTTTTCTCGTCAGGAACTGCTCTCAAGCCATTAGCCTTTTCTATAGGCAAACCTCTTCCTTCCATAATCCTATCAATCTGAGAGCCAGCGCCATGTACTATGGTTGGTATGATGCCCAATCCGTATAATTCTGCTATGCTTTTACCAATTTCATCATAGCCGCCGTTATTCAAGGAATCGCCACCGATTTTAATTAAAATTTTTTTACCTGAAATGGCGTCCAAATTACGCGTTCCTTCTTCCACAGGAATCGGTTTTTTCTCAAAATATAGAGTAGCGACTTGTTGTGAGTAACTTGCTCCCATTTTTTTATGTGTTTAGTACCCCTTTTTAACCCTAATGCCCTATTTCGGACAAATTAAACAAAAATGTCTTATTTTGGACATTACGGGAAGAGAAGGAAAATGTCCTATAGAAAACCAAATGTTCTATTCTAAGATAATATGTCCAAAACAAAACATTTAAATACAAGTCTTAAGATTATTATTTTTGAGCGATATGTCTTTTTGATATAGAGTACCACAAAGATCAAGGCATAGACGCTCCACAAAAAAGTCTGAAGCCATAAGCAATGGCTTCAGCTCATGCTCATAATGCAAAAAGACCTTTCAGAGTGGATTGACACAAGTAAAGTCAAGATTGACAGCAGGATTTCAAGAGAGATAAACAAGCCGCTTGCTCAGGAATTTTGCTGAAAGTTGGGGGTTTAGGTTGGCAAATATAACAAAGATTACAGAATGCTATATAGCAGAGCATCCTTTTGTAAAAGACTGCCTAAAGAAGGGCCTTATTAACTATTCCTCATTAGCAAGGAGGATTTGCCTTGATTTGAGCCTAGGCAAAAAAAATTTTGATGCTGTTTTAATTGCCTGCAGGCGCTTTTACAATAAAATAAAATCAGAAGCAACAGCAGAAAAGAAAATTCTGGAGATTCTGAAAAACAGCAAGACCGAAATTAAAAACAAGATGACTGTTCTGGTGCTGGAGAAGGACATCATCATTTCAAACCTGCTCGATCTGGAAAAAGAGGCAAAAAAATTTTTCGAAACTTTTCATATCATAGAAGGGACAGGCACAATAACAATCATCACCTCTGACGAGTTTGGGAAAAAAGTGAAAAAGGTTTTCCGGAACAAGGTCTTAAGGGAAAATACCGGCCTGGTTGAAGTAATATTAAAAAGCCCGATACAGATAGAAAAAATCTCCGGAGTTATCTCATATATCTACTCCCTGCTGGGAGAAAACGGGATAAACATATTTGAGACGCTAAGCTGCTGGACAGACACAATATTCCTTGTTGAGGAAAAAGATTTGAGCAGGGTTATGGAATTTTTGAGGTTTCCTAAAGCCGGTTAACAGGGAAATCCCATGAAACATATATGCCCCAAAGAGTTCTGTTACTCGACATGCCCCTTATCTTCAAGGTAGTGCCCCAATTTCTCTTTTTTCGCCTTAAGGTACTTTACGTTCTTTGTGTTAGGTTTTATTATTAAAGGTATGCGCTCAACAATCTCTATGCCGTATTTTGACAGTCCTTCTATTTTTTTGGGGTTGTTTGTCATGAGCCTTATTTTCTGCAGCCCCAGATCAGCCAGAATCTGGACTCCCATTGTATAGTCCCTCATATCCGCCTTAAAACCCAGCTTTTCATTTGCCTCAACAGTATCCATGCCCCTGTCCTGCAAAGAATACGCTTTTATCTTGTTTATCAGGCCAATCCCCCTTCCTTCCTGCCTTAAGTAAATCAGAACTCCCCCTTCCTCTGCTATCATTTTCAGAGATTTGTCAAGCTGCTGCCGGCAGTCGCACCTCAACGAGTGAAAAACATCTCCTGTAATGCATTCTGAATGCACCCTGACCAAGACATTCTGCCCTTTTTTGATGTCGCCTTTAATCAAGGCAATGTGGTTCAGCCCGTCTCTGGACTCATAAACAACTGCATCAAAGTCCCCATACTCTGTAGGCAGTTTTGCAGTCTCTTTTCTTGTTATCAGGGTTTCCATTATAAGCAACAAACTAAACTGCTTATTTAAATTTTATTAATGTGCAAAGCAAACCTTAAGATTATACAGAAGGGCTGTGCCTGATTTAGGGGAGGTGGGTGGGCAAAATAACTAAATGATATTAACCAAAATGGTGCGTGTTGTTAAGGCAACATATCTATAAATAAAATCATGGCAGCCCATTTTTGCTTCAGTTCCGCTCTGGCACAGCCCCTTAAGATATTTGCTTAGGAACAATTGCTTCACATAATGCAGGTATAAATACGCCTAAAAAAAATTAAAGAAAAAGCTTCTTATTCTTCCTCTCCTTCTTTCTCTTCCTTTTCTTCGTCAGCTTCTTCGTAGCCTTTCATAAAGCCCGCTTCCTCAGGGCTTATTTCACCGCCTTCTACAAGCTCTTCTCTTCCCTCTTCGTCGTACACAGTCTCTTTCTCTTTTCCTTCCTCATGCTCATCTTCTGCCATTTTACATCAAAATGCGGAAATTTAACATGCAGTTTAAAAAGTTTTCTATCCGCAATTGGCAAAAGTGTGTGCGAAAGTCTGCCTGAGCCTAATTTGCCAAAGAAAGGGCAAGATACAGCATCCCTAGTCGCGGGCAAAGCTCTGTAGGATAACAGCAATTAGTGTTTCATTATACAAAACAGAAAGCGTTGTCATTATCCTCAAATTAAAACAAACAAATTTAAATAACCCGCTATTTTTCCGTCTTTGGGGTTTTATGATTTCGCATAAGAAGTATATGGACATAGCCATAAAGCTTGCTGAGAAAGGAAGGGGCTATGTAAGCCCGAACCCATTGGTCGGATGCGTTATTGTTAAGAGGGGAAAAGTTGTCGGTAAAGGCTACCATAAAAAATATGGGGATGCGCATGCGGAAATAAATGCATTGAAAGCGGCAGGCAAAAAAGCGAACAACGCAACCATGTATGTTA
This sequence comes from Candidatus Woesearchaeota archaeon, assembly GCA_019323655.1. Taxonomy (GTDB): domain Archaea; phylum Nanobdellota; class Nanobdellia; order Woesearchaeales; family GW2011-AR4; genus JACPJP01. The sequence goes on along the minus strand of JAHWGX010000027.1, from coordinate 6,835 downwards.
ACCTAGAGCCTTGTTCTCATTGGGGAAAAACCAGCCCCTGCACAGAAAAAATAGTGGAAGCAGGCATCAGGGAAGTTGTTGTAGGGATGGAAGACCCGAATCCTCTTGTAGACGGCTACAAAGAACTGAAGTTCCGCGGCTTAAAAACAAGAATAGGAATTCTAAAGGAAAAGGCAAAAAAGCTGAATGAGGCTTATATAAAATACATGAAGGCAAAGAAGCCTTTTGTAATCCTAAAATTGGCCATGAGCCTTGACGGAAAAATAGCAACATCTACCGGAGACTCAAAATACATAACAAGCAGGGCAGCCAGAAAATATGTCCACCAGCTCAGGAATGACTTTGATGCTGTCATGGTGGGAATAAACACAATTATCAGGGACGACCCTTTGCTGGATTCAAGGCTTGTAAGAGGAAAAAACCCTATAAAAATAATTGTTGATTCAAAATTAAAAATACCTGAGAAATCTAAAGTCCTGAAAGACCCCGGCAAAGTCATAATTGCAACAACAAAAAACTCCACAAAAAAGAAGATGGACAAGCTGCAGCAAAAAGGCGTAAGGATAATTCTGTTAAAACCAAAAAAAGGTCTTGTTGATCTGAAAGAGCTGGTAAAAGAGCTTGGCAGGTCTGAGATAGCCTCGGTTATGATAGAGGGCGGGGCAGAGCTGAGCGGGAATGCCATTAAAGAGGGAATTGTAGACAAGCTCTTGATGTTCACAGCGCCGAAGCTAATAGGCAACGGCCTGGACCCGATAAAAAACCTTGGCATCAAAAAAGTCGACAAGGCAATCAAGCTGAAAAATACTTCTACGCATAAGATAGGGAAGGATCTTTTGGTTGAAGGATACCTGTGAAAAAAGAAGCCCTATAAAAAAGAAAACTATAAAAACCCCCTATTTTAACTCTGAAATTAATGGAATTCAGCAGAATAGAAGACGCTATCAATGACGTCAAAAGGGGAAAGTTCATTATTGTAGTGGACGACGAAAACAGGGAAAATGAAGGCGACCTAGTTCTTGCTGCTGAAAAAGTGACAGAAGAAAAAATAAATTACATGATAAAAAACGCCCGCGGCCTGGTGTGCATGCCTATTGTAAGGTCAAGGCTGGAGCAGTTAAAAATACCGCCTATGGTTAACCATAATGACATCACCAGGTGCATGTTCAGCATATCTGTCGATTACAAAAACGGAACAACAACGGGCATATCTCCTGCTGACAGGGCCGCAACTGTAAAGGCGCTGATAGATGATAAATCAAAAACAGATGACTTTGCAATGCCGGGCCACTTGTTTCCCATAATGTACCGGGAAGGGGGCATTTTGGCCAGGGAAGGCCACACCGAAGCGTCTGTAGATTTGGCAAAGCTTGCGGGCTTTTACCCCGCTGCTGTAATATGCGAGGTCATAAATGACGACGGAACCATGGCAAAGCTGCCGGACCTCATTGAATTCTCAAAAAAGCACAACAATATGAAAATAGTGACTATCAAAGACTTGGTCAATTATGTAAAGGCAAATCAAAAAATTAATAAATTGCAGGAAAAGAGCTTAGTTTATGATTGACATCAATGCCACTGTTCCACTTCTAGACCCTGTTTCTTCCACAGTGCAGCAAGTAGTCAATCTGGCCAGCATTCTTGTCGGGGGAATATTCGGCATTTATTTGATATCATTGGCAGTAAGGCTCATTTTCTTCAAGAAAACCCTTGACCTGTACAAGGAAATCAGGGCTTCAATGAAAAGGATTGAGGACAAGATTGACAAGCTGGGAAAAAAGAAGAGATAGTTTGGTAAATCAATTGGCTGGAAAGCTGAGGAAGAATTGGAAGCTGAAATAAAAAAAGGTAAGTTGATTGGAGAGGGATTAAGATGGGGATAATAAGGGAACTTTTCTTTAGTAAGGAAGCACCGAATAGGATAGCTAGAGATATACCCCTAATATGGTTAACAATCATTGCTACATCAATAACACAATATTTTATTACAAATAATGAATTTCGCCTTACATATATTTTCTTAGTGTCGTTTGTTTCGTTAGTCATTATTTTAGCAATTTTTTTAATTTATGCACTTCTAGTTTGGCAATTGAGAAAATAATTTTTTATAAAACCACCACGCGTTAAATTAACAGCCCACAAATCAATAACATTTATAAACCCTGCCTATTTACTACTACTGTATGGGGGTTAAATTAGTTATATCCGCTTTGTTGGCGCTCTGTTTACTGCTTGTAGCTAGCTGCACCACTAAGCCCCAGGATGTCTCAATGCCTGCAATATACATAATTAAGGAGCAGCAGCCGAAAACCTTTGTTGTTGGCGGAACAGGCCCTTTGTCATGGGAAAAGGAAACAAGGCAGGAAAGGAACGAGCTTAACAAAATCAGGGCTTTAAGGGAATATGAAGACGAGCAGGAAGAATTCGAGCTCAAAAGCAAATTAAGCAACGTAAGAAGAATAATCGACCATGAGCTTGTGGTCGGCTATGATGAAGAGCTTGATGATACGAGATGGGTGGAAGTTAATTAGTACTAGAATTCTAATCTAAAACACATAACCAAAAACTATTTATTAAACCTCCCAATAAGCCCTGCTATGGATATATTCAGGGAACAGATAGTAAAATCTCTTGAAAAAGAGCTTAAGCAGAAAGTAGAGCTGGAAATACCGCCAAAGCCGGAGATGGGGGATTATGCGTTTCCATGCTTTTCCCTTGCAAAAGTTTACAAAAAAAGCCCGAATGAAATAGCATTGGACCTGTCAAAAAAAATAAAAAAACCGGCATATGCACAGGAAATAAAAGTAATAGGGCCTTACCTTAATTTTTTCATAGACAAAAAGGCATTGGCAGGGGAAACATTAAAAAAAATCCTGAAGGAGAAAGGCAGGTACGGCTCTTCAAACCTAGGAAAAAACAAAAAAATAATTCTTGAGCATACAAGCATTAACCCGAATGCAAGCCCCCATGTCGGCCGAGCGAGAAATGCCCTGATGGGGGATTCAATTGCAAGAATCCTAAGGTTCCAGAAATACAACGTGGAAGTCCATTATTTTGTGAATGATATTGGCAAGCAGATTTCAATGCTGGTTCTGGCAGCAAAAAGCAAAAAGAGCCTCAAATTCAGTGGCCTGCTTAAGGTTTATGTGGATATAGCAAAAAAAATTGAGAAAAACCCTGAGCTGGAAAAAGAGGTCCTTAATATCCTGTTCAGGCTTGAAAAAGGCGACAAAAAAATAAAAAACGATTTCAAAAGAATTGTAAGCATTTCCATCAAAGGCCAGGCAAAAATTTTGTCAGAGCTTGGAATCAAATATGATGTTTTTGACTATGAGTCCTCTTACCTCTGGAGCAAAAAGACAGATGACGCCTTAAAGCTATTGGAAAAAACAGGCAGGTTTTTCTTTGACAAGGACAATAGGTTTGTCCTCGATGAAAAGGGCTTTGAGCTTGGAATGAAAGTCCCTGTCCTTGTCCTGACAAGAGGAGACGGAACTTCATTGTACCCATTGAGGGATATTGCATACGCAATTGATATGGTCAAAAAGGGAGAAAACATGGTTGTGCTCGGTGAAGACCAGAAGCTCTACAGCGAACAGATAAACGCAGCACTACTCTTATTGGAAAAAAGGCCAAGAAAAGCGGTTTATTACTCTTTCGTTTTGCTTGAAGAAGGGAAGATGTCCACAAGAAAAGGCAACGTAGTCCTTCTGGAGGATTTCATGGCAGAGGCACTGAAAAAAGCCCGGCAGGAATTAAAAAACCGCTACAAAAAGATTGACAACAAGGCTGCAAAAAAAATTGGCTATGGGGCATTAAAATACGGAATCCTCAAGGTAAGCCCGGAGAAGAATGTCATCTTTAACTGGCAGCAGGCACTGAGCTTTGAAGGCGAGACAGCCCCTTACATACAGTACGCATATGCCAGGATAAGCAGTGTAATAAGGAAGCATAAAAAATCATTGCCGAAGTCAGCTGATTTCTCATTGCTGGACAAAAAAGAGGAGACAGAGCTAATAAAAAAATTAGCAATGTTCCCGGACACAATAGAAAAAGCCTCTGTTGAGCTAAGGCCGAATATAATCGCAAATTACGCTTACGAGCTTGCAAAGCAGTTCAGCGAATTCTACCATGCCCATAACATACTAAACGAAAAAGAAAATATAAAGAACGCAAGGCTGCTTTTAGCAGTCTGCGTGCAGCAGGCATTGAAAAACAGCCTTAACCTGCTTGGGATAGATGTTCTGGAAAGGATGTGAAATTTGTTTAAGATAATAGTCTTTAGATACATCACCCATACTAAGGGTTTATGTCAAATCCATGAAATTCCTGATTTTTAGAACATGAAATTGTTCCCTAAATTGTGTAAACGGGAAAAATCTCTTTAATTCTATTATTCAACAAAATAAATTTATTAAGACTTATAAACTTGGAGGGGGTATTCTACTGCAATTACTGTAATAGCCGGGACTATTGTAACAGATCCAGCGTTCGGATCAACTCCAGTTATAGCAAATATAGGTATTTTATTCGGTGTTATAAGCATTGCCGGATTGGGGCTTTGTACTAACTCCTCAGCTAATTTTTTTAAACTGTAACTCCCGCCATCATGTGTGTAGAAACCTAATTTCTCTCCCTTAAATGGTTCTGCTATAATCTCTAAGGTATATCCTTCTTCAGCAGTTACTATATGCACCTTTGCATAAGTAGATCTTTTACTCCCATTTACATGCTTAAAATAAATTTCATCATTAGGAGATATAATTACCTCCCCAGAATAGTTTGGAATAAATTTCTTGCTTTCATCTGTAATCTCCGGAAGAATTACTCTTTTCTTATTACAACTGCATACTCTTTTGGAATTTGCTATTATATTTTCCCAAGCAGAGGGGATGCCCAATAATCCAGGAGGTAAGTAGATCTCAACTTCCTCAACTAACTTATCTCTGTGATCAACCAAAAAGTTACATGCTTCTCTGTATTCATCTGTATTAGGCATTTTCTCTAAATCATAAACTAATTTGACTACTTTTGCCACTTGCACTTCTATAGGTTCATTAGTAGCTAATAAATCCTCCAAACAAGTACACTCAGTTTCTTTTGGCATCTCAAGGTACACTTTGATCATACTATGAAAAAAGAAGGTGTTTATAAACCTTTAGTTTTGTAACTATTATTAAGTTATAAAAATATAATTTTTAATCTAAGGATGTTCCCCCTTTGCGATTACCCAAATTGGGCTTCTCCTCCCACAATAACTCCGGCTTCTAAGCCCACTCCGCCACGCTCCTGCATGTCAGTAGGAGTAAGTTCGATCTTAATGCTGCTAACAGGCATTTTCAGCAACCTTAGCGGGAAACCCGCATTTAAATAAGAGGTCAGGCATGTCCAACATACGAAATCAATCAAGGAGGTAAAAAATTGACGGGGATGATGAATGCGGCGGATGTGGCAAATAAATTATTATTAATTTCTTTTTATTTTTAATCTTCAAAACCCTAAATCCTTCTCGCAAAACTGATAAATCCTGAATGCCCTATTGACTGGCTCTTTGGCCTTACTTTTCTTCCGTCAGCTTCCCATTCCCTTTCCATGGCTTCAGAAGTCTTTACATGAGCAAAATTGTTATCGTTATTTACTCCATTGACAAAATCCGCGCTTTGCGGTATTGTGGGGCTGTAAGAAACCAGAAAGCCCCCGGTCTTTAAGGCATTTTTTGCAGCCTCTATTGCTTTCCATGGCTCGGGAATGTCCAGTACAACCAGGTCAATGTCTTTTTCTTCAATCCCTTCATAAACATCCTTGTTTTTTATTTTTATATTTTTCAAATTTAAAAATTCAATATTCTTCTTGACGATATCAACAAAGTCTTTTCTTATTTCGTATGTTGTAACTTCTTTGCATAAATGCGCTAAAAAGCATGCCAAAGCCCCTGAGCCGGAGCCTGCATCGACAACTCTGCTGTTTTTATCTATCCCTGTCTCTGCTATTATCAGCCCAATGTCCTTTAGTGGGATAATTTGTGCGCCTCTCTTGATTTTTTTATACAGATCATAGAAACAAGGGCTGAAAGCGCTGAACTCTTTTCCTGTGTTTGAGATTAATTTTGCGCCGTCTTTGGCTTTTTTCAAGTCCTCTTTTTTAAAATAGCCATACTTTGTATGAAAGTCTTTGCTTAAGTCCCTGACTAAAAACTTGTCCTGCTTATTCATTAAAATTTTCATTGTTAACAAAGAATAATCCTAAATTTAAAAAGATTGCCATAATGCAGCATTTAAAGTCATAGATTTTTTGTGTGCCTTTTAGAAAATCCCCTCTATAAAAACACATGAAGAACAATACCTTAAAAATAAAATAAAAGAATTTTATTTTTTCTTCTTCGCGACTGGCTTTTCTTTGCAGCTGCATACAGGCTTTGCAAGCATTAGAATACCCTTGATTACAAGCAGCACTCCGATAAAAGTCGGCCAATCTTTGGCAAAAAAAGTCCTCATATCAAGCAAATACCAGTTCCAAATGAGCACCAGAAAGCCTACTGCAATCAGCATTCCCCCGGCGCATTTGGCGCATAGCTTTTCTTCCATAAAAACACCTCCTTTTTAGTATTATGCCCTAGAATTTGATTAGGAGGTATAAAAACTTTGCTAAATTAAAGCGGGCCAGGGAAGATTTGAACTCCCGACCTTCAGCTTAGAAGGCTTTAGCGGGTATGTTAAGTCTGGATAGCAAATTTATGGCTTCCCATACATGTCGCTCTATCCAAGCTGAGCTACTGGCCCATAAATCAAAATAAGATTCAGTTTTCATTTATAAATGTTTATTTAAACTGGACTTT
>JAHWGX010000026.1 GCA_019323655.1 Candidatus Woesearchaeota archaeon | reverse complement strand
GGGCCTGCCAGAATCTCCATGTAAGAAGGCTGTACTCTTAAGATATCCATCGAGGTTATTATACCTACAATTTTGTTTTCTCTGACAACCGGCAGATGCGTTATCTTCTTTTCGTTAAGCTTAAGCATAGCATCATAGAGGCTTGTCTCAGGATTAACTGTAACCAGGTCAACAGTCATTATATCCTTTGCCGTAACTTTTTCAGCGTCAAGGCCTTTAGCCACTATTTTTCTTGCAAGGTCTTTCTCTGTTATTATCCCAGCTATTGCTTTCTCTTTGGCGACTATGGCGCTGCTTACATGCTTTTCTGCCATTATTTCAGCTACTTTCTTTACAGAAGTTTCCGGATTTACTTCTACCAACTCTGTCTTCATAAAATCCCTGACGTTATATTCCTGTTCTGGTTTCATCTTAACCAAAAGAAAGATGTTGGTATATAAAAATTTTGCGTGCCGGTTGCACAAACCAAACCTATTCTAGAGATTTCTGCATAAACAAAACAAGTTCTCCTGCATCCATCAGCTGCTCTTTTCCTGTTTTCATGTCCCTTAATTTTACCTTGTTCTGCTTTAGCTCCTCTTCTCCTATGAAAATAACATAGGGGATTCCCATCCTGCTTGCATACTGCAGGTTTTTGCTCGGGCCTTTTCCTGCTAAGTCTATGTCAGCCTTTACGTTTTCATTTCTGAGCTCTTCTGCTATCTTTAACGACTCTTTCAGGGTGTTTATAGGGATAATGAAAACTTTTGCAACTGTTTTTTTTGCTTCTTTAGCTTTTTCAGCATAAGCATCATAAATCCTGTCCAGGCCGAAAGAAATGCCTACTGCAGGATAATCCAAATTGCGAAGAAAAGAGCCTATCATCTTATCATATCTTCCGCCTGCGCATACAGCAGTTTTCACTTTGCTGTTTTTCAGGTAAACCTCTATGACAGTTCCGGTGTAATAAGAAAGCCCGCGGGCCAGCGATATATCAAGCTCGGCATTTACATTCAGGATGCCCAACAAAGAAAGCAGCTCTTCAATTTCTTCAATGCCTTCAGATTTGCCTGTTATTTTTTTTATTTTGCTTATTTTTTCATTATTCGAGCCTGTTATGTTAATTATTTTTACAATATTGGCTACTGTTTCATTGCTTATTTTTTTCTCCCTTAGCTCTTTTTTTACTGTGTCCAAACCAAACTTTTCAAGCTTGTCAATACTTAAAATTGCTGTTTCAAGCTTTTCCTTTTTTACACCGATTTTTAACAATAAGCCATTCAATAATTTCCTGTTGTTAATTTTTATTGTTGAGTCGAATCCAAGCTTTTTAAATGCCCTCTGAGCTAATGCAATAATCTCTGCTTCAGCTGTCATGTTTTTTATTCCGACAATATCAGCATCACATTGCGTAAACTGCCTGTACCTGGCTTTTTCAACAGGGCCGTCCCTAAAGACTTCGCCAATCTGGTATCTTTTAAAAGGCATTTTTATGTTGGGGTTTGTACCGATGTACCTTGCTAAAGGCACTGTCAAATCGTACCTTAATCCTAAATCTCTTTTTCCCTGGTCCTTAAACTTAAAAGCCTCTTTTAGAATTTCTTCACCGCCAGCGTATTTTGAAGCGAGAATATCGTATCTTTCAAAAGCAGGAGTTTCCAGCGGAGAATAGCCGTAAAGCTCAAAGACTTCCTTTAGAGCATTGACTATCTTATCCTTTGCTATAGCCTCTTCCGGGCTGAAGTCCCGGGTTCCTTTTGGCAGCTGGAGTGTCATTTTGTTATTTTGTTTTAATAAGGATTTAAATTAGTTTCTATACTCTGGCTAAATATCCTCCCTTTAAACCATCTCCAAAAAATCTTTTAGAGTACTTATTCTTAAGTCTCCTTCAGTGTTAAGCCCGACAACAAAACAGCCGGCTGCTTTTCCGGCCTTGTAGTCGTTTTTTGTGTCGCCAATAAGGATTGCTTCCTCAGGAGCAACATTTAATTTCTCGCACAGCTTTATAACAGCATCAGGGTAAGGCTTTGCCCTCTCAACATCGTCAAAGCTCACCACAGCATCAAAATATTTGCCTATTTTGTGGAACTTCAATGTGTCCAGAACAGGCTTTCTGAAAGTGTTTGTCACCAAGCCAATCTTTATATTTTTGTTTTTGATTTTTTTAAGGACATTTTCTGCATCTGGCAAAAGCTTTGTTTTGCCTGCATATCCCGATATCAGCTCTCTGTATGACTTCTCCAGCTCTTTTATATCCCTGCCCTTAAAATAGTTTTTTGCATCAGCTTGTATAGAGCCTCCCCACACATTTTTTCTGAACTCCTCTTTGCTTATTGTTTTTAATTTAAGGTCACTTCTGACATGATTAAAAACACTGTGCCATGCATCAAATGAATCTATAAGAACGCCGTCAAGGTCAAACAGGACTGCATTAAGCTTTGCCTTTGTTTTTGGCATGAGCATATCATTGTATTTTCTCTGGCCGTAGAAAACCCAGTAAAGGGCAAGAACAGCTGTAACTACAATTATTGCTGCAAGAAACAAGCTCATTTTTTGCCCTTATAGCGCCCCCTTGCCTCAACTACATTAAGCCTTTTTAGCACATCTTTGCTGTCAACCGCCTTTTCTGCGTAGCTTTCCAAAGCTGCTTTATAGCACTTTTCCCATATTTTAGAGTGCTTTGACTCCAGAGCCTCTTTCAGTAAATGTAAATCCACTGCCTTGTCCTCTATTTTTTTTGAAAAAAAGCTTAAGCCAAAATCAATGAAATAAATCTCTTTGCCAAGTATCATGTTTGATGTCGTTAAGTCATGGTGTATAATGTCTTTATTGTGCAGCAAAGCAACTTTTTCCCCAATTTCCCTGCATAGTTTTATACAATTTTTTTTGTTTAAAATATTTTTCAATAGTGCCCCTCTGATATACTCCATTTCCAGTGTATCTTTTTCGTTATTAAAAACCAATTTTGGGCTTTGGAAGCCTATTGCCTGAAGCTTTTCCAGGACTTTTGCCTCCCTTTTTGTCCTGAATTTTCTTAGCCTTTCGTCTATCTCCCTTATCCTGTAGGTTTTTCTGAACCTGTCTTTGACTATCTTATTATCTTCCAGAAATAATCTTGACTCTGCTCCCTGTGCTATTAGTTTCATTGTAAGTTTAATTGATCTTTATGAAAAATTATAATTCCTTTTGATTTTAGGCGCCGCCAATTATGCGGCGCAACATAATGCGGCACATTAGCCGCCAAATGAGGCGGACTATATTGCGGCGCGCTATTGGCGCCGCCTCTAATTCCAGCATGATTTTTATTTCTTTTTTAACTTGAATTCTAAATTAATAAATAGCCCCGGGCAGATTCGAACTGCCGTCAAAGCCTCCAGAGGGCTCTATCCTTGACCGCTAGATTCCGCGAGCGAAACTCTCTACGGGGCTGCAGGTCTAAGCGGGGCATTATTTGCAAGAAAATGCTCTAATTTATTAGCTTTTTCCCCAATAAAGCCAACTTTCTTATGAAACATAGTAACCTGCTCAAACCCGCTTAGGTATAAACCATATAGGTTATTGCCTTTTTTCCTGGTCCAAGTGTAAAATGTTGGTTTAAATTTTAATCTTAATAGCACCTTTTTTATGTCTTCTATAAAAATTAATGTGGCAGAATCTACACCTATTCTTGGATACGTTTTATATACCACAAATTTTCCATCAGTTGAAAATATTCCAGTTAGGAAAGCAACCATTAGTTGTGTGGAATCAAAAATTTGGTTTGGTATACGCAACCTTCCTATTTTATAACCATCTGGAAACCCATAAACATTAGTTAACAACTCGTAGACTATTTTACTATTAAAATATGCCTCAGTTTTTGTTATTCTATCATTAAGCTTAGGTTTAATTTGAAAAACTTTGTCAGTTAAATTCACAAAATGTTGGATTAAAGGTTTATCATCTTCAACTATACCAATCCTCCAACTATAGTTTTTAATTGCTTTTTGTCTTTGATATAGCCATCCATCACCCCAAACAATGCCAAGAAATAATGCTAGATTTTTATCCAAATTTGGAATTTTTACTCTATGTGTAGACCCTTTAACATAAAACAGATTCTTCTCTACATATAATCCCAATTTTAATTCTTTATTTGCTATTTTCATAGTAATCCACTTCCAAAGTTTTTTATTTTTCTCTAAAACTTTGGAGTCCAGAAAAAGAGAACTTTAAGCGAAACTGCGTAATAGATTTTTGTGTCAAAGACCAAAAATCTTAATTTAGCAGTTTTGCGTGTTCTCTTTTTCCTAAATTCTAGAATTCTGTTATTTAAATATCCTACGCGTGGATGTCCAGTGGGTTTTATTTCCAGTGCTCATTAACTATGTCTAAGAACTACGGGGCTGTAAAAACAAGAAAAATAGTTTTAGTTTTAATATGTTTTGCTGGGATTATGATTCTTTTGCCTTTTCAGGCTTTTTTTGGCTGCCTTCAGAGGCTTCTGCTTTTCCGGATTTTTCTTTTTTTTGCTTTTTCCCCTTGCTTTCCTCTGCCTTTTTCTCCGGTTTTTGCTCTGATTTTTTCCTGGATTTTTTCCTGCTTTTGGCTTCTTCCCTTTTTTCCAAATCAACTATTTCCATTGATTTTATCTCGCATATCCTTAGCGGATAAACCCTGTTCAGCTCTTTTTTTAAGGAGCTCTGCACCTTGTGGTTCAATAGGTCATTAATAAGGTTGTCATAGCTTACAGCCCCTGCGTATCTTACCAAAAAGTCTTTTGCAGTTCTTCTGATTTTTGTCGCTACAGAGCCTTTTACAGGCGACCTTGTGATTAAAAAGGGCTTTATCTGGAGGCTTTTGTTGTCAGCAGTTTTACAAGAGAAGGAACTGTCAATTTTCTCAGAATTCCTTCTGACCAGCCTCTTGATTGAGGACTGCACCATATGGTAGCCGACTATGTTGGTAAAGGCTTTGTCATTTTTGGCCTCAAAAACCTTAAAGTTAATGTTTATGTTTTGCCTTTTTACATCATTGGTGAGATTCATGAGGCTTTGAGTTATGCCCTTGCCCACCATCTGCTCAGGCTCATAGACATAAGTCTCTCCTAATACCACGCTTCCAAAAATTTTTGGAGCAATGATACTATACCACTGCTTTTTGCTTAGTTTTGTTTTTGCCATTGTCCTTGGGAAAAGATAGTTGATTTATAAATATTTTGTATTGAAAACATTACCTGTATCTGATTTTGAAAATTAATATTGTTAAAGCTAAGACAAAGGTGGCTGCATTTGCGAGGATTATCGGCAGGGAGGCAAGCAGGATTCCATATACCAGCCAAAGAATAATGCCAGCGCAGAATCCTATAATCATAACCAAGGAGAGGTCCCCAGTGGATTTTGTTTTCCAGGTCTTGATTACCTGGGGCAAAAAGGCGATTGTGGTTAATGTCCCTGCTGCAAGCCCCAAAATAGTAATGTAATCCATTTTTTATATATCAAGGTTAGCAACCTCTTTTGCATGCTTTTGTATAAACTCCCTTCTTGGCTCTACCTGCTCTCCCATCAGAATTGTAAATATCTTGTCTGCTTCAACAGCATCTTCCAGGCTTACCTGCAGCAAAGTCCTGTTTTCAGGGTCCATTGTGGTTTCCCATAGCTGCTGCGGGTTCATTTCACCGAGGCCCTTGTACCTTTGCACAGATGCATTTTCATTTCCGATTTCATTAAAAAGCTGCTTAAGCTTTTCCTCAGAAAATATGTAACGAGTCTTTTTGTTTTTGGAAACCTTATACAGAGGAGGCTGCGCTATATAGACATTGCCGGCTGCAATCAGGGGATTCATGTGCCTGTAAAAGAATGTTAAAAGCAGAGTCCTTATATGAGACCCATCTACATCCGCATCAGTCATGATTATTATCTTGTGGTATCTCAGCTTGTTTATGTCAAACTCCTCGGATATTCCTGTTCCCAAGGCAGTTATCATTGTGATTATTTCCTCGTTCTGAAAAATTTTGTTTAACCTGGCTTTTTCCACGTTGAGGATTTTTCCTTTTAGCGGCAGTATTGCCTGGAAATGCCTGTTTCTGCCCTGCTTTGCTGAGCCGCCTGCGCTGTCGCCTTCCACAATATAAAGCTCACATTTCACAGGGTCGCTTTCAGAGCAATCTGCTAATTTTCCCGGCAAGGAATGGTGGTTTAAAGCGCCTTTTCTTCTTGTAAGTTCGCGGGCTTTTGCAGCAGCTTCCCTTGCCTTGGCAGCGTTTATGCATTTTTCCACAATGAGCTTGGCTATAACCGGATTCTCCTCAAGGAAAATGCCAAAGTTCTCATTAACCAGGCTCTCAACAATGCCTTTTACCTCTGAGTTTCCAAGCTTTGTTTTTGTCTGCCCTTCGAACTGGGGCTCCTGCAGCTTAACTGATATGACTGCTGTCAGGCCTTCTCTTGCATCATCGCTGGAAAGCTTTGAATTGCCGGCTTTTAATTTTTCCACATAACTGTTTAGTGTCCTTGTCAATGCCGTCTTGAAGCCTATCAGGTGCGAGCCCCCTTCATGCGTATTTATGTTATTGGCAAAAGTAAAAATATTTTCCTGATAGCCCATATTATACTGTATAGCAACCTCAACCTTGACCCTGCTTTTTTCCTTTTCAAAATAGATAGCCTTGTGAAGAGGATTTTTGTTTTTGTTAAGAAACTCCACAAAAGACACTATGCCGCCGTCATATTGGAACTCGTGCTTTTTGTTGGTTCTCTCGTCAAATAATGTAATGTGGATTCCCTTGTTTAGAAAAGCCAGCTCTCTTAACCTGCTTGACAAGGTGTCAAAGTGGAACTCTGTTTCTGAGAAAATTTCAGGATCCGGAGAAAAAGTTACTTTTGTGCCGCGGTCGTTTGATTCCCCTACAATCTGAAGCTCTGTTGTCGGATTTCCTTGCGAGTATTTCTGCTGGTATATCTTTCCGTTTTTTCTTACCTCCACGGTTAATTCCATGGATAAAGCGTTTGTCACGGAAATACCAACACCATGCAGGCCCCCGGAAACTTTATATGTTTTTTTGTCAAACTTTCCACCTGCGTGGAGCTTTGTCATCACTATCTCTACAGCAGGCTTGTTATATTTTGGGTGCATGTCAACAGGAATGCCCCTTCCGTTGTCTATGACTGTTACAGAGTTGCCCTTGTGCACTATAACCACAATCTTATTGCAGAAACCTGCCATAGCCTCATCTATGCTGTTATCTACTACCTCAAAGACAAGGTGGTGCAGGCCCATCAATCCAGTATCGCCTATATACATTGCAGGCCTTTTCCTTACTGCGCTGAGCCCTGTGAGAACCTGTATGTCTTTTGCTCCGTAATCATCCTTTGTTTCTTCCATTTTGATAAATTCTTCTTTGGTTTTTTGACTAAATTCCTCTTGTTTTAAACAACAATTTGACCCAGATTTAGGCTCTTATCAGCATAAAAATAATGGCTAGCCATATATAAATGTTTCGCTCAATTTTACCGTCGGGAAAATATGCTTTTTTGTGGATTTTGTAGGGTTTTGTTTCAATATGGAAAATAAATATACAGAATAATTATTTTATGCTCTGTTGCGTAATTAATCCTACTTTCTGACAATCACGTACACTTTCTTCCCAATATATTTCTTGGCTGACATAATCATTGCGCCATTTCCAATCGGCTTTACTGCTTCTTCATACACTTCT
>JAHWGX010000025.1 GCA_019323655.1 Candidatus Woesearchaeota archaeon | reverse complement strand
TAAGGTGCTTATGAAAGAAGGGCGTGTTTATGCTTCTTGCAAAAGTCCTTTTGCAGTCTGTGCATTGGTACCTCTGGCTGCCATTTGGCTGTTTGCCTTTGCGAATAATGTTTCTCAAGCCAATTTGGTTATATGCCCTGCAATCCTTGTTTGGGCATGAAACATCCAATTTCCTTGCTTTTCTCATGCTAGTTCACCTCGACAAATCTCGGGATGAACTAGAATATAAAGTTTACTATTTTAGGACAGTTCGTCCACCAGCTACCAACGGGCAAAGCTGTTAGAATTCACACATCTAACCCTATGCGCACTTCAAATGTTTGCTTAACAAAAACAAAAATTAAATAAACTATCAGCCAAACAAAACTCTAAATGGAAAAAATAAAAAAAAGAGCCACGATACTTAACATAGTTGGCAATATCCTTCTTTTTATTGTAAAGATTACAGTAGGCGTGCTTTACAATAGCATTGTAATCATTTCTGATGCATTAAACTCCTTGCTTGACATAGTCAGTTCCGGAGTAATATACTTATGCGTAAAAGTAGCGTCAGAGTCTGCTGATAAGGATCACCCCTTTGGCCATAAAAGAGCAGAGCCTATTGCAGCGCTGATAGTTGCTGTCTTGACATTTGTTTTGGGCTTTGAGGTAATACAGATTGCATTTGAAAGGCTTATAGCAAAAAAAACATCAGAGTTTGGCATAATACCCTTGGTAGTCCTTTTTGCAGTGATATTGACAAAACTGATGATGTACCTTTATGCAGTAAGGGTAGGAAAAAAAACAGGAAGCACTGCAATTTTAGCAAGCGCAATAGACCACAGGAACGACATTGTGATTTCCGCTGTTGCAATTATAGGCTTCTCAGGCTCATTCTTCGGGTTTGCATCCTTAGAGCCTTTGGCTGCAATACTTATAGGCCTGTGGATTCTCTGGGTGGGCTTTAGCATAGGCATGCAAAACCTGAAATTCCTTATGGGAGAAGCCCCCAAAAAAGAGCTTTTGGAGAAAATAAGGAAAGCAGCCTCAAAGGTTAAAGGCGTCAAAAGTGTCCAGGAAGTAAAAGCGCATTATGTGGGAACCTCTATTCAGGCAGAAGTGCACATAAATGTCAACAGAAAGCTTACAGTTTACAGGGCCCACACATTAGGCAAAAAGGTTGAAAAGGAAGTGGAGAAGCTTAAGGAAGTTGAAAAGGCTTTTGTCCATATAGACCCTGTAATAAAGTCAAGGCCGCATTGATTCCCATTTATTATCATATACTCCTATTTACTAACAAAAACATTTAAAATATACTACTGCTTCTTTTTACTAAAATGCCAGAGCAGCAAGTTAAAGAATACAGGCTGAAAATAACAAAAATTATAGATGAAGCCATAGGTGTAAAGACCTTCCGCTTTGAAAAGCCGAAAGATTTTGATTTCTATCCTGGCCAGTTTTTCATGCTGAATTTTGAGGAAAATCCAAAATTAAAGCGCGCTTACTCAATAGCTTCAAGCCCTTCTCAAAAACACATTGACATTACAGTAAGCTTGGTTGGGGAATTTACAACTAACCTTTTCAAGGCAAAAGTTAATGACATCCTTGTCTTTAAAGGGCCTTATGGCAGATTTTATTTTACAGAAGGCCTAACAAAAGATCTTGTATTAATCAGCGGAGGCTGCGGAATAGCAGCTTTAATGAGCATAATAAGGTATTGTAATGAAAAAAACCTGAAAAACAAACTAAGCCTTATTTACAGCGTAAGAACCCCAGGCCATATAGCATACAAAGAAGAGCTTGAAAAAATAAAAAAAGGAAACAGCAATTTCACATACAATATAACAATAACAAGGCCTAAACCCGAGCATGATTGGTGCGGCAGAACAGGAAGAATAGATGAAGATTTTTTGAAGCAAAACATCAAAGACATTAAGGGCAGCTGGTATTACCTTTGCGGCCCTGCGGAATTTGTAAAAAGCACCATAGCAATCCTGGAAAGCTTAGGCGCAAAAAAAGAGCAGGTAAAGACAGATTTTTGGGGGTACTGATGAAATTTGCTCATATAGCAGATTGCCACATTGGAAGCTGGAGAGATCCAAAACTAAAGGATGTAAGCACAATAGCTTTCAGCAAGGCAATAGAAAAATGCATTGATGAAAATGTGGATTTTATCCTTATCTCCGGGGACTTGTTTAACACATCATTGCCAAGAATAGAAAACCTGAAAGCAGTTGTATCAACATTCAACAGCCTAAAAAAATTGGGAATTCCTGTTTATTTAATAGCAGGAAGCCATGACTACAGCCCTTCTGGAAAAACAATGCTTGATGTCCTGGAGGCAGCAGGGCTTTTCACTAATGTTACAAAAGGCGAAGAGGAAAATGGAAAACTAAAGCTTAGCTTTACAATAGACAAAAAAACAGGAGCAAAAATAACAGGCATGCTTGGAAAGCGCTACTCATTGGAAAAGGGCTATTATGAAAATCTTGTTCTTGATAATCTGGAGAAAGAGGAAGGCTACAAGATATTTATGTTCCATTCCGGAATTGATGAGCTTAAAACAGAAGACACAGAGCACATGCTCTCCCAGCCTTTGTCTTTGCTGCCAAAAAACTTTGATTATTATGCTGGAGGCCATGTTCATGCTGTAAAAGAAGCAAAAATTGATGGCTACGGCTTGATTGCTTACCCAGGCCCTTTGTTCCCAAACTCATTCTCAGAGCTTGAAAAGCTTGAAATTGGAGGTTTTTACATAGTTGAGAACAACAAGCCGAAATGGTACCCAATTCAGGTTTACAACATATGCAAAATAACAAAAGACTGCAATGGAAAAAAGCCTGAAGAAGTTTGCAATGAAATAATTAATGAAATAAAAGGCAAGGAATTCAACAACACAATCGTTCTTATAAGGCTGTTTGGCTCCTTAAGCTCAGGAAAGCCGCATGACATAGGCTTTAAGGAAATATTTTCCATGCTTTACGGCAAATCCGCTTATTTTGTAATGAAGAACACAAATGCTTTGACAACAGAGGAATTCGAGGAAATTAAAATAGACACAAATTCAGTTGAGGAAACAGAATCTGCCCTAATAAAAGAGCACTTGGGCCAGATAAAAGTAAGCGGCATGGGCACAAAAAAAGAAGAATTCCTAACCAAAGAAATGATGAGGCTCTTATCCGCAGAAAAGCACGAAGGAGAAACAAACCCTGATTTTGAAAAAAGAATAAAGGAAGAGATGGGCAAAGTTTTAGATATTGATGTTGTATAATCTTAATTTAATGCTTTCTTCAAAATTTCATTAACCTCCTTAGGAGTCGCTTTTCCCTTTGTTTTCTTCATTACCTGCCCCACAAAAAAATTAAATGCCTTTGCCTCCCCTTTCTTGTAATCTTCAACTGCTTTTGGATTCTCAGAAATCGCCTCTTTGCAGAGCTTCTCTATTTCACCATAATCAGAAACCGCTTCTAATTTTTCTTTCTTGACATGCTCATTGACATCAAACGGCTTCTCAATCAGCTTTTCCAGTATTTTTTGCGCAACTGTCTCTGTTATTTTTTTGCTTTCCACTAATTTTAATAATTGTATCATGTGCTTCTCATCCATTTCTATCTCATGAAGCTGCTTTTTGCTGTAATTAAGCACCCTCACAAGCTCCCTTCTCAGCCATTTTCCTGCTAAAACAGGATTAATCTCTGCAGCAACCTTCTCAAACATCTCAGCAAGTTCTTTCTCAGCAGCAATTATCTCTGCATCTTCCTTCCTTAGCTTATGCTTTGAAACAAACTTGCTTACCTTGTCCTGAGCCAGCTCAGGCATCTCTTTCTTAACCTTGTCGACCATTTCTTTGCTGATATCTATTTTGACCAAATCAGAATCAAGAATATACCCATAATCTTCTTCTGTCTCTTTTTTCCGCAATAAAAACGTAATGCCTTTCTCAGAATCCCATGCCCTTGTTTCCTGGCTTAGCTTTTTTCCCGCGCTAAACTCAGCTTTCTGCCTCAAAACCTCATATTTCAATGCCCTTTCTATCTCCTTGAATCCTGTTATGTTCTTTACCTCATGCTTGACAAAACCGCTTTCCTTTATGGATACATTTGCATCTGCTTTTATTATGCCATCATTAACATCAAAAATGTCAAGATAGCTTAGAACCGTGATTAGCTGCTTCATAAAATCCCTTGCTTCTTCTGCGCTGCTTAGCTCAGGCTCTGTAACAATCTCTAACAATGGGTTCCCGCTCCTGTTGTAATCAACAAGAACATAAGCGCTTTCCTGCATCCCTTTTGGGTGTATTAAAGCAGCAGGATCCTCTTCCATATGCACCCTTGTAATTCCAATTTCCTTTCCTGACTTTAGCTTTAGTTTTCCTTTGCTGCCAAGAGGAATTTCATACTGTGTTATCTGGTAGTTTTTTGCCATATCAGGATAAAAATAGGATTTCCTGGAAAAAATCAGTTCCTTGCTGACCTTGCAGTTCAAGGCAAGGCATAATTTTAGTGCATACTCCAAAGCCTTTTTGTTTAAAACAGGTTTGCTGCCGGGCATTCCCAGGCACACTTCGCATGTCCTTGTATTCGGCTCCTCACTCCCTTTAGTTGCGCAGCCGCAAAACAGCTTTGTGTCTGTTTTCAGCTCCACATGGCATTCAAGCCCCACCACAACATCGCCTTTCATAAGACCCAACTCAATTATTTTTAAATTATTATTTAAATGTTTGTTTGTTAGGCTATTTCCCAAACACCCCTACAAAAACTTCCTTAGGTACATCAATACCCGCATCAACAAAGCATCTTGCCAGATAGTAGCTGTCGCCAGACTTAAGGTTAAACAGCCTGTTTAGAGTATAGCTGTTAAGAAAGCCGTCATTTATTTTCAATGTAACCTCTTTGCCATTTTTTGATACACCAGTTTTATCTAAATTAATCATAAACTCCTTTTTATCAACACAATGCCTGAACAGCTCCCACTCAACCAAATCCCCGAATACCTTTTCTTTATTATTGCTCTTTAAGTACTGCTCCGGTTCCTTTATACCCTTAAACTCAAAAAAACCAGTATTATCTACTTTAACAAAAGAATGAACTCTGCCCAGATATCTTGAAACCTTCTGCCTAGAGCCTTTGCCTTTGCCCTTAAAGCCCCTCTTATACCACCTATTCTCAACAAGATAGGCATATTCCTTTCCGCTAATTTTTTTTATCCTTATAAAGCTCATACATGGCTTAGGCACTATCATATTTATAATATTTTTGTTTTAGAGAGCCTTTGAAACCCCAAAATTTTAGCCTTTCAGCCCCCACAATCCAACACAAAGAAAAAGCGTTACCTTATGGCTGACATCTCTTTCTTGAACTTGTCGCTTAATTTCCCTAGCCTTCCCACAGCACTTGTCAAAGCAGCCTTAGGGCTTTCATTCCCATCTGTTTCCAGTATAAATTTAGGCTTGCTTACCTGCGGATGCTTTATGCTGTATGTAGCTATCTTAACATGGCTGTCATTCCACAGCTCTGTTTTTAGGATATTAAGAAAAGTATGCCCTATCCCTTCGCTTTCAAAAACAAGCCTGTTTTTTTTCTCCTCGAGAACATTAATCTCCATAAAAGCAAGCAACAGTATTTTATTTAAAAAACTTTTGATTTTGTTGGGCTGCACCAATTTAGGGGAGGCGGGTGGGCAGAATAACCCAATGACATCAACCAAAACTGCCCGATAGGGAATTTTGCCTTTAGTTCCGCTCTGGTGCAGCCCACTGACATTTTTTCTAGTCGGGAAAACCTATCTGTACGCTTTCTCAATCCTAAAACAGCTTACCCCTATTCTTTTTATCCGACGGGTATGATAGCTTAGCGTAGCCTTTAACGGAAACTCAAAATCCCAGACATCTGTAACTTTAAAGCCATTATCTTTTGAAATTGCCTCCACAAACCTCTTGCTCTCACTTTTATGAAAGCTATACACCAAGCTGCTGATCTCAAAAGCTTTATTTAAAAACACCTTGTCCATATGCCTCACTTTAACCCCGAAAGGCGGGTTTTGCACCACTAAATCAGCTTTTTCATTAAACTCTTCAACATCCTTGCATATAAAAACAGCCTCCCCTAGCTTGTAACCCTCACTTTTCACTTTTTCAATGTTCTTTTCCGCAATCCCCAGCACTTTCTTGTCAGAATCAACAAAAAATACCTTCTCAGCACCCAAAAGCAACATACCTATGCCCAGTATACCGGTTCCGCAGCCTAGGTCAACACTCACTTTTCCTATATCACCCTTCATAAAAGCCTGCCATAGCACTTCAGCAGCTATTTCTGCATCTGTAGCATACTGCTCAACACTCACTTTTGGCTCTCCAAAGCCCTCCAGCTTAGATAAAACCACTGCCAGTGCCCCTTTTGAGCCTATTTTTGCCCTGTTTGAACTCTCACTTTTTGCCATTTTCTACTGTTATAGCCCCCAAGATCCTTAACACTCTCACTTTAGGCTGCTCTTAAGCCTTCTGCTGCCACCAAAACATCCATACTAAAACACCCGCGCTAAAACTCATTACTTTCAGCCCCTCAAAAATACTAATCTCCTTTATTTTAAAAAACTTGATATTTTTCTAATTTTAATTAATTTCTATTTTCATTTTTTATTTTAATTTTTTTGTTTTTATTGTTTTATTTTTATTAAAACTTTTTATTGTAATCCCTTTTTTATTTTGTTCCCCTTCCCCCGATTCCCAGTCTCATTCCCAGTTCATTCCCACCTATTCCCCGACGGCAAATCTCTTCTTTCATTCCCATCTGAGTCCCACCAGATTCCCAATTTAATCCCGATTCATTCCCCAATATTCAAAATTTTTGTCTATAGTCATTCCCAAATTAGTCCCATAATATTCCCAATATAATCCCCAAAAAGCGAAATATTTAAATAAAATCAGTTGTTTTGAAAGGATTATGTTCTGGCTAAAAAGGCAGTCAAGCACAGAAAGCAAGATTTCGCAAATGCACACCCTCCTGGAAAAATCTTTTTCTCATGTAAAGCGCGACACGCAAAATCTTTTCCAGTGGCTTAATTACCTCTACCAAAAAAATTTGGAGCAGCAAAACCAAATAAAGCAGCTGCAACTGGAGCTTTCCTACATACCCAAAAATCCGGAAGACATCAGGAAGATAGTAGACAGCTATTACTCATTTGACAGCCTAATGGAGCGGATAAAGCTGATTAATGAAAAGGTTGACAGTTTAGCATCAAAAAAAGAGATGCTTCAGCCGCAGGCGCATCCTGTTATGCACCCTGAAATTGGCGAAATAGAGCACAGGCTTAAGCAGCTGGAAGAGCAAAAAAAGGCTACAATAAGGGAGAAAGTTGTTAAAAGAGTCACAAGAAACTCAAAAGAATACGTTAAGAGCCTTACCATGGCTTATATAAGAAAATACGGCCAGATAAGCAGCCTGCAGCTGAAAGACATGATAGTTTATGATCAGGGATTGTGCTCAAAAAGCTCTTTCTACAGGCTTCTTGAGGAGTTGGAGGCTCTTGAAGAAGTTGGCACACTAAAGAAAGGCAGGCAAAAATACTACCTTTATAAGCAAGTTAAAGTCCAATAGTTATTCTAAAATTAATATTTTAAACAATACAAAAGTATTTAACCAACCATCTTTGCCAAAAGGTTAGGGGTGGTAAAGATATTTGACGATTTTTTTAAGCATAGGAAGCGCTATTTCTCAAAAAGGCCAAAGAATATTCCTTTTGAGCTCAAAGAAGCTCTAAAAAGCGTTAAAGAGGAGTTAGACGGCCATTTAGACACTATCAACGAAAATACAAGCGAGATACAAACAAGCTATGAATACGTAAATGAGGTCAACGACAAGGTAGAAAAGCTGGCAGAGCGTATCGAAGCAATAGAGCTGTTTTTGCAGAAATACAGCAACTTTACTGTTGTGGAAAAAAGCTTTGATTTAAAGCCCCTGACAAAAACAGAGCAGCATGTTTTCCTTGTAATTTACGCTCTGGAGGATGAAAAAGGTCTTGTTTCCTATGCCGATATAATCAGAAAAACAGGCCTTCCTGGCTATGCTGTAAGTGAGTACATAGCAAGGCTAATGGAAAAAGGCATCCCCTTGGTAAAGAAATACATAAACAGCATCCCTTTCATAAAGCTGAACCCTGAATTCAAGAG
This sequence comes from Candidatus Woesearchaeota archaeon, assembly GCA_019323655.1. GTDB lineage: Archaea > Nanobdellota > Nanobdellia > Woesearchaeales > GW2011-AR4 > JACPJP01. The sequence continues at coordinate 12,937 of JAHWGX010000025.1, read as the reverse complement.
GCTGCAGGCAAAAGAAAACATCTTGTGCATAGACACAGCACAAAAGGAGCTGGTTAATTTTTAAGACCATCAGCAAAATCTATGTTGCTGCCTTTTTGTGAGCATCATAACAAATATAAACACATCGACTTTGAGGGGGATGTCCCTTACGGGGACAAATGTCGATTATCACTTGAACATAAAGTGATTGCGAACTCGGCAGCAACCGCGTTAGCGTGATTTTGCTGATGGCACAGCCGTTTAAAACCTTTAATCTTTTATTAAAACTTTTAATCTTAATTTTTCTTATATTTTTTAGTTATTGCTCAAACATTTTAATCTTTTTTAATGGCTAAATTTCTATATTGAAAATAAATCTTGCTTAATCAGATGCGCAAAAATTTTAAATTGCCTTGCTTTTCTTCTGTAAATTTGATTAAAAATGTTAGGTTATACACTTACCATTCACAGAGAAACTAAAAATTTGCAATTTCCAATAACAACAACTATCACACCAGAAAAACCGGTTCCTGTTTGGTATTTGTACACAGCTTCCTCATCAAAAAATATTAGACCACCTGGGATAAGTTACCCCCTCCTAAACATTGTTGAAATGGATCTACAGAGAGACTATATGCCCTATGGGGCAACCAAAAAAAAAGGTTTTGTCAAAAGAGCAGTCATAAAAACAAACTCAAAAAGTACATCACTTGAGTTTGAAGTCCTGGATATTGAAGGCAATTACATCGGTAAAGGCGCTATGTTTGGATTCAACGGACCTAGAATCCTTTTAGGTTTTCTTTTTAGGCGTAATCATATTGAATATGATAAAACCCCCATAGAAAGCCATATAGAATGGGAAGAGTGGGCAATCAAAAGATTAGACTATTCCTACAGAAATACCCCTAATATAACCTTGGATAAGATAATAGACACTTTGCACTCAAGCCTGCTGCCTAAACATTCTCCAGAAAAGACTACATCCTAAGTCTATTATGCCAGCTTCTTAGGCAAAAAACCATTCTGCCTCCATTCAATCCCTTTTTAGGGCAATTTCCATCCAACTAATGATATCCCCTTAACCCACCTATTTTCCCAGCCTTAAATGCCTTTAAATGTGGATATTCCATTCAATCTGTGATAGGTGGTTGAGATACAAACATCTCTTAGCGAATATCCGCATTCTCAGAAATCCGACCTCAGGCAAGGGAGCGAGCAATCCCCTAGTCTGTGACCGGGGTGTCGGATTTCTGTTGAATCGCTTCATTTCTCAAAAAGTAACACTTTATACAAAACATGACAAAATACCTAACAAAATATGCCAAAAAAGTAACATTTAAATAATCTGTTACCTTTTTATCGGATATGGACCAGCCCAAAAAGAAAAAAGGCCACAGCCGCAGCCAATTCAACTTGACAGAAGGGCAAATCAAGCTTCTTGTTAAACATGCAGAAAAACTAAGAGACAAGATAATCATTAAACTTCTTGCTTACTGCGGATTAAGGCGTTTTGAATTGGCCAAAATTAGAATTGAGGATATTAATCTTGGAACAAAAAAAATCAGGATTTTTGGCAAAAAAAACATTGAAAGGTTAGCCACATTGTATTCAGATCAGCTCATTGAAGATTTGAAAATCTACATTAGGTATGTCCTAAACAGCCCAAAACAGGGCTATCTCTTTCCTTCTGTTTCCAGCCTTAACAAAAAAGGCCATATTGCTCCGACAGAAATCAACAGGATTGTAGCCAAAGCCGGCCACCGCGCCCATATTGAAAACCCCATCCCTGAGCTTAAAAACATTAACCCCCACATATTAAGGCATAGCTGCGCCCGTATCCTCAAAGACAAGGGCTTGAGCCTGGAAGTAGTCCAGAAGGTCCTTGGGCATCTTTCCTACAAGACAACAATGGATTTATACGGCACAAAAAGCATCTCTGAAATGGACGAAGAATTAAGGGATAAAGTGGGGGATATTTTTGGGTAATTTCCGGATTAAATCCATCAAATTTCTTTAGACCCCAGTTGCTTAATCTTATTTGTTTGCCTTTTATGCACAGTCTTCAATTTTCCTTATAGCTTCCTCTAACGTAATAGCATTCTTTCTTGGGATATCGTACTGCCCTGTATCTGTCCTCCCTATCACTTTTAAAGTTCTGATACGCTGCCCAGGAGAATCTAGAACTAAGTCTCTAATAATCCACAATTTTTCCATAGGATGTTTTTTGTTCAATATTTCTACAATGGACTGGCTCAAACACTTTTTATTGTAGGCTCCAGCAAAAAATAGGTTCTTTCCTTTGATTTGATTTAGCTCTGAACTATCAACTAAATAGCCTTGATCGTACTCTGTAAACCTAACCTGGTCTATAGTCTTCTCTTCTAAAAGAAGGCTTGTTGTCGCCGCGTAATGATGTATGGTGTCTAATACAACTATACTAGCATTCTCTTTTGGGATGCCTCCTTCCAGAACATCCATAGCCCTGTTAAGGTAATCATCTGCATCACCAATTGTTAGATTGGTTAGGTGGGACATCTCGCTTAAATGCAAATAAAATGGGTGCACCAATACAACTATGTTCTCATGTTCAATAACCCCCCTATATTTATCAGCATGTTTTCTGCAGATTTGCAACAGTTTATTGTCTTTACCTTGTTCATACCTTTGTCCTCCTGTAGCTATTCGACACTTTAAATTAGCCGTGATATGTTCCTCCCACCCTTTAAAGTAATGATTCAGCACAACTGGGTTACCATTATTATTCGCAGGCAGCCTATGTTGTAAGTTGGGATCGTAATGTTGTTGTGGGTGAACATAGAATATCTTCTCTATAGTACCACAACTTATTGATGCCATTTCTAGCAAGGTAAAATGGGTATATTTATTTTTTTCTATTTTTAACCACTCTCAAGTAAAAATGACAATTTCAACAACAATCTTTAATCATTAATCAAAAATTTTAATCAATAATAACAAAAAACAACAAAGTTAGGCAATAAAAACTACATACTCAAACATAACATACACTTAATATAGTTCATATAAACTATAATACTAAATAATTTTTATAAAAAATTTCTTGTAACCTATACTTTCTAGACTACATTCCATTTTGATATCATTTCAATATTGAAAATTATTACCCCAGAAAACCTAAAAGTGAGAGTTCACGAATACTCTAAACCAAATAAAGATTAAACAAAAAACACTCTTTTCGGGAAATTAAAAAATAATGAGCCAAATAGGCAAAAAAGCTTAGAATCTAAAGTAAAACCTTGAAGCAGAGTACCCAACCAAAATCCAAAGTGAGTATCAGCAAAAAAACAGCGTTTAGGCACTATAAAAATTAAAACATTTTTTCAGATAAAAAGCCCTAAAAGAACAAAATTTTGGGGTTTCAGCGTTTAATATTCCCAATTATATCTTTACTTTCTTCCTATACAGCCCATTATCCGGCTCTAAACTTAAAGCAGTTTCAAATTCTTTTTTTGCCAGATCATTCTGCTTTAAGAATTCCAGCAAAATCCCTAAATTATAATGCGCATCCGCATAATCTTTGTCAATCCTTATCGCTTCGTTAAATTCCTGCAAAGCCAGATCAAATTCTCCTAATCTTCCATACACCGTCGCTAAATCATTATGCGCTTTTGAATATCTCGGCTCAATCTTTGTGGCTTCCTTAAACTGCTCAATTGCTTTTTCCTCTGCGCCAATTTCAGCATAAACAAGGCCTAATTTATCATAAGTTTTATGGTATCTTTTAATCCCAATGGATTTCTCTAATGCAGCTATTGACTCATTATACGCCTCAATTTTTGCATAAGCCACTCCCAAATTTGCCAAAGCCCTGTAGTCATTTGGCTGCAGGCCTACAGCTGTCTTAAACTCTTCCAGCGCTTTTTCATTATCGCCCATGCGCTCATACGTAAAACCCAGATTGTCGTGAGCCCTGCTGCTGCCTGGATTTGTTTCAACAGTTCTGCTCCATAAAGTTAAGTCATTTTTCCAGTCAGCATTCCTTGCAATGGTTCTTCCCGAATAAAAAATCAACAAAAGAATAATGAAAAAAATAACCCCATACCTCCTAATTTTTTTATTTTTAAATTTGTTATAAGCTGCAAATAAGAAATAAGAAACTAAAAATGAAAAAGCTATAGACGGCACATAAAGGTACCTTTCTGCCATAAAAACCTGCAAAGGCACTAGATTTGAAAACGGCAACAAAGCAATAAAAAACCAGAAAACCGAGAAAAACAATACCTTATTTCTATAAAATTTAAGTGTTAAAAATATTATTGTAGCTAGGATTACTAAGGAAATTAGCACTTCAGGCTCAAAAAATGAAGATGCTGCCTTGATGTCATGAAATAATGCCAGGTTTGCCGGGAAAATCAGCAAATAGATATAATAAACAAAAACCTTGGGCATTGTAAGCATTGTGAGGTAAAAGCTTCCTGCAAGATAGCCCTCAATCCTGCCTTTTATTCCCAAAATAAAAAATCTTAAAACAGCATAAACCAGCGCAGCAATAAAAAAAGCCAGGTAATTTTTAATAATTTTATTTTTTAATTTTTTGATGAATTCATCTCTGTTGAAGCAGAGCTCATACAAGACTATCAGCAAGGGCAGTACAATTGCCTCTTCCGAGGAAAATAATGCAATTATAAACAAAAACAGCGAAAATAAAAAATATTTTTTATTGTTTGATTTTGTAAATTTAATGTAAAGGTAAAAGGAAAGCAGCATGAAGAATATGCCCAATAAGTCAAATCCAGCAGTTATATTTGCAACCCTTTCCGTATGTATTGGGTGGGCAGCAAATATTAATGATGCAAGTAAAGCAGCCTTTTTATTGGCAATTTCAAAAACAATCAAAAAAACAATAATGGAAACAAGTGTATGCAAAAAAATGCTGTTTAAATGGTAGAGAAGCTCATTCTTCCCGGCAATTGAATAAACCAGGGCATAGTGCATGCTCCTTAGGGGCCTGTATAATCCATCAACATCCTGGGTAAAAAATAATTTAACATTGGAAACAGACCTTATGTCTCCATTGTCCAGGATGTAAACATGGTCATCCCACACAAACTCATTCCTGAATATGTTTAGGTAAGAGAACAGGGATAAAAGGATAACAAACAGAATAGGGATTATTATTTTATTCTTGGCCATAACATGGAATTAACAATCTTAATATTAAAACCTTTGCCATTTTTTTAGGCTGAAAAAGAAAGTTTTTTATACTTGTTGTTACTTTTATAACAATATGGTTAAAAAATTAACGATATTCACTGCATTAGGGCCTTTTTTAGTTAAACCAAGAGAGAAGCTGCATTTGGCTAGAATCTCAAGGGAAATTAATGAGCCCCACCCTACTGTAAGGCAGTGGCTAAATATGCTGGAACATAAAGGGGTATTGAAAAAAGAATACCAGGGGAGATTAACTTTGTACTCACTAAATCTCCAAAACCCCAATATAATCACTTATTTGGTTTTATCTGAAAAATTTAAGTTGCTGAAGAAGTGCGAAAAATGGCCTGTTTTTTGGGAAATAGTTTCAAATATAAACCTAAAATTCAATGAAAACGTCAAAGTCCTTATATTCGGCTCGGCTGCTGAATCATTTAGCAACGCTAATGATATTGACATGCTCATTGTTGGCAAGCAGGATTTAAAAGAAATCAAAAAACTGGCAAAAAGGCTCAATAAAGGGCTGCATATTATACAGGTAAAAAGCTTAAATAAAATATCACAATCACTAAAAAATGAAATTTTGAAAAAGCACTTGCTGGTCAAAGGAAGCGAGGACTTAGTCAGGTGGATGTTATGGCAGCAATAAAATGGTGCATGGCCCAAAAAAGGGGAATAAAGCTTACAGAGCCTAACGATAATTTGTTCCATGAGTATATACAAACAGCTGAAGAAAGCCTGGATATCCTAAAAAGCATAAAAGGCAGCTCCAAAGTATGGTCCGCAACAACAAAATACTACTGCGAATACTTTGCTGCATATTCCCTGCTGATGAAGATTGGCATAAAATGTGAGATACATGACTGCACAATAGCAGTCTGCAGCTTGCTGGAAGCTATGGCAGTAATTCCAAAAGGCTACACTGAGATTCTTGAGGAGGATAAACAATTAAGGATAGATAACCAGTATTATCTTAAAAACAGGGATGTTCCTATTGACTATGACAAGATAGTTGAATTTGTAATCGCAATAAAAAACATAGCAGTTAAATTAACAAAAGACAAGATAGAGCATATTCGGGAAAAAATAATCAATGTTTAGATTTATTGGCTTTTTGGGCAGACGATTCAAAAACCTTAAATATTAGTTGTCAAATAAACAATTAACCAAAGAGGTGCTTGATGTTTAAAAATAAAAAGGCCCAGCTTGGAATCTTAGAATTCAAGTGGATAATCATGGGAATTCTCGTAGGAATGATATTGGCGTTTGCCTTAATCTACATGGCAAATAAGGGGATACTGATTCCTTTTAAGCTGAGGTTTGTTTGCCCTCCTTGTTCTTAAAAAAATCAGTGCTTAACTGCTCTTTCCAGGATTTTTTCTAAATTTTTAAGGGTAGCTATCAATGCTTGCAGGTCTCGGTACAAGCTAGCAGCAGTACCTCTAATTTTAACCCAATCATTATCATTCATTTGATTTAGGTTTTTACCCTCAATCATAGGTTTTAATTCTTCTACAGTCCTATGTAATAAATCAGCCTCAAATACATGCTCCTGTTGCAGTAATTCCAATATCTTTTTTCTCTCGTATAACTTTTGTTTGAAGTAGGGGAATCCTAATAAGTCTTTCATAGCATCTTCTAGTTTAGAGCATCTAGCTCTAAGTTGTTGCCAACTTTCCTGCCTCTTTAGAGCTTTCAATTGGGATACCATAAGTCCTAATCTCTTTATATTTTTTAGTTTTAGCTTGGGATTATGCAAACTTTCTGAGATATCCTTTGCGTGTTTATAAATAGTATGTGCGTATGTAGACTCCCTTAAAAAATATTTTAGATCCTTTTGTATGTACCATCTAACATCTTTCAACGATTTTTTTGGATTATCCGCCATTAAAACACCTCCACAATTTTCCTTTTTTATTTTAAAACGCCTTCAAAGTTTTATTTAACTTTTCAAGTGTCTCTTCAAACTCTTTTAGCTGAGTTTGTATTACCCCCGGGGTCTCCTTAACTCTGTCGACTGGCGCATTCCGAAGTTCTTCTTTTAATATTTCTCTAGACTGACGGAATATACCCTCTTCTAATTCTTTCAACTCACTAATTAAAGGAGAACATTGAGATCTGCGCCTTCCTGGTCCAATCAGCCCTGCTGATAACACATTCCAATTATCAATAGCTTCCTCTAACATTCCAACATTAGCTTTTTTTAATTCAAACTTTTCTAAAGCTTCTATTCTATTTAAGTATTTTCCAAATGCTGTTCTTGCACCTTCATACCCAAACGGAGCATTCAAAAATTTTAAAACAGCATTAACATCATTAAGTTCCATTTTGATTAATTCTTTTTCGGCTTTTATAAGTTTAAAAACTTTTTTTCTTGCTTTTCGTTTCTCAATCATTTTGTAAACCTCACATTTTTCCTTTTTTATTATCCAAATCAAACTTCAACCAACATAACTCAGCTTCTTCTTCTCGCTTATCTGCTGGGCTTTCTGGCTTTCAGTCAACAAGTTTCTAAGTTTGCCCTCGAACTTCTCTGCCTGGGCAAGCAAAGGCTTGTAATCAACCTTTAAGCCCAGATACTTGTCAAGCACCTCAATAACCTTTGCAGCAGCCTTGCTGTCAGGAAGGCTTGTATGCGTTTCAGCAAAAACACAGCTTACGGGAATGTTCTCTACCCTAAGGGTGACAGCTCCTGTTACTCCGATTATAATGCCCTCTTTAAGCTGCTCCACGCTTATTTTCTCAAACTTTTTCTTGTTTTTCTCATTATTTGCGTAAAAGAAAACCCTTGATGTTGTTGTTTCCTCGCTGCTTCCAACGCCCTCCAGGCAGATAAGCTCTTTTATGCTTAGCTGTTTGATTAATGCTGATATCATCTCCGCAAATTTCCATTCCATGCCCGAAGATGCTGTAATAGCATGCAGAAACACAATATTGTGCTTTTTGTTGTAGAAAATTCCCAGCGGCTCAACTACCTTGCCTTCATGTATTGCCACTGTTGCAGGCATGTCATCAAAAAGGACTTTGCCTATCTGCTCAACCTTCAGGTGCTCCAGCAGGAACTCATTTGCAATAGTCCCCACTAGGCCAAATCCGGGAAACCCCTCTATAAGCCTGCAGTTTTTTGGTTTTTTAGTCAGCTTTATGTGCATAAAAATCTTTAATTTCAACTTTATTCGGTTTGTTTAAATACTTTTTCATTCAAATTGCCGTTCAGTTGAAAATATCAAAAATTTTATAAACTGGGAGCCTAATAGTTTGGTTGGTGATATCATGGTTTTAGCCCGCTTGAGAAGTCCACTGCCCCACGCTGAGATAATCTTGGGAATTATAAGGGACATGAAACTGGAGTATACTAGGCATAGGAAAGCAAACAGGAATCTGGTAAAAGGAAACTACAAAAAATTTTTGGAAATTTTTGGGGAAGAATTCAAATCGCTTGACCATGCCGCTGAAAAAATAAGGGTTTTGGAAGTCAGGCTTGAGGAGCAGCTAAAAACGCTGGACTTAAAATTGAACAGATACAGGAAGAGTCTGGCAGGGCATCCTGAGGGAAGGCATCTGCTGCATAGCATATCCCTTTACCTGAAAAAAATAAGAAGCATAAGGAGCTCAATCAAAACAGAGGCAAACAGGTCTTTGAGGGAAGAAAGCACAATAGCAAGTGTTGCAAGGCACATTTAAAGAGGTACCTAAATGCCATTCGGAGCAAGGAAAAACATCGGCTTGGTTCTTGGAATTATCTTGTTTATTATAGGCTTTTTGGGTTTTTCTAGCGGAATAAAGCTCCTGAAGTTCAGCATTCCGCTGACAGTTAATGTGGCAGCATGGCTGCTTGCTTTAGGCGGCCTTTACCTTATTGTTGAGAGCATTACCGAATTCGGAATCCGAAGGGCAATTGCCTTAATTGTTGCTTTTATAGGTTTAGTAATTGCCTCAATGCCCATCCTTAACCAGCTGGGCATAACAACATTTTCATTTGGCAGCCTTATTTTTTACTATATTCTTTTGACTGTAGAAGGGATATTTCTTGTGGTAAATGCGTTTGGGACATAAAATATATTAGTTGAAGAGTTAAGGTTCAATAACCAGTTTGTTTCCTTCAGGGTGTATATAAGCTTCCTTGCCCTCCTTTAGCTTCAGAAAATCAACTATTCTCTTTGGAATTCTTACAGCCAAAGAATTTCCTGTCTTTGTCACCTTGGTTTTTTTCCCCATGCCCCATACACCCTTGCTCTTAGCAGCCTCTTCAATTTTTCTTGTGGTTTCAGCGTCAGTAAATGACTCATTGCAATTGCTGCAAATCTCAGCAGGGAATTCCCCCAAAAAAACCCCAAACATATGCTCTTTTATTTTGCCTTTTTCTAAAGTGCCTTTTTCACAGATAGGGCATTTCATTTTCATCACCTTGGTTTAACAGTTATAACATAACAGGTATCTCCAATTTTTTTATACACAACACAAAAATATTTGTAATATGACAATATTTTATCCGGCTTTTGCAGCTCTTTGGAGCCTCTTTGAATTCCTTCTTCAGCCTCTTTTTCTGTTACGCCTCTGGCAGCCATTTGCTCTCTTGCATGTCTGCTGTACTTTATCCTCAAAAGTAACACCGGTAATTACTATAATTACTAGTAATATTTAAATGTTTTGATTTATTGCTTGGGATTGGAAAACTTCATTGTCTTAATTTATTTTTTATCACTTGCTGAGGGGATATTACAGAGATCATCCCTGAATAAACGCTTTTGGGGCGTAAAGTTATTACTCTAAAATAGTTACAAAATAGAAAAGTTTATATAGTAGTTATACTTTATAGTGGTAAAATTAAGAATATCGGGGTGGTTTTGATGTTAAATGACGAAATTCATGTTGAACTAATCTACTTGGAAGATGTTCTTGCATTTATCAAAGAAACAGAGCCAAGGCAAATTAAAAAGGTATATGGGCTTATGAGTCAAGGCGATGTTCCTGTAAAGAGGAACCTTAAGCTACCTTTTCAATTGTTAAAAAAAGCTGGTTCTGGAGTACATAAAAAAATTGCCTATAGTGGCACTACTTATAGCAAAGCAGAAAAAATTTTGAAGAGCTTTGGAGACTGGTCAATTAAAGCTGAACAGGATTCTAATGGTGCAGGCACTAATCCACCTGAAAGTAGGATTAAGAGGGCTGGTCGTAGCTTGTATAGTTTACTTACCGAACACCCAACTGAGGGTATCGAAGAAATTGAAGAAGCAGAAGAACACACCCAAGCCGAATCTGATCAAAACAACTATACACAGCACACAATAGAAAAAAAAGTTTTGCTGCCATATCTTGAGAGCATGCGGCTTGTTAAGGAAGGCCTTAATAAGAAAAAGCATGGAGATGCCCGTCCTAAGTTTGAGGATGCTAAAAAGAAAATTGAATCTTCTAAGGGAACTTTAGAGAAAATGTTGTCCGATAATATAGAGGCTAACGCAATTTTGCAGATAAATACTGCTGTAGTTTATATGTTAAATGGAAATTACGAGAAAGCCTATGAGACCCTTACACTAAAAGATCATAAGAGTACAAATGATCCAAACGAGGGTATACTCACATTAGAAAATTATCTCGATTCAAGCCCAAACGCATTGTTATTGAGAGGATTCATTAAGCTAAGACAAGGAAAACTCAAGGAATCAGAAAAGGAGCTCTTAAAAGCTTATGATGCTGATCCCAAGAGAAAAGACATTTTAAACTTGACTGCAGACTTATACCATAAGTTAGGTAAGAATACTGCAGAGCCAACAAAGGATTATACAACTATTGGTGAGGCTATAACAGATAATTGGGAAAACGCTTTGGGTAGTTACAATGACAAAAACTATGGAGAAGCATTCAGATTGGCTAAAGAGAAAGTTTTTGAAGAATTAAAGAAAATTCAAAATCCAGATAACGCCCAAAAAGCTTTGATAGCAAGGTCATTACACTTAATGGCAAATGTTAAAGTGCAGGAGGACAAGTATTTATCAGCAATGGCTCTGTTTATAAAATCTGCAAATGAAATGCCTCTGCCATCAGCATACGAAAATCTCAGCGCTATATTCAGAATGAAAGCAAATCAATAATTATTTTTTATTTTTATCCTAATTTGCTTGTGTCCCCTCCAGGTTTAGTTTTATCCTCCTCGGCTAAAACTTGGTTTATAAACCTCTCAGAAAATAAAAACACTTCGTCTAGCTCCTTTTTTATTTCTTCTTCGTACGCCATAAGTTTATCGATCTCCTCAATGGCTTTTTTTATATCACTTACAATTCCATCTTTATCGGGAGGATCCTTTAAAATTCCTTCTTTAATTTTATTTAATTCTCTTATAATTCCTTCTAACTTTTCTTCCCTCTTCCCTTTCATTCCTACAAGTTTAGTAGTCAATTTTTCTATTAATTCTACCTCTTTATCTTCCTTACTTACAGCCAACAGTTTTCGATAAATTTTTCCAAGTTTGACATCCGCGCCATTTAGTTGTCCTTCAAGCTTGCTTTCTGCTTCTTTTTTTCGTTTTTTTATTTCTTTTGAGAGCTTGAAGTTTAGTCTTTCAATAATGTTAAGCTTATCTTTAATCTTCTCAAGAAATTTTTTATACTGCAACCCTCCCTTAATCTCTGTTATACCTTGTTCTTTTAGTTTGTTTAATGTAGCAATAGCCGCATTAATCCTTTTCTCAATTTCGCCTCTGTAGAATTTATCCAAAACTGCTTCCCAATGCAAGGATATAATACGCAGCATATCCTCAAGAAATCTTTTTATCTTGATTTCTGTTGTAAGCCATCCAGGAGTGTGGATTAGGCTGTCTAAAGTATATTTCTCTTTCTTCGTAAGCTTTCTTAACTCATCCTCCTCTCTTTCTTCCTTTGTTTTCCTCCTGAAAGGCCAGGGCCATCTTCCTCCGCCTTCTCCTACTAAACCGCCCAACAGCCCTCTCCCCCCTTCATCCGTGCCTTCAGGAAGCCCTCCCCAGGCAAAGTTCATAAGGAACATGGGCAGCGCTAAAATAAATATAATAGTGAAAATACCCAGTCCAATCTTGCCCCAGGGGTTTTCCTGCAAAGCGCCAATAATCTCGGGGAAAAAGGTGTATATGCTAATGTAAATAACAAGGATAGCAATCCAGACTGTAGCCCCCATTTTTTGATCTCCCTGGAGCAGCCTGTAAATCCAGATTGCAAGGACAATTACAAATATCAATGCTGCCAAAGGCCCTATTCTTCCGAGTATAAAGCCGGTTTTATAGGCCCAGTAAGTCATAGCAACAGCAAGGGCCAATCCAGACGCTATTACAAGCCCCCTGCCTCCGGGCCCTTCAAACCTGCTTCCAATAGTAACCTGCGCAAGGCTTATGAAGAAAAGAAAATAAATTATCAGGTCAAAAACAAGAGGGTATTTTTCATATGCAGCCGCCAAGTCAAAAGCCTTTAAAGGCTCAATCATATCGCTAAGCTTATAGTCATCAGCAGCAGAAGCAAAGTGGGCAAACAACCCCAGCATTACCAAAGAGAACACCAACAAAAACGCTTTTTTTCCGCTCATGCTTAGCACCATGACTACACAAGCAAATCTTTTCAGCAATGTATTTAAACTTTTCCATTCAAGAGAAGTGAAAAATCTGAAGAGGATAATGAGGCTATCGCTTAATTAATTTCCAAAAATTAATTAAAGTACCAAATACTTAAAGAATTCTTGGTTTATGAAAATAAAGTGCAGTTGGTAAGCTAAGGCGATTCGTTACTGTGGCTCTAGTAAAAAT
>JAHWGX010000024.1 GCA_019323655.1 Candidatus Woesearchaeota archaeon | reverse complement strand
ACTGAAGTTTCGTGTTTTTCACTATAACGCATAAGCCATTTCTTTGCCAAACTCTTCCAAATATTTTTTGTCCACATACTTTGCTCGCTGAAGCATAGTGGTGTAGCACTCTGCCTTCAGCTGGCGGCAAAGTTCTCCTATCGTCTTATTTTCAAGAGAATTCCTCATCTGCTGTTGGTTCAGCATAAGTAAGAGGACAAAGACCAACAAGACCAGAAAAAGGTATCTTTCAATTCCTCGGTCTGTGCGGAGCTGATAGTCCTCCAACCCCAGCTTATCCTTGGCTTCACGATGGAAACCCTCTATTTCACCCCGCACAAGAAAGAGCCCTATGACTCTTTCTCCAGATAAAGAAAGAACATCTGTAATTAAGTAGTATGTTTCTCCCCACTCTTCCCTGCCTTTATCATATTTCTGGCTAAACACAAGATTAACATTTCCCAAGCCGCTGATGAATGATAACGTCTGAAAATATCTGTACTTTGAATCTTTTATCAGGACTTCTTTGAAGTCTTTTTGCCTTATATGCTTCTCATGCTCCCGGGCATAACGGCACTTATTGCTTAGGGTAACATTTCTGTTTGACTTTATCTCTGTAATGTAATGTGAATTAGCCAACTTAACCCTGCTCAGCACTTTTGTATTTGAGTACCAGCTATCAACAACGTAAAGTGGAAGTTTCTTGAACCTTTTTGTCCGTTCTATCATCGTGCAAGCAATGTCATTCTTGCTTCTGCCGTCTTTCTTATACAGTTGCTCATCAAACGGGATAAACCCAAACTGGCTGCTATGCAAGCCATGAGTTACTATGCTGTGGCCTTTCTGCTTTTTCTTTGTTAAGCCATCATAGAATATACCCAGCCAGTCCATCTTGCTTGCATAGGGCTTGTGGCTTAGTGTGTCATCTATAATTCCAATGCCCATATCCTTAAAGCGGTTTATTGTTAACCTGCTCAGCCTCGTATGGACTGAATCATCCTCCCAAGGGGATACGGTAAAAAAATCGTTTAAGCTGCTTTGATATTTTTTATCAAACAAATTGCACCACCTGCTTATTGTTGAGTGTTGGCTTACAGCTATGCAGGTAGTTGCCTGGCTAAAGTTGCTGAATTGCGGTTTTGTAAAGCACGGCTTGAAAAGATTTAATAAGTTGCTCCAACATTTTGGGTATTGTAGTAGGGCGTCACTCATGGGGCATCGACCTCTCTGGTTGTTGCGCTTATGCAATACGTTCCCTACTACTTAATGATTTTTAGAAACACGAAAGTCCAGTTTTATAGAATTTGGGACAGGATTAGCTAATATTTCTCTTTAGTCTTATTAAGTTTTCATACATTCTGTCAACAGTGCCGACATATAACACTGATTTCTGAATAACTTTGTCTCCTTCTCTAATTGCTTTAGCTATGTAATAATACTTCTTGCCTCCTTTTGTAAAATATCTCAGGTACATATATATTTATTATACGCTACATTATATAAACTTTTCTGTGATTTATTATCTATATTTAACCACAGAAAAATTATTGTAGTGTATACTCTACAAATATATAAAGAGGCGATAACATGACTCAAATCTGGGAGAAGCATATTCACGATAAGCTAAAAGAGCTTGAAGATTTCCTGCTGGAACAGTATAAAAATCAGGCTAAGCAAAAAGATAAGGACTATGCCCTTTATGAAAAGGAATTTAGGCAAAGGTTCAGAAAAGCGATGGATAGCTTAAGCCTGTTAATAGAAGACGCCACTTTAAACCTTAAATTTTACAGGGCAAGAGGCGACAAGCCTTCTCTTAAGGCTGACCAAAAACTAAGGCTGCTGTTATTAAGCCAGCTGGCAGGGAAAAGCAATAGGATGATGGCTTACATGACAAGGCTTTTCTCGTTGGTAACTGGCATTGACAGAAGCTATAAGACAATAGAAAGGCTATACTCCGATCCGGAAACAAGCACAGCCCTCTTTAACCTTTGGGTGTCCATCTTAAGCAAAAAGGAAGTAAAAGAAGTTGATGTTTGCGGCGATGCTACTGGCTTTGGGCTTTTTATCAGCAAGCATTACTCTTCTTATGCTAAGAAGCTTAAAGATCATGCAAAGGACTCTGAGAATACAAAAAAGGCATTTGCCTATAAGTTTTCCCTAATGGACCTCAAAACAAAGATGTATGTCTGCTTTGGGACAAGCCTTACCAGCGAAGCTAAAGCATTCCACAAGGCTATGGAGATGCTTAAGGAGACCGGCATTAGGGTAAGGTCGGTGAGGCTTGACAAGTACTATAGTTTTCCATGCTATGCAAAACTATTTCCTGGAGCCAAATTCTATGTTATACCGCGAAAAGACTCCAAGCCTGCCGGAGGAACTGAATGGCTAAATGCAATGAAGAGCTTTGTATTGGACACACTAAATCACCTTGAAGAATATTTTAAGCGGAATAACTCAGAAAGCTATTTTGGCGGAGATAAAAAGATGTTTGGATGGAATATCAGGCAAAAAAGAGAAGATAGGATTGATACTGCTCTTTTTTGCAGGGATATATGGCATAACTTGTTCAGGCTTTAATCCTGTCCCAAATTCACTTTTATAGAAATGTTTTTATACTTTTTTGTATAAACCCCCAATTAGGGGGTGATTTAGTTGGGATATCTTAAGGGAGATGCGGATATGCGCCTTTTAGCGATGATGCTGGTTCTTTTAATGGCTTTTGTGGGCCTGAACTTTTATTACCAAAGCAAGATTAATGAAGTTCAGCAGGATTACGATAAAAAGGTTGAGCGCCTTAAAGAGATAGAGGAAAAACTGCTTTTGAAGGAAAAAAAGCTTAATGAGATTTCTGAGCTGAAGGAAGCGGTTGAAAAAGACAAGGAAGCGCTTGAGATAGGGTACATTAGCCTGCAGGGAGAAAACCAAAAAATGGCAGTAGAAAAAATTGAGCTGGAAGAGGATATGTATACAAGGCCCTTTTCAAAAACCTTGTGCAAGACAACCGGCAATGTCCAGTGCTTTAATTGACAGTTGAATGCCATAAAACAAAAACAAGAAATTTATTAAACCCCTGTTTTTTCTTGGCTGGATATGACAAAACAATTGCTGCCGTTTGAGAAAATAAAAAGAAAAATTCTTGTAAAAAAAGAAGCAGAGACTGATGTAAAATTAGGCTGCAAGCCAGAGCAAAGAGAGACAGAAGAAATAATCAATTACGGCGTTGTCAATATAAACAAGCCTCAGGGGCCTACAAGCCACCAGGTAAGCGATTATGTGCAGAAAATCCTTGGGATTGATAAGGCGGGCCATTCCGGAACTCTTGATCCCAATGTCCACGGGCTTCTGCCGATTGCATTAGGCAGGGCAACAAGAGTTGTGCAGGCATTGCTAAAATCAGGAAAAGAGTATGCCGGAATAATGCACCTGCACAGGGATGTTGAGGAAAAAAAGCTAAAGGAGGCAATAAAAAAATATTTTACCGGGAAAATAAGGCAAACGCCTCCGTTAAAAAGCTCTGTAAAGAGAGTTGAAAGGACAAGGGAAATTTATTATTTTGACATTCTTGAAAAAGAGGAACAGGATGTTTTGTTTATTGTCGGATGCGAGGCAGGGACATACATAAGAAAGCTTTGCTTTGATCTTGGAAAAAAACTGAAAGTTGGAGCGCATATGCAGGAGTTAAGGAGGACTAAGGCAGGGCCTTTTAATGAGGAAACTTTGTTTACATTGCAGGACCTTACAGATGCTTATTACTTCTATAAAAATGAGAAAAATGACAAATTTTTAAGAAAGGTTATACAGCCAATAGAAAATGCTGTTAAACATCTGCCTAAAATATGGGTTTTTGACACAACTGTTGATACTTTATGCCACGGAGCTGCCTTAAATGTCCCGGGAATAAGCAAGCTAAACGATAAAATAAAAGCAAACGATGCAGTTGCAGTCATGACTTTAAAGGACGAGCTGGTAGCATTAGGAACTGCAAAATTGAGCTCAGAGGAAATAATAAGGCAGGAAAAAGGATTTGCAGTCAAAACAGAGAAAGTTTTTATGCAGCCGGGAGTTTATAAGATATAATTTAGAAAAGAATATAAATTCCAAGTTTTACGACAATAAAATGGTTTTGGAATCTGTGTACATGGATTTTATTAAGGCATTTTTTGCGGTATTTGTTGCAATGGATGCTATCGGGAACCTGCCTATATTCTCCACAATAATGCAGAAGTTATCAGTGAAGAAAAGGAATAAGAATGTGGATATGGCGGTTTCAATAGCGGCTCTTATTTTGCTGACCTTCCTGTTTTTTGGGGTGGATATACTGAAATATTTCGGCATTAGCCTAAAAAGTTTCCAGGTCGCAGGCGGCATAGTTTTGCTGATTATCGGGCTAAAAATTGTCCTTGGCTTTAGCTTAAGGGAAGAAAGGGCAAAAAAATATGAGATTGCGGCTGTGCCTTTGGCAACACCATTAATAGCAGGCCCGGCAGTCATTACAGTAATAATCCTGTTGGTGAATGAATTTGGCTACTTATTGGCTTTAGCGGCTTCTTTATTAAACCTGCTTTTGGCATGGATAGTCTTGCACCAGACAGAGATACTGTTTAAACTATTCGGCAGGCAGGGAAGTGATGTAATAGCAAAAATTATGGGATTAATCTTAACAGCACTCGCAGTAGAGCTTATAAAACAGGGCTGGGCTTCTTTGTGAACTCTAACCTATATATTTTACTGTAAGAGTATATCAGTATACAAAAACATAACATTTATATACTGGCTGTTTTCTTATATTAAAAGCGTATTTTTGCTATAGCAAATAACACAAATTTTTATACAATATAGAGGTTATTTGCTTATTACGAACGGACAACTATTGTACAAAAATTTTTGTCCGTGAGTATAGAATAAAATATAGCTATAAAAATCGTAAAAATGAGGTGATCCAATATGGATTTTATTGTGCAGGAAGCAGTAAAAAACCACCAGCCGGTCAATTATGATAACTTGATAGGCCAGGCGAATATAAAAGTTTTTGGCGTAGGCGGGGCAGGAAGCAATATGGTTTCCTGGCTTTATAAAAAAGGCATCAAAGGGGCTGAAATTTTAGCATGCAATACAGATAAGCAGCATTTGGATATAACAGGCTCTGACAGGAAAATCCTGATAGGAAAAGAGCTTACAAAAGGCTTAGGCTGCGGGGGATACCCTAACAGGGGGGCTGAGGCTGCTCAGGAAAGCATTCATGAGCTGAAAGGAATGGTAAGCGGCGCAGACATGGCATTTATATGCGCAGGCATGGGCGGAGGCACTGGGACAGGAGCTGCTCCTGTGATAGCTCAGGTTGTAAAAGAATCAGGCGCAATTGTTATAGGAACAGTGACAATGCCTTTTAATATTGAGAGGGCAAGAATTGACAAGGCAGAGTTTGGATTGCAGCAGTTAAGGCAGGTTTCTGACACTGTAATAGTCATAGACAACAACAGGTTAGTTAACATCGCAGGCAACTTACCGGTACAGCAGGCATTCGCAGTCGCAAACGAGCTAATAGCAACAATGATAAGGGGCATTGTTGAGACAATAGCTGTGCCGAGCTTAGTCAATCTTGATTATGCTGATGTTAAGGCAATCATGACAAACGGAGGTGTAGCTGCTATCGGCGTTGGCGCATCAGACACAACAAATAAGGTTGAGGAAGCTGTTAAAGGCGCTTTGAGCAATCCATTATTGGACATAAGCTACAAAGGGGCTACCGGCGCTTTAATCCACATAGAAGGAGGCCCTGATATGACCCTTGATGAGGTAAGCAGGGTAGGTGAGCTTGTCACAGAAAACCTTGACCATGATGCGAATGTTATCTGGGGAGCAAGGGTTTCAGAGGAGATGAAAGGAAAGCTGACTGTGATGACAATAGTAACCGGCGTCCACAGCCCGTGGATTCTCGGCAAATTAGACGCAAAGACAGAAAGGGCGGAAAATGCAAGGTTTACTAATGAGCTGGGAATTGATTTCGCTTAACTTCGAGCTGATAAAAAGCTTGTTAGGCTTTTGATTTTTTAGCTTTATTTCTATATTTTTTATTATTTGTTTAGTTTTTTAATTATGCATTTTGCATTAAACTTATTTTTTGCTTTTAGCAATTATTTGCTTAATTATTTGATTTTGCATTAAATCTATTTTTATCTTACCTTTAACAATTATTTGTTAAGCTATTATTTTATCTTTAGCTTAATGTTATTACAGCATTGAAAATTGATAATAATCAGAAAATTTTCTTGGTGGATGTTATATGGAAAATTTTGTCTTTTATCTTTACTTTATGAGCCCTATTGCTTTTTTATTGTTTTTTCCTCAAACAGTCCGATGTCTTTTCCTGCGTCAAGCCAGCCGAATGCGTAATTTAGAGCCCCAAATGCAGATGCCTTGTCGCCTTTTTTTCTGAAATATCCTGCATCCTCGTAATACCTTTTTGCAGTATCGAGAAAATGAAGGGCATTGCCATATAGCTTGTCTTTTTTGTCAATTTTAATTTTTATACTGCCCAATGCTTTTTTTGTCACATGAAATTCCCTCTCCAGTCTTTCTTCTGTTAAAGTGTCCATTTTTGCAGTTTCGGTTCGATTTTCCACTTGAACTTATTATTTTAATGCCTTTTGAAACTCCTTTCTGATAGAATTTATCTTTTTTTCATTGAGTTTGATTAGTATTGATTTGCATTTCACCAAAAAATTTGGGGCGTTCTTCAGCATCTTTCTGTATTGTTCATCCGGCACTGTCCTATCTACATAATACTGGGAGTCTATTCTTGCTTTTAAGGAGTCCTCTGCAAAATCAATGTCTTCATCTGTAAAGTATTCCCTCAAAAACCGTCTGGCAAATTCGATTGTGCATGAATGGATTTCGCATTTTATACCCATTTTTATCAAAATTGAATAAAGTGAGAAATATAGCGTATAATATGCAGTTGAGATTTTCCAATCTTTTATAGTATTTAGCCTCATTGACTCCAGAGCTTCTTCAGCTTTCTTTGTATAAGCTTCTGCAAGATCTGAGTTTGGTTCAATTAAGCTTAAACCCTGTTTCTTTCCTGCGCACCATTTTATTTTATCCATTTTTTAGCACCTTTCGAATAAAGCTCTCCGCATTTAAAAAAACTATGTGGTTTTTTAATATCTCTTTCAGGAAAATGTCTTGGTCAAGGTTTTTTTCAAATAATTTTAAAGGGTAGCACTTTACGCTTATCTCTATCCCAATATTTCTTGAAACTTTCTTGATTTCTTCCTTTTCATAAACTCCTGCTACAAAAATATCCAAATCAGACTCTTTATTTGCTCTTCCTTTCGCATAGCTTCCAAAAATAATGCCTATCCCATCAATAAACGGGCATATTTTTTCTATAACCTCCTTTACCATGAGGTTTTTTTCCATAAATGATATTGACTTGTACTGCTCGACAAATGCAAGGTATCTTTTGCTCAATTCATTTATCTTTAACTTATAAGACTTTATTTTCCCCCTTGTTTTTGATCCGATAAGGCCTTTGTTCTCCAAATCCTCAAGAATAAGTTGCGATGTTCTCGGGCTTATTTCAAGCAGTTTTTCCACTTCCCTTATATAGTATTCCCTGTCAAACCCATTCGTGAATAACGAAAGCACTTGCAGGCTGTTTTCAGTTATGTTTATTTTATTATACATATGTATTATTTAAAATACAACTAGTATTTAAATCTTGCGCCTTTTGTCTGTCAAAAACAAGCAATTTGTATAAACCTAAAATAGAAGGACTTTTAATACCAAAAAAACACCAAATCAATAAGCCTGTCAATAAACACAATCCCTAATTTATTTTATAAGTTTCCTCAATTCCTTTGCCTTTTCCAGCGCAATGTCAATCATCCTGCCTATGTCTTCTGATTTTAAGGGATAGTCTCCGCCTTTCTGCAGGGCGCATAAAGTCCCGTCGCTTAAGCTGGCAACAGTAAGCCTGGCATCAATTACTTTTTCCTCGTCAGAGTCCGGATCAACAATAAGCTTGTCCCCGATTTTAATCACTGTAACAGAGATCGGGATGTCGTTAAGCTCGAGCTTTTTGTCTGTTTTTTCCTTGTAGTCAATTTTATCGTCCTTGTATTTTGGGAACCTTGTGTTTTTCAATGCGGCAACTGCTGCGAGGGCAGAAGCGTCAAATAAATTTCCGGAATCATTTATGGTGCATATGTCTATGATAACTGCCCATGCTTTCTCCCCTTTTTTTATGCATAATTTTTTGAAGTCTATGCAGTTGCTTTCCCTTATTCCCCTGTCGACAACTCTTGCGAGCTCTATTGCCTCTGTTCCCGGAGGCCCCAATTCAAAATCAGGGTTGGATAAAGGCAATAACTCTGCGCCGACTATTATTGTGCCTTTGTCAGGAGTGTCCGGGTAAGGCTCTATGACCTCGAGCTTGATGCCTGCAATAACATCTGTTTTTCCTATCTGAACGCGGGCAGAGCCTTCTGCTGTTTTTGCCACATTAACATTTAAACTGAGCGGCTCCCTGTAATCAGTAAATTTCCTTCCGTCAAGCCTTGTGTTTGAATCAAAAAGCTTTATTATATGGTTCCTTAATTCCTTGTACATTTAGCAACACCTGCGTAATTATCCTTCCTTGTTGTACTTATCCTTCAAAGCCCTTTTTTGGATTTCATAAATTTCCTTGCATGCCTTTTTCCCCATCTCAATGACTTTTTTAAGCTCTTCTTTTGAGATTAGCCCGTCCATTTGCAGCAAGGTAATTTCATCATGATTAGGCATGATTGCGATAGGTATGTCTGCAACAGGAGCATCTTCATAAGCCTCCTCTGCATAATCCAGGTCAACAAGAAGCTTGTCGTCTATTCTGCCGACAGAAACTGCTGCAACGAGGTCTTTCATTACCAGCCCTGCGTCAGCAAGAGCCATTGATGCAGCGCAGATTCCGGCGCATCTTGAGCCTGCTTCTGTCTGCGGAAGCTCAATAAAAACATCAACTACAGAGTTAGGGTATTCTTCCAGATTAAGAACAGGAAGCAAGGCTTTTTCAGTTACCAAAGAGATTTCCCTTGAGCGCCTTGAGTTGCCGGGCCTTACCCTTTCCCCTGAGCTTGAGAACGGCATCATATTATAATTGCATCTTAATATTCCCTTGGATGGGTCCTGCAAAAATCTGGGATGCAGGTTTCTTGGACCGTAAACAGCTGCATACGCTTCTGTGTTCCCTATCTTGAAATAGGCAGAGCCGTCTGCATTTGGTATTACCCCCACCTTAGCCTCAATCTTTCTCGTTTCCTCAAATTTTCTGCCGTTAAGCCTTTCTGTGTAAGCCATATGACCACCATTTACAATGCCTTTGCCTTGCTGTTTTCCTCCAGAAATTTCTGGATTTTGTCAGTCAAACCGCTCAAGTGGCTCTCTTCCTCAATCTTCCTTATGCTCATTATTGCAAGCATCTCATTTTCCGGAGTGCCGTTAATCCATACGAGGCCGTTCTGCCCTACTACAATATTGCAGTTTGTTGCCTGCTTTACCCTAGAAACCATGCTTCCCTGTTTCCCTATTATCCTGGGCACTTTGTTGCTTGCCACTTCTATCGTTCTCCCATCTTTTAGTTTTTTGAGCCCCATCCCCTTCATTGTCACGTCAACAAGCTTCTGGCTTGTGACATTTATTATTTTGCATACGATATAATCGCCTATGTCATAGTATTGCGTGAGGTCAGCCCCCCTTGCAATAAACTGCGATGTTGCTTCTTTCATGGAAAGCATTGCTGTGTAGGGGCTGTTTGTGTCAAGGCGCCAGCCATTGACACTCACATCAACAACTTTGCATATAACAGTATCGTGTTTTTTAGGTATATATCTCCCTGATAATGGTATGAGCTTTATTGTCCTTCCGTCAATTTGCACCAAGCCGAGCCTTGCAGCCATTATGTTTTCGCCCTGCCTATAAGTGCCAATTCCCGGAAAGCTGTCCATTCCTGTGGCTAATATTTCTCCCGGAACCACAATGTCCTTGTCTTTTACATTAGTTTTGGTCATTTTGTCTTCAAGACATTTGCCTCAACATTGCCATGGCATATTTCATTTACTTTTTCATAAAATTCCTCTTCAAGTCCCCCGGGCATCTCGACAACACCAACCCAGTAGCCGGTGTTTTGCCACTCCTCCCTTAAGATTGTTCCATATTTTTTTACAGTTGAGTATGCCTTCGCAGCATATTCAGGGCCTATTTTAACAGCGATTTCCTTTACCTCAAACTTTATCGGGATGACGGGCTTGAGCTTATTCAGCGCATTTTGCAGCTGTTCCTCCACAGAAGCAAACTCGTCAACATGAAACTTTGCCTCCTCCAGGGCATTTTCTATCCTTTGTAGGGGGTGGGGCAGATGTGTTTTTGGGTCCACGCCATTTTTGTGGATTATGTTTATGATTTGCCTTCTCTTCCTTTCCTTCAGGCTGTTTCTGTATTCAGCGGTTAGCTGTATTTCCCCTTTGGTTATTATTTGTTTTGCGACTTCTTCTGCATCAGTTGTTTGGAATACCTGCTGCATCGCATTATCGGGTGCCACAAGGCCCTTTTTTGCATCTGTGAAAACCTTAATTGCGGCAAGAACATCCTTTAAATCAATTTGCTTGCCTTCTCTAAGCGCTATTGCGTTATTGCAGTCAACCAGAACCTCAAAATCCTGGCCGTGGCTCTTTAACCTTGCGATGACTGCATCGTCAACTGTTACCATTTTATTTTTTCTTTTTTTCTTTCAGGCCCTTGATATCTGCAGCAGTCTTTTCTATTTTTTCCTTAGAAAATTTTTTGAATTTTTTTTCGTCTTTGTTTATGTAAGCCGCATCTATTCTTCCGACCTTGAAATTCTCGCCCAAAACCTTCTTTAGGGCTTTCAATGAGACCTTAAAGCCGTCCTCTATTGTTAGATTTGGGCTGTACTCATTGTGCAGGATTTCCTCTACTTCCACTTCGCCTTCGCCAATAGCTGTTGCCATGTACTGGAAGAATATTCCTGTGGGGTCAGTTTCATAGAGCCTTGGAGTATGGTTGTCTATGCCAGCTACAAGTACAGAAACGCCAAAAGGCCTTAATCCGCCGCTTTGGGTGCATATCTGCTTTAAGTCGCAGATGTCCTTTACTATTGTAAGCGTGTCAATCGGGCTGTCATAGGTAATCTTGTGCTGCTGTGCACGCAGCTGCGCCCTCTCTATAAGAACGCGGGCATCTGACAAAATTCCCGATGCAGTTGCTCCTATGTGCTCGTCTATCTGCCATATCTTCTCAACAGCCTCCGGCACTACTAAGCTGTCAATTATCCTTTTGTCTGTAACAAACAGAAGCCCGTCAGAGCATACCATAGCAATTGCTGTTGAGCCCTGCCTTACTGTCTTTTTTGCGTATTCTACCTGCAGTAATCTTCCGTCAGGGCTGAACATAGTTATGGCCCTGTCATAGCCCATTAATTGATGCATGGGCTGCATATTTTCACCTTTAACCATTTTTGCTCACGTTTTGTTCCTTGTTTTTATATTTATTTTTTTGTCTTATATTGATTATTTGCTGTCCGATTTTTAATTTAATGAAAATTTTATTTATTGCCGCTTTTTATTGCCGGCTTGATTTTTATTTGAATTTTTACTGATTTATGCCGCTTGGTTTAAATATTTTTGCTGCGCCTTTCTCAAAATTCCTGAAGCGCCTACGCTTTTTACAATTGCCTCATTCCCGCCTATTTTTTTTACGAATATCAAAGACGCTTTCACATTGTCCACCTGCTTATTGTTCACCCTCATAATGCCTCTCTGCATGTTTGCGTTCCATTTGTCATCCAAAGTTACAATGCCTGCCCTTGCCATTCCCAGGTTTCCCAAAAACTCCTTTGAGGCCTCCAGAATCGCTTTGCTTACGTGGAAAGCGTCATTAAACCTCTCCCTGGAGATAACCTCATAAGCCAGGTACCTTTTCTTTTCCCTTAAGCTTGGCAATAATGGTTTTATTTTTGTTTTAACCATTGTAATTTTAATGAGAAGACAGTTTTTACCCTTCTCTTTTCTCTCGCGGGAAAAAGGATAGCTCCAAAGTATTTAAAGTTTGCGGTAAATAAATAATAGGCGGCATAAGCATCTTAGCAATAAATTTGGGTTGTATCAATTTTACTTTATTTTTCAATCTGCTCCGCAACTTTAGTGATGAACACATCTTCCCCTAATTAAATTTCAATATGTTCGCGCTGTCGCGCTCACGATATTTAGTGCTCGGCTTTTTTTGGCTGCCACTAAAAAAAGCCTCGCCTATTGATTGCAACAAATCCGAGGCGAAAATTTCGTGAATTGCGAGAGCTCGCTTAAGCAGATGCTCTCGCTCGCTTTCCTCTCAGGCAATTTTTGCCGAGTGTAATTTTTGCCGCAGAGCGGCGGGATTTGTTTTATTTGCCGAATTTTTTCCTGAAAGTGTATACTTTAACTTTACCTTACAAAATCAATAAGTTTAAATAAGACTTAGATAATTGACAGGAGATGGAGAATAAAAAAGAGGATGTGCTTGAGCTTTTTAGGGATCTTCCCAAAAGGAAGCTGTCTGAAATGGAAAAGCAGGTCATATTTATCCTGATTGAGAGGTCAAAGATTCAAAGAGAGCATTCTTCCATAATCCTCAATAAGGGGTTTATAATCTTTTTGGCATTTCTTGTTGTGGCATATTTCGGCAGGGTGAACGTCTTTATACCGGACATGTACATTAATGTGCTTTTTGTTTTAGGCGTGATGTTATTGGTGACTGCAATGTGGACATACCAGGTAGCCATAGACAGGGAAAGAAAAATACTGGAAAAACTGCTTGACAGTTTTTTAAAATAAAATGCTGCACAGGATAAGCACGGGAATACCTGGATTTGACAAGCTTATAGAAGGCGGCTTTATAAAAAATTCCGTGAACTTGCTTTGCGGCGGCACAGGCACTGGAAAGACAATCTTCTGCCTCCAGTTTATCCTTAATGGCGCAAGGCAATATGGCGAGAGAGGATATTATATCTCTTTCGAGGAAACTGAAGATGACCTGAAGCAGGATGTCGAGGGCCTCGGGCTGGATTTTAAGTCGGTTGACAGGGATAAAAAACTAAAAAAGAAGCTCAAATCCGCTGTTAAAAGCGAGGGTTTGGATTTTGATGAATTGTCTAAGGGGGTTAAATTTTCCAGCGACACAAAGTTTGCCTATGTGCCTGTTTACGATGTAACTGATTTTGTATCCCAGCTTAAGGATGAGCTGCAGAAGTTCAAGCCTAAGCGGGTTGTGATTGACTCTATAAGTGCTGTGGTCATGCCCATGGAAGACGATTTTGAAAGAAGAAAGCAGATTTTTAAGATTATAGAACTCCTGAAAAGTATGGACTGCACCACGATACTTATTTCAGAGACGCCAACTGAAAGCGCTATGGATTCTGAGGGTTTGGGAAGCTTCTCGAGATTCGGCATAGAAGAGTTTTTGAGCGACAGTGTCACAGTGCTGCATTACGCAGGAATAGGCGGGGAATCAGACAGGGCAATAAGGGTTGTCAAAATGAGAAGGACTAACCACAAAAGAGGGCCAATCCCCATGAAAATTGGAGGGTCGGGAATAACTGTCCTGAAGAGCAGGTTCAGGTAGTATAATTTTTCTTTTGGATTTGTGTTACTGCTTAATAAATAGCAAAAATTAAATAATCAAACTTCCAAGGCAATAAAAAATGAGGACAAAACACATATTTGTCGCTTCTTTGGACGCAGGAGAACTTCTGCCTTTTGCAGTCAGAAAGAAAAAAACAGTGCAGGAAAACATACAAGAGCAGGAGAGGGCAAAAAAGGAGCTAATCAAGTTTATAGACAGGCTTGAGAAAAATTACAATGATTCCATTTACTACATGGGCATGGATTTGATTGAGGCAAAAAACTATGAAAGGTTTATGTTTGAAAAAGGGGGCTTTTTTGAGGTTATGGTTGAGTCTCCTTTGGCCATGAATGCGCATTTCGTGCACAGGAAGAGAGCAGAAACATTTTGCAATGCTTTGAAAAAGACATTGAGGTCTATGCTTAGAAAGGACAAGGTGACTGAAATGTTTGTGGATTCAATAGAGGTCAACAGCGAGCAGGACCAAAGCCTTACCTATGAGAAGTGGAGCAAGCTTAAGGCAATATAAAAAGGTTAAAATGATATCGCCGTTTTTGAAAAAACTTCTTTTTGCAAGGCAGTTCTCTATGATGGACGGAAAAATAGAGATTCTTGGCAAGAAGCAGATTTTACTGCCCTATGATGTTGTCCGTGAGATGGAAAAAACCAACCATAAGCTGATTTATGAGTCTGTTAAGAGTGTTATGAGAAGAGACATCGATGATTATGCAAAGAAGCTTGGCAGCAGCGGGGAAGGAATGCTTAATATTCTGGAAGATATATTTGACATATGCGGCTTAGGGGATATGCAAATAGTTGATATTGACTATAAAAAGAGGACTTGCGTTATAAGGGTACACAAATCTTCTGTAATAGGAACTAAAAATGGCAAAAACGGCTTTATAGTGACGCCTGCCATACTGTCAGGAATGTTTTCATTTTTATTCGGCAAAGATGTTGATGCAAAAAAAATCACGCCTCGCATGAGAGGCAATTATTGTGAGTATGTTATCAGCTGAACGAAAGAGGCGATTGAAAATGGCAAATAAAAATAACCTTTTAGTGGGTATCGGAATTGCAAGAGGAGAAGACTCTTATTCTACTGCGTTAAAGGCTACTCAAGCTGCAGTTAAGGGTCTAAATAAAAAACCAACATTTGCTATAATTTTTGCTGATTCTAACTACAATGAAAAAGAAATACTAAAAGCAGGAAACAAGATATTTGGGACTAATTGGATTGGAAGTTCTACAGATACACAATTTACTAGTGTAGGCGGATATAAAACAAATACAATAACTGTGGTAGCAATAAGTACAGAATACATGCACTTTGGTGTTGGTGTTTCAGACAACTACCACAAAAATCCTGAAAAAGCAGGACAAAATGCAGTTAAAGAGGCTTTAAATAAAGTTAAAGTGGATCAGTATATAGACCCCTATGTCCAATTTAGGAGAGCTCAAATTAAATCGTATGGGGATATAGTAAAGACCCCTCCTTATTTTATTTTAACGCTTATTTGCGGAGTAAAATTTGATAAGGGAAAGGTTGTTCCGGGTATGGAAACAGAATTCACAGAAGGTATTTTTAGAGAAGCAGGGTCAAACATACCTATTATTGGGGCTTCTACCAGCACAGATTTTGAAAAGTATGCTAAACAGAAGATAACCAATAATTTTCAATTTGCTAACGGAAAATTATATTACGATGCAGGTATTGTTGTTTTTGTTGTGTCAAATCTTTATTTCTCACACAGCTTTAATCATGGCTATACCGTAAAAGATAAAGTTGCGTTAATTAATAAAGTAGACAAAACCGGGCATATCATTGAGGAAATAAATGGACAACCTGCAGTGGAGGAATATGCTAGAATTTTGGGTGTAAGTGTTGATGAGCTTATGAAAGACCCGTTTAAATACACTTTACCTAGACCATTTGGTGTGCTAGACACATTTGGGAATGTTTATATTAAAGAAGCAGTCCCTAATCCTGACAAGAAAACTATGTATTCTTTGATTAAACTAAACAATAATTCTGCTGTGGTTGTTGTAAATTATGATAAGAAAAAAACAGTACAGGGCGTCTATGACTCAATAAAAGAGGCTGACAAGTTTGATGGAGACAAAGACATAGCTCTTGCATTGGTATTCTCATGTTGTGGTAGAAAGGCATTATTGGGAAAAAATGTGGGTGCAGAAATAGATTTTGCGAGGAAGAGATATAAAAAGACACCAATCATAGGGTTTCATACTTTTGGTGAAATTGGTGGAAAAATGGACAAGGCATCACAAGTTTGTAATCAATCTGTTTCCACATTACTGATCTATAACAAATTATTGACAGAATAATTGAATATTTAAATATAAGTTGTGTATTCTTTAACAAAAGAGGTAGGTAGTAAATGGACGGGAACAGAGAATGGCACGAGTGTATGGTGGACTTGAAGAAATACTTGGAAAACCTGAGATACACTTAAAAATTGATGATTCTCCTTTTGATATTTTAAATTTTCAAGACTACGTTCTTGGGTATGCTACTACAGATATACCTTTCTCTGATTTAAAAGATTCCCGGGTAGAGGAATTAAGTCAAAATGAAATATTGGATTTACAATGGAAATTATTGAAAAAACAGTTAGATTTCTCTTATGCCACCACCCCTGCAATAAAATTTCTTTGGGATATTTACGGATTGACACCTGAAAAAATTACAAGTTGGAACAAATTTCAGAAAATACCTCCTATAACTAAAGAGCATCAGAGAGTACTAGGATGGCCGAATTTTTTACCAGCACCTATCGCTGATTATTATCTAAATGGGATTTCTGCGGAGAGTGTGGAACAGGTTAATACAAATTTGCGGATAGCCCAAGAAAAGTGGACAGGTGGAACAAGTGCAGAATTAGGTAAAGATTATGTACAAATTATTATACCAAAGGCTGATTGGGTTGCATCTTCCCAAACAATGGGTAGAATATTGAATCCAGCATCAGACATTGTGGATAAAAT
Organism: Candidatus Woesearchaeota archaeon; assembly: GCA_019323655.1. Classification (GTDB taxonomy): domain Archaea; phylum Nanobdellota; class Nanobdellia; order Woesearchaeales; family GW2011-AR4; genus JACPJP01. The sequence goes on along the minus strand of JAHWGX010000024.1, from coordinate 8,014 downwards.
TGGTATTGCTGTAACGACTTATGATATGAGGCATATAGCCAGACCCATATTTGAAGAACAACTTAGATTTTACGGAAAGCACCTATTAGCAAGACCTGTTGAGAGTTCTGACGAAGCTTGGCAATGGATTATAAGCAATATTGGTGCGGATATTGGGGCCGCACCTCCTGTAGACAGCCCACTAAAAGGAGTAGGTTGGCCAGGCATGCTCTATACTTCAGGCGAGCAATTTAAATTGGCTTTAATGTCAAGTACAGTTCCCTCTGAAGAACTCCTAAAGAAAATGCTTGAATATAAAATTACTGTACTCAATGTGGGAGGAGATACAGCTTCATTGCCTACATATTGCTCGTTAGTTATGCCCGGAGGCCACGAAACCTTAGAAGACGATTTAAATAAATTAAAAACTTTAGATATAATCCAAATTGGACCTGCATATACTGAAGTTGTCTCTCCTGTTGATTTAAGCCCTTCCCGTGTAGGAGAAGAAGGAGTTTTATTGCATACAAATTATACTTCCGTATGGCAAGAGAAGGGAAACAGTTTCTTAGTTCCTGCTTTAAAGAACCAGATGATTAGATCGTCAGCAACAGGAAATTTGGTTTTTGTAACAGAAGTTAACAATCTTGGGAGGCCTGCTTCTTTTTACCACAATATACTTAGATGCAACGATTTTTCCCTTGATGAAAGGTTTAAACCCCTCTATGGGAATCTTCATACATCAGGAGGCTCTTCAAGAGGAGGATGTGCAGGATGACTCCAGAATTATTTACAATAATCAATGGGGAAATTATTTACCCACAGGATTTAAGGTTAAAGGGGGCATCTTTAGTAGACACCTTTGATATAACTGGCAAAAATCCGCTATTTAGCAATCCATTTGGACTGTACTCGCAAGTTTCATTAGAGGAGCTAATAAGGAGAATTAATTCAGAAAAATCAAATAGGGTTAACTTAACTCTAAAAGATGCGATTGGAGCAGTTAATTCTGTCCAACATTATATAGAAGGTTCATTTAGTGACTATAAAGAGGCTCAGTCAGCTAATGATTTAAGGGGCTGGTTAATCAGCACCTATATTCAATTGAAAGGATACCATATTGATGAAGTAGCCGAACAAATTTCTCAACTCAGAAATTTTGTTTCAAGTTTAAGCGAAAATACTGATACTTTGCTAGGTCGTATGTTAGGCTTTGAGGGTGATGCTAATAAGTTTTTTGAATCTAACAATGTGCTAGAAAAATTTGGAATAGTCCAATCTGGGAATTTAGGATTGTATGAATCTGCTGTCCTCTTATATACAGGAATACTGGCGCAAGCTGCAAAGAACGGTCAACAATTGTCAATTGTGATTAAGCCGTCAATCCAAGATTTTCTTACATACCACCTGATTATGGAAATTCCTCCAGAATTTAAAAAAGCATTTTATAGAATAACTTGGAGCTCTGATTGGGAATTTGACCTGCCTTTAATTAAAAAATTAACTAATAGTCTTGATGGTGCGATTTATTTTGGTGCAAGAAAAAATTTGGAAGGGTTTAAGAGAGGACTTAGTGATCCAGTGAACCCTAATCATCATTTTTATTACGACCACTTTCCAATACTGGTTATTGGGCCCTACACAACTGACAAACAACTGAAAAGCGCTGCAAAGTTAGCTGTTAATCTGTCCTACAAAAATAAAGGGGAATCTTGTTTATCGTTGCAAGATATTTTTGTTCATGAAAACTTAAATGATATTTTTTTAACTTATATTATGGAAGAAAAAAGAAAGCTTGGTCAATCAGATGGCTATATACCAATGCCTAAATTTAGTTCAAGCCTTTTGAGAGATTTAATTGCTCTAAGGGAGAAACTACTTCAATCAGGAGCATATGTGTCAGGAAGAGTTTTTCCAGAGAGTAACACCATGGATTTGCTTTTAGCGTATGGTTTAGATCCAAACAATCCTATCCTTGGAACAGAAAATGGTGCCCCTTTTTTGGCTGTAAGTCCATATTCAGATGATAACAAATTAGTGGAAGCATTAAGAACACACCTTAAACCCGGTAGAGAATATAGGACCGTAGACAAACATATCTATTCTATAATAATTGGTGTAGGAGAAAAATCACCTATTGTTGATTATGCACATAAGAATTCCCATAGGGTTAGCAATAGTACTGGATTTGGACCCTACACAGCAGGAGTGCCTCATTGTGGGGGTATTAGCTTTCTTGCTGATATGTTTGGTATTCCGCATCTAAGTCAGTGCTATTTCGATCCATCCTTAGTATCCTAATGCATAACACAATATTTTGCAAAATTTTATAAATAGTATCTTAATCTTTTAGTAGTAAACATCTTGGAGCAGTGTAAATGAAATTAGAAGATATTGCTAATGATAATGTAGCCATTGTTGGAGTAGGCTTGGTAGGAGGTGCAATATTACGCGAAATAATAAACTATTGGTATAACACCATAAGTGGACTAGAAACTGCAAGACATATTGGGAAAGGAATATTTAGTAATATATCTATCACTGCATTGACGCAAAAGGAATTGATTTACCAATTGATAAAAACCATAACTGTGTCTGAACAATATGAGGGGTTAAGATTAGAAGGCTCTATATGCAACCTGGCACATTTAATTAGAGCAAGAGAAATAGATTACGGAGATTTGGATATTACTCAAAAGGGCGTAGAAGAGATTATAGCTGAAGGTGATGGTAGGTTTAATTTGACTATAAACTCCGAGGGATATTCTTTACCTATATCTGCCGAAACATTGAATATACTTCCTCAAGGATTAACAGCTGAGTCTTGCTCTGAAGAAAGTTTTAGAAGGAATTCTGAATTTTTTAATTTTATTAGTCGTGTTAAGCCTAAGACATTGATTGTAGGTGTGAATCTTGCTTCTCTTATTGCTTATGCCAATGGCTTAGATGGAATGTCTACCTTAGGTTGGATATCAACAACATTGCTTGATGCAATTGAAAAATTTGGGATTGAAAGATATGTAGATTGCAGTACTACTGCTTTAGGCGGGCTGGGAATTAGGGATATTATTTGGACACATCAAAGTCCAAGAGAAATGGATGGTAATCTTATTGAAAAGGTAATAGCTGCTTTTGGAGAAACAGGAATTTTAAAGATGGCTTCACTTACAGTTGGGTCAAATTGTAACTATACAGCTGTTAAGCCCGGTGCTCTTTTGGGTGTTGATTATGTTAGGTATGGCAAAGTAAGAGCATTTAAACCTCTTAACGAACTTCCAGAAACTGTTTCAAAAGATTTTGCTGGGGGTTATGTTCCTTTATATGAACCTGTAAAAATAGACCCAAATAGAACTCCTACCGATAAAAATATTGACTGGGGTAAAAGAAGGCTTGCAAAAGATGACGGGCCACAGTATCTCCAGGGAGTCCTGATCAAATGTGGAGAAACAGGCGACATATCCCCAAGTCAGTTTACAATAATAAGCCACCCTAAGCAAATGGGTTTTATTTCGGACGTATACATAGCTAAAGTAATAATGAAAGAACTTCTCTTTCCGGGTTCTACAGGTTATAACACAATTGATAATGGAGGGATAATTCAGCCTGATGCATATTCTCAAGAAGACAGAAAATTAATTTTAGGGGGGGCATATAAATTAGAAAAATCTTACGGTAATTCTCCTGCAGTGTATCCTGCGTTAGGCTCCCCTAGAGCACAAAAATGGATTGTGGAAGCAAGATTGCTGGAAGATTTTTTGAGTGCAAATTACAGCACTAACAGAACATTCCAACAAATTGCAGAATTAGACGCAGAAACCCTTTCACAAGGTTTATGGGACTATGTCGCTGGAAATCCAAAAATGCTGGCAGAAATAACTGCTGTTATTCCAATAATAACACCTGATGGAAGCGTTTATTCCGGTCCCCACATTATGTATTTAAGCCCTCAGATGCCGCAGGGGTTGTCAACTTCTTCTGACTTGATGATGCTCACTCAAGATAAAAACTTTAGAGACTTTGCTGTTTTTGGAGCAGTAGACTTAAGACCGGTTAAGGAGCAAGTTACAGATAAAAGGGTTTATGAGACAGGTGTTGGAGGGATTATTGACAGATGTGCAGAAATTTCTAGAAGATACACTACTACTTTTTCTGATTTTGATTCAAGTATGGTCGGGACTGCTACTATCAGAAGATCCAAATTAGGTGCTCCTGAAGATCAATTTAGTTTTGTGAAATTTAGTTTTGTGAATTACTTAATTGAATCTTTACCCCCAGCGAGAAGTTTTGTAAGGTAAGTTGGTTATACAACTTAAATACAGTGGAATCTGGGATGCTACTGAGATTTTCACCGCAAAATTTATTAACCAGAACTTCACAAATAGCTGTATAGGCAAATAAAATGGCAAAAAAAGGGGTAAAGAAAAAAGAGGCAGCTAAAGCTAAAAGAAGGGAGTTTCTTAGCTTTGAGAGAGCGATATTCTTGTTGGTGGTAATAGCTTTATTAGTCATAATTAAGGCGGTTTTTGCTCCACCCCAGGCTCTTAATCCTGAAGATGGAGAAGATAAGCTGGCTAGAGAAGCTGAAATAGTTTTATACACTCTTACTGAAGAGCAGGCAGAGTTAAGCCTGCTGGAATCAAACAAGCTTGAGGAAGATAAAATCAGGAAGCTTGAGCAGGCAGAATATGAAGAAATAAAAGATATGCTTGGGCTGAAAAGCGATTTCTGTGTTTTTTTTGAAGATACCAGTGGAAACTTAGTAAAAATCGGGGGGATAGGCTCTGGAATAGGCTCTGACAGAATCCAAATTAATGGCGAGCCGTGCAGATAGTTTATTTTGTAAAATGAAAAAATCGCAGGCATGGTCAATGGATATAATGATAGCAGTTGTGGTTTTTATAGGTGCTGTTTTCATTTTTTATTCTGTTCTCAGCGCTAAGCATGGCTCCAGCCAAGAGGAGCTGCAGGGTGAAGCCTCAGTAGTGCTCGGGAACGCAATGTCAGAGAATTCGGACATAGGGATTATAAACGGCTCAGAAGTGGACGCCAAAAGGCTTGAGGAATTGTTGGGCGAGGATTACGATGCTATAAAAAAAATGCTTAGGCTTAAGAATGAATTTTGCATCTTTCTCGAGGATGAGAATGGAAATGTAGTTTACATAGAAAGTGAAGGCTCCGATTATGCAGGCATAGGCTCGGGAAAAATTACTATCAGCGATACGCCATGCGGGGAGCCATATACAGCTGAAGAGCCATAAAAACCAAAAGGCAAAAAATGACCCCTCAAAAAAAAGACGAATGCGCTGAATGCGGAAGCAGTAATGTCTACTACAATGAAAAAACCCAGCAGGTTATATGCAGGGACTGCGGAGCAATATTTGAGGAATTGATGCCAAAGGAAGAAAAGCAGTTTGAGAGGGCAAGAAAGCAGAAATAGCTTATTTCCACGCAACCAAAACATCGTCGGTTCTTTGGTAGGGCTTTATATCCCTATTCTCATATTTTTTAGCAGCATCATGCTTTTGCAGGATTCCCTGCCATGCTATCATCGCGGCATTGTCCACAAGGTACTGCCTTTCAGGAACAAAAAGCTCTGCATCTCTTTCTTTGCACATTATGCTGCACATTTCCTGCAGCCTCTTGTTGCAGGCTACGCCTCCGCCTAACAGCAGCTCTTTTTTCCCTGTATGCGCAATTGCGCGCTCGCTTACCTCAACGAGCATGGCAAAAACAGTTTCCTGCAGCGAGAAGCACAGGTCCTCAATTTTGTATTTTTTTAAGTCATACTTTCTTTTTATGTTAGTCAATATCCCGGAGAAGCTTACGTCCATTCCTTTTACAACATAAGGCAGCTCGATGTACTCTTTTCCCTGCAAAGCAAGCTTTTCAATTTTAGGCCCTCCGGGAAATCCCAGGCCAATGTGCCTGCCGAAAGCGTCAATAAAATTTCCAACTCCCTGGTCTAAAGTTTCCCCGAAAATCCTGTATTTTCCGGATTCGTATGCAATTATCTGCGTATTTGCTCCGCTGGTGTATAATAAAACCGGATCAGCAGCTTCTGTCAGAAGTTTTCCGATTTCGAGATGAGCAATGCAGTGGTTTACTCCTATAACCGGAGCTTTGCTCTTTGAGGCAATTTCTTTTGCAAAATTTAATCCTACAATCAAAGCAGGGGCTATTCCAGGCCCCTGGGAAAAAGATACTAGGCTTATGTCTTTTAACTTAATTTTTGCTTTCTGTAAGGCATCATCCAAAACCTTTTCTTTTACTTCGTTGTGGTGCCTGCCAAGCTCACTGGGTATAAGGCCGCCGCTTGCTGTTTTAAAAGAGTCCGAAGCATTGGCTAATACCTTTCCCCTCCCTGTCACTATGCCCGCACCAAATGTATGGGCCGTGCTTTCTATCCCAAGGCATATTAATTCTCCCATTTTTTGCCGGTTGGAATAAGCATATTTAAACATTTTTGCTAAAACATAAAATTTTCATTATCTACTTATCATCAAAAATGTAACCACTTTATCGTAATCAAAAATAGAAAAACTTATAAACCCCGGAAATATACAGGCATACATCCGAATAATAAAACTTTTTTTATGCAAGCCTCCCAAGCTGTTAACAATGGGCTAAAGCTATAAATATAAGTTATTGTTTCGGGGGGTGAAACTAGCGGAAAGGAATATCAGAAATGAAGAAAAGTGCAAGCACCATAGTTATTGAATACAAAGCTTTTGAAGGCTCTTATATAGGAGCAATGGAGAGGCTAGTAGGAGAAGGATATAAACCGGCTGGAGTGGAAGAGATTACACTTCTAACATCATTGGCTATTGATCAAGGTACTAAAAACAACAGTTCTCAAATATTCTTTCTTAGACCTTGGGATACTGCAGATGGGATTTTTTATTGTAATGGCGATATAAAATATGTGCCAGATGCTGAAGAATTAATTAATGCTGGCAGTAATACTTCCAAAAAACAGCCATATGTAGTGGTGGACAGAAAAAAGTGTGAGGATATTGAATATAGGAGAGGTAAAAAAAACACAGTTAGTGCAGAAAATGAAGAAATTCCCTTAGATAAAGATATAAAAAAATTTTCCTTAGTTGATTTAAGAACAAAAAAAGTTATTAACAGAAGATTAAAAGAAGGAGAGGTAATAGTAAGCGGAAAAGAGGCAATACCCCACCTAATGTGGGGTGCTTTCTTTAAAGGGAATATAGCGAAATTGGAATATTGTACAAGCACTATTTTTAGAGAATTGGGAACCTCTGGCATCGAGGAAGCAATGGGAGTTTACATTTCCCCACCACCTTCTTACCTCCTAAACAGTAACTCTGCCCTAATGGTTCCTTTGTCTGTCCACACCCCTGGGAGGTCTGTTAACCCTAAGAGTAAACTTCGGGATACGCATGATGTTCATGCCACCCTATCTGACCTTTTAGAAGATCCTGCACTCTTTTTGGGATTACGTCCTAAAACAGTTTCCCAAAAAAAGCTGGATAGCCTATTAAAACAGGGACCCCCTCTTGAATTTGCAGGGGAAATGGAAATATATGTCCCGGTTAAAAAAGGATTTTTTTCTTGAATTTTTTGGGACTTGATGTGCTTCACTTCCGGAATACAAAGAAAATAATTGTTAATGAGCATAAAATAACATTAGCAGTCTATTCTTTTAATTTAATTAGATTTTTTGGTGTTTTAATCAGATAATCAAACACTAAACAATAATACAACCCACCTTACCACGCCCCACACCAGGAAAGCCACAACTGCTATGCCTGTGATTATTATTATAATCTTTTCAAGAAAAGGTATTTTAGGCTCTACTCCGAGGAACTTCATCCTGTCTCAGTTACCAAGGAACTATTATAAAAGCTTTGCTGGAATATGCCTGATTTTGTAGTCCCTTAATTAGTTACGGACATAAATAACGCATAAAATTCTGCATAAAAATATGCCCTTCCCAAAAGGACTCCAGAGCTTCTTGCATATCATCAATGCTCTCAAAATACTGTGATTTTGTTACTTTATTCTTTGT
>JAHWGX010000023.1 GCA_019323655.1 Candidatus Woesearchaeota archaeon | reverse complement strand
TTGTTGCAGTGATTGAATCTTTATGCATGTCCAATCCCGCAAATAACTCCATTTGTTTCATCTTAAACACCTCCTTTTTACCTGGCTAAGCTGATAAAATCAGCTTAAAAGAATTCTCATCGCTTCACGCTCGAATTTTAGGAAAAATTATTAAATAATAATAGTTAAGGCAGATTAAAGAAAAAAGTTACAGAATGAAAGCCGTAAAAATTTTTATTATTTTTCTGGTTGTTATCCTAGCTGCAGATATTTCATATTCATTTAGTGCTAACAGCTCCAACTACAAGCTATTTCCTTTAATAGTTTCAAGCGGAGGAGAAATAGTAAATGGAAGCACTTACAAGAACTATGTTGCTACGGGAATCATAGCCCATGTTATTAATTCTTCTACTTACAAGAATTTCTTGGGTTTTTTTTATACATGGCTTCTGGCAGACGGGCAGCCGTGCACATCAGCCAGCCAATGCGAAGGAGGATATTGCTGCAGCAATTTATGCAGCAGCAGCGCATGCCCGACAGGAGGGGGAGAAGGCCCTGCAGCTCCAGGAGGGGGAGGTGGGGCAGCAGCCGGAGGAGGGGGAGGCGGAGCCCTTCCAACTGAAGAAAAAGAAGACTTTATTATAACTCCCCAGAATATAAAAGAAAAGCTTACGCTGGGGGAATCTTCTGAAAAAACATTAAAGGTAAGAAACACAGGAAACACAGGCTTAACTGTTTCCTTAACAGTAGAGGGCATAAAAGAATATTTGTCTTTATCTGACAATTCTATCAGCCTGGAGGCTAAAACAGGCGCAGAGGTTACGTTGGATTTTGCAGCTAAGAAGGTGGGCAGTTTTGCAGGGGAAATTACAGCAAAGGCCGGTGAAATTGAAAAATCTGTTCCAGCAATATTGGAGGTCATAACTAAGCTGGTTTTATTTGATGTAAAGCTGGATATCCCTCTCAACTATCAGGAAGTGGAGTTAGGGGATGAATTGAAAACCCAAATCACTTTGCTAAATGTAGGAGTTCCAACAAAAGTAGATGTTTTTGCTTCATACTTTATCAAAGACTTAAGGGGGAATATCATTTATGAAGAAACAGAGACCTTTGCTGTTGAAAAGCAGGCTTCTTACCCCAAATCATTTAGAATCCATGAGAGCACTGTTCCCGGAAGCTATGTCGCCATAACAGAAGTGAGGTATGCTGACAGTTTTGCTGTTTCAAGCCAGCTCTTTAGGGTCACAGAAAAAAAGAAGCTTATTGAAATGAAGAAATTAACAACCAATACAGCAATAGTATTATTCCTGGCTTTTATATTGGTGGGCATTACATCAATGCTTATATACAAATTGGCCTCTATTACGAAAAAGGGCAAAATAAAAAAGAAAGCAAAAAAGCAGAAGTAGCAACTTATTGGCAGAAGTTCTGAATTGGTTTAGGATTAGCACCTTTCCAAGGAAATCCATAGAAAGTTATTTAAATTAAATGTGGTCTGTAATTAGATTACACCACGTTACACTACATTTGCTTGGTTAGTTTTAAGCTAAAAAGAGGCTGGAACTCATCTTAAAGAGGGGTGATAGACATTAAATTATTAGGCAATCTAAGAAAATCAAATTCTTTTGGCATGGGAATAAATTGCCCCTTAAAATCAGGTGGTTTTATTGGCTTATAAGAGATATGTCCACAAAAAGGGGAAGAGGCACGGCCCCTATTATTATAAGAATGTCAGGGATGAAAGCGGAAAGGTAAAGAGCATCTATCTTGGAAAGGCAAGCGAGAGGGGCAAAAAACCGTTGGAAGTTATGATAGTTTTCCTTATAGTTTTGCTAATAATCATATCTGCACTGTTTTTTATTCAAAACAGGAATATTGTTCTAAGCAGAATATCTGCTGAAGAGGCAGCAGTTCCTTTTGAAATTGACCAGATTCTAATAAAGGTTTTGGTCAAGGCTGATGAGCATATTGGAAAAGAGCTAAGGGTAATGAATGTAGGAAACGAAGAGAAAACAATAATGGTTGATACTCCAGGCGTTTCTGAACTCGTTGAGGTTCTTGACAAGGAGTTTAAAATAAAGCCCGGGCAAACAAAGATTGTGAGGCTTAATTTCTCCAGTTTTAACAGTGCTGAGGGCATTGAGCAAGCTCCCGGTGTTTACATAGGAAAAATTTCGGCTAAAACAGATTCTTACGAAAAAGAGGTTCCTGCGGTAATCGAAATAGAAAGCAGGAATGTGCTGTTTGACATGAACCTTAACCCTGTCGCAAGGGACAGAAGCGTATTGCAGGGCAGCAGCACAACATTTGAAATAAGAGTTTTCAATCTGCAGAGCATAGAATCCACCAGCGTGGATATGGAATTTTTTGTAAAAGACACCAGCGGCAACACTATAATAAGCGAGAAGGAAAGCGTGGTTGTTACTACACAAGCATCTTTTTTCAAAACACTAAAGATACCGGATAAGCTAAAAACAGGAAACTATGTTTTTGCTGCAGAAGCTTCTTTTGGCAACTCTGTTGGTGTGGCAAGCTATCTTTTTGAGGTTGAGGAAGCTGCCAAGGAGGAAGGGGCGAAGCTGACAAAATTCATAGGCTTCTGCAGAAATGACCCCTTATGCTGGGCATTGTCAATTGTTGTATTACTGCTTATTTTCACAATTGGGGCGTATTCTTATTTCTTTATTGGAGTGTTTATTTACAAAAAAATGTTTGAGGCAAGGGCACCAAAAGCAAAAAGGACCGAGGAAACTACAATAGAAAAGCCTTTAATTGTCAGAAAAAGAGAAGAAAGAGGAATTGTTACTTTCTTCAGAAACTGGAACAACAAAAGGAAGAGAGCTAAGGAATTAAGACTAAAGAAGAAACTAGAGTTAGAGAAACAGAAGTTGGAGTTAAGAGAGAAGAAGGAAAGGCTTAAGCTGGAATTAGAGAAAAAGAGGAATGTGTTAAGGGCAGAGAAAAGAAAGGCAAGAAGAAAAAAGGCTTTTGAGTTCTTTCATGGCTTAGGTTTGGTTAAGACTGAGAAAGAGAAAAAGGAATATGAGGAGCAGAAGGTATTAGAAAAAAAAGAAAAATTGAAAATCAAGTTGCAAAAAGAGGAAGAAAGGCAAAGAGAAAAAAGGCTTAGGGAAAGGGAAGAAGAAACAGGAATTAAAAAGAGAATAGAAAAGGAAAGAGAAAGGGAATTAAGAAGAGGCTCAGCTGGAAAATGCAAAAGGCTTATTGACAAAGGCTACAGGGCTTTGGACAAAAATAATTTGGGGAGATCCGAGAGAATATACACAAAATTAATGGATGCTTATATAAATCTTCCAAGCGAGAGAAAAGCAGAAATTTTCAAGGAAATTAATTCTTTTTACAAGAGTTTATTGCTAAAAAAACATCAGTTAAGGCAGAAGAAAGAAGATGAAAAAAGAAGGGGATTAGAAAAGAAAAGATATGAAGAGTCGGAGGCAAAGAAAAGGGAAGAAGAAAAGGCAAGGAAAGCAAAGCTAATTGCAGAGAAAAGAAAGGCAAGGAGAAAAAAGGCTTTTGAGTTCTTTCATGGATTGGGATTGGTTAAGACTGAGAAAGAGAGAAAGGAATATAAAAAACAGAGGGAGATAGAGAAACAGCAGAAAGAGATTGAGAGGAAAAGGTTAACTGAAGAGAAGAAGAAAGCTGAGGGAGAGAAAATAAAGGCAAGGTTAGAGGAAAAGAAGCAAAAAGAACTGGAGGATAAGAGAAAGGAAGAGGAAGCAAAGCAAAGGAAGATAAAAGAGGAAAAACGGCTGAAGGAATTAGAGGTAGAGAGAAAAGAAGCGGAAAGGAAGAAGGGGGGAATAGAAGAGGAAAGAAAAAAGGAGAAAGAGGAACAGAAGAAGAGAGAAGAGGAGATAAAGGCTGAGGAAAAGAGAAAGGAAGAGGAAGAAAAGAAGAAACAAAAAGAGCTGGAAAAGAAGAGAAAAGAAGAAGAAAAGGCGAGGAAAGCAAAGCTAATTGCAGAGAAAAGAAAGGCAAGAAGAAAAAAGGTTTTTGAGTTCTTTCATGGATTGGGATTGGTTAAGACTAAGAAAGAGAGAAAGGAGTATGAGAGGAAGAAGGTATTAGAAAAAAAGCAGAAAGAGGCTGAGAGGAAAAAGTTAGAGGAGGAAAGGAAGAAGAGGAAAATTGAAGAGGAAAGGCAAAAAGAATTGGAAGCAAAGAGAAAGGAAGTGGGCGGCAAAAAAGAGCAAATGCCTACTCAAAAAAAGGAGGAAGGCAAATCAGTAGAAGAAATAGCTAAAGAGATTGGGGAACTAAATAAGGGGTTTGCTGGTCAAGAAACAGAATGGATAAGGTTAAAAATCGGTAGTGGCAGGCAAGAGGAGGAGAAAATAAGGGGAAAACTGGATGAGAAGAAGCAAAAAGATATTGAAAAAAGGAGAAAGGAAGATGAGAAGGTTAGGAGAGCAAAGCTGATTGAAGAGAAAAGAAAGGCAAGAAGAAAAAAGGTTTTTGGGTTCTTTCATGGATTGGGATTGGTTAAGACTAAGAAAGAGAGAAAGGAGTATGAGAGGAAGAAGGTATTAGAAAAAAAGCAGAAAGAGGCTGAGAGGAAAAAGCTGGAGGAGGAAAGGAAGAAGGCTGAAGAAAAGAAAGAAATAAAAGAGTTTAAAGGAGAGGATCTAGAAAAGAGTTTAAAAGAGCTTGGAGATTTTTTTGAGCAAAGAAAGAAAGAAAAACCGGGTATAATCCCAAAAATAACAGGGAAGAAAGCTAAGCAACCGGAAGTGGCAAAGGCTAAAGAAATACAGAAAAAGCTAGAAGGGAAAAGCAGGAAATTTGTCAAATGCCACAAACTATTGCTAAAAGCTAAGGAAGCGCTGCAAAATAATAATAAAGGCAAGGCAATGAGAATTTATACAAAGGCAAGGGAAAAATACACCAAGATGGATTACATGGAGAAGAAAGAGATGTATGACGAGCTTATGAAGCTGTACAACAAATTGGGCAAACAATTAAAAAATTAAAAACTAATAAATAGGACAGCTGTTTCTTATTCTTAATTGACATTAAGCTAAAAGTTGGTAGCGGAAATGCAAAAAAACGTTAATAACGGAAAAGAGGGGGGGGATTCTGTAAGCGCTAAAATAAAGGAATTAGAAGAGCTTATATCAAAAACAAAGTACAACAAAAGGACGCAGCATGCAGTAGGGCTCTATAAGGCGCAGCTGGCAAGGCTAAAGGAGAGAAGGGATGCAAGGTCAGCATCAGGAAAAAAAGGGGAAGGCTATGCGGTAAGGAAAACCGGTGATGGGACTGTGGTACTGCTGGGTTTCCCTTCTGTGGGAAAATCTACATTGCTGAATTCCCTGACCAATGCGAATTCTCCTGTTGGCGCTTATGCTTTTACAACACTAAGCGTTATTCCGGGAATGCTGAACTACAAGCATGCAAAAATACAGGTACTTGATGTTCCCGGAGTTGTTCATGGCGCTGCTGCAGGAACCGGCAGAGGCAAAGAAGTCTTATCTGTAATCAGGAATTCTGAGCTTATTATCTTTATAATAGATGTTTTCCATCCCGAGCAGTACCAGACATTGCTAAGAGAGTTGTATGAAGCTGATGTAAGGGTGAACCAAAAAGCTGCTGATATTAAGATAGTGAAAACAGCAAGAGGCGGGATAAGCATTGGGACAACGGTACAGCTGACAAAGACAGACAAAAAAACCGTAGAAGGCATATTAAAGGAATTTAAAATCAATAATGCAAATGTGACAATTAGGACGGATATTGATGCAGACCAGCTGATAGACGCTATTGAGGGCAACAAAGTATACCTCCCGGCAATTATAATCCTTAATAAGGTAGATATGGCAGGGAAAGATGTACTTAGGAAAGCTAAAAATAAACTAAATCCTGACTTGTTAATTTCTGCAGAGAAAAAGGTTAACATAGAAGAGCTAAGGGAGTTAATCTACAGGAAGCTCAGAATAATCAGCGTGTACCTGAAAGAGCACAATAAAAAACCTGACTTGGATGAGCCGCTGATAATGTGGGAAGGGGCTACTTTGAATGACCTCTGCCTTAAACTACACAGGGATTTTGCTGATAAGTTCAAGTTTGCGAGAATCTGGGGTTCTTCACGTTATCCCGGGCAGAAGATTGTAAAATTAGGCCATACCCTAAATGACCAGGATATTATTGAGCTCAGGATTAAATAGGCTACAGCAGGCTATGAAGATAATCCTTTTTTGCAGAAAAGCCGTGTTTTTTGGCTAATTTGTCCATTCCGTTTACAAAACTGCTTCCATACTGGGCTGCTTTTTTCCTGCGCAAGGCGAATTCTTTTTCCATTCCAAAATCACTTGCAATTTCCCTTAAGATTATCTTATTTTGCTCCTTACCCAGCTTATACATTGGATTTACCTGCATAGCAGTTTTTATGACATTTAAATCCATATAAGGGGTGATTAATTCCATGCCAAGATGCTTTGCTATTTTATAGTCTCTTAACAAGTCTCTTTGCCACATGTTTTTCAGCCCGTTCCAGCATTCCTTATGCAAGGCCTCAAAACCATGTTCTTGCAATGCGTCCCCATGCCTTTTGTAGCCTGCAAAAAGCTCTTCTGTTCCCAAGCCAGAAAACAATGTTTTTGTGCTGTTTTGCAGTGCCAGTTGGGATGCTGCATATACCACAGAGCCGACAGACACCCATATGATATCAGTGCTGTTAAGAATTTTTATTGTTTCTTTTAAGGTAGTTTCAAGATCTTCCAATGTCAATAGTTTGTACCTTAAGTTAAAATTGTATTTTTCCGCGACTTTTTTTGCAGATTCTATGTCCGGGGAATTTTCCATGCCTACAGTGTAACAAGTAAAATCGAAGTTATGCTTTTTGCATATAAACGCAATTAAAGTGCTGTCAACTCCACCTGAGAAGAGCATTCCAAAGCGAGGATTTTTCCTTGCGCGCTCCAATACTGCTTTTTCTATGGCATCTTTTAGGTTTCTCTTTGCCCTTTCCTTATTTGTTTCTAAGGTTTCGTAATTAGTTTCAATAGAAGAGATAAGGGTCTCCCATTCTTCCCTGCTTACCAAGCTGTTTCCCCTGATAAAAATTTCCATTTTGCAGTTCTACCTGATTTTTTTGGGATAATTTCCAACATATTTAAATAATTGCAGGTAAAATCAATGAATTATGGCCAAAAAACCGGAAGCAGGCAAGGAAGAGCAGATTGGATTTCATAAGGGGGCATTAACAACTTTAGCAAAGGAAAGGGAGGAAATGCTGAGGATACTGCAGATAGTTGAGCAGCTTATGCAGATGCACATCAAGTCCCTGAGGGATCTGGGTGTTGACCTGGAAAAGGCGGCAAAAACCATGAAAACCGCTCCTGAGAAAAAAGAGGCAAAGAAAAAGCCGATAGAAGACATTTTAAGGTAGTTAGTTCTTATCAATGCAAAATGGGTTATTCGTTTAACTGCTATGGGCATGAAAATATCACTGCCAGGCACAAAACTACAATTGAGTTTACAAAGGAAAAGTATTTGAGCCTAAAAGGGGACTGCATTATCGGGGTTAGGGCTGATTTTTCATTGGCTGAATTAAGGAGATTCATTGAATCAATAGGCGGCAAGAAGGAGGTTACAATAACAATAGAAACAGTAAAAGAATCTTGTAATAAAGAAAACAACAATAGAATAAAAAATAATAAAATTGTTGAGAAAATTAACGCAGAGATAAACCCTAAGTTTAACAGCGGCAAGGAGATTGTTATAAGGAAAACAGATTTTGTTTCTGAAAGGACTTTTGCAGTTAAATCTGATAAAGCTGCGTTTGAGCTGGATATGGATTTAATTGATTTTTTGAGAAAAAAGGGAGAGATAAGGGTTGTTGTTGAGAGAAGAAGATAGAAATTTCTGCTTACTTAAATAAAAAGTCCAGTACCTCAGCTTGTTTTGTAGTGTATTTTCCTGTTACTTTTGCTATATTGCCATCATACACTATCTCTGCATCTGCTTCGTAGTCAGGTTTGCAACGTAAACATCCTGTATAATATTTCAAAGCGACCTTAAAAAGGGGTGTTGATTTTTCCATAAAGTCTTTTTTCAATTCGTTAATCTCTTGAGATACTTTGTCTCTTCTGGCGAATATAGGCAACAATCTCTTCAAAAATTCAGCTTTATCCGGTTCGCTGAGATTAAAACTTTCTGCCAAAGCTTCAGCTGAAGTTTCATCTAATTTGGGTATATAGTTCAAAATTTTTCTTTTTATCTTTTCTATTTCTTTTCCTAAATTAAGAGTTCTGAATTCGCTCCCATAACCCATACTAAAAGGTTCTCCAGCAAAAGAAGAGCTTATGGAACTGATTATCCAATTCCCAAAATAATGGTTACATGTTTCCAAGTCCATTTCTCCAGAAAGCTCAACCTCTAAGTTTCCTGTTAAGGAATCATAGCCAACTTTGTATTTAATTGTAGGGTTGCTAAAGCTAATGTAAACTTTGGAACCTTCTACTTCTGTTTCAAGCTGCTTGTTTGAAACTAATTCTTCTAATTTTGCTCTGTTTCCTGTCTTTTCATCACTGACAATTTCTTTGATTAAAATCCATGGTTCTGCCAGAACCGACTCTTCCAATTCCGTAGTCATATAACCCATAAATTGCCAGAAGTTTAAAAATATTTTGTTGATTTTACTATTTCTAAATGGTTAAATTTGGGAGTTGATTCTCCTGCTCTTGCTCACATAATTAAGAACTTTTCCGTCTTGGTATCTTCCGGTTCCAAAGAAATCGTTATTGTGCTTTATTATTACGAAGCCGGAATAGCTGCCTTTTGTTTCTTGGCATAAGCCTAAATCTTGGCCGGAGAGCCATTTTTTTGCCTGCTCTTCGGTAATTTCTACAATGTTTTTTGCTGATTTTGGCCCTGCAATCTGGGAGCCTTCTATGCTAAGCCTTATCCCAAGCCTGTCGATCTCGCAGAAATACATTCCTAGGGAGTTGACCTTTAATTTTGAAAAATCAATTTCTGATATGCCCTTGTTGACTATGAAAACCCTGTTTTTCTGGTTTTTTAGAAAAGCGTAGTCCAGCTTTAGCTTAGCGCCCCATTGCGCTTCTATCCTCTTAAGAATTTCTTTTACTTCCTTGCTGTTTAAGATTTTTAGCTTATGCATTTTTAATTATTTTATTTCGAGTTAAGCCAAGTTTCTATAACTAAACACTGAGGCTGCGCCAGAGCGGAACTAAAGTCAAAATGGTCTACCCTGATAACACTTTGTTAAGATGTTGCATTAATAACACGCACCATTTTGGTTAATATCCCTACTTATTCTGCCCACCCGCCTCCCCTAAAATAGGCGCAGCCTATATGTATTTTGTGCTTATGTTGTTAAAAGGCTATAAAAAATTATCAAATGCCCCACATGGGGTTTTTCTCACGCATTATTTCTGCGATTTCCTTTAATATTTCTATTTCCTCTTTTGTCAGGTGTTTTTTAAGCTCTTTTAACTTCCTAAAATCTTCCTCCGGGACAGCTGAGTAAAGTATGTCATTTTCCTGGATTTGCCTGCCTACAGTTACTTTTGGCAGCGAAACTGCAACCTGCTTTCCTCTCTCTGCTTTTTCTATGCTTTCCTGGTCATGCTGCATGCTCTTTACTTCTGTCAGCCTATTGCCGTCTTTTTTCATTAACGGCGTGGCTACTTTTAAAGTTCCTGCAAGTATGTCTACGCCTACAACTGCAGGATTATTTTGCCTGAAAACATAGCCTTTCATAATCTGCAGCTTGCATGGCCTGACCAAAAACTCTATTTCCCTGCCTTCTATCCTTTTTTTCTCCTGCTCCTGCCATTTTTCAAAATCCTCAATCAGCTTGTAGATAATATTGCTTGTGATTACCTTTGCATTCTGCACTTTTACACCTGGAATTATGCCAATGTTAAAGCCCAAAATCACGGAATTTAAAGGGTCTTTCTCATAATTCGTTGATGCTTCTGAGACGTCTTTTTTGGATATGCTGCCAATGCTTGCTTTTTTTACGCTTATGTTTTTTTCTTTTAGCAGCTTAATAAGGGCTTCCAGGCTTCCCAAAGAATCTGCTTTTATCACTATTCCCTGCGCTTCTGTTTCAATTATTACTTCCTCCACTTCTTTCTTTATCTCTTCTTTTGCTTTTTCTATTTCAGCTTCTTCGCATGACCTCAAAGGCATGCCTGCAACCACTTGTTCTATTTCTGGGGCAATTATTTTAACTCCGCAGGCTGCAGAAACCTGCTTGACAGAGTTAAATTTTGTTTTTTTGCCCCTTATGTCGGATAGAGGCAAAGGCTCTAACAAGGCTTTTACTTTTGTTACAACCGGCTCATCAAGAGTTCCTACAACTATTGTGTCGTTCTGCCTTAAAGTCCCGTCATAGATTATTGCGTCTATTGTTTTTCCAATGCCCTTTTCTTCCTTAATTTCCAGAACAGTTCCTTTTGCATTTCCTTCTGCTTTAATCTTTAAGCTCTGTTCCATGAATTTTTGGGCCAAACCAGCCAGGACCATTAAAAGCTCAGGGATTCCGTCTCCTGTCTTAGCTGATGTGTGGACTATCGCAATCTGCTTTGTGTAGTCCTCTACGCGGTCAAACCTTTCTGAATTAAGCCCGAGCTCTGAGAGCTTTCCAACAGTCTCGTAAAGCAGGGTATCAAGGATTTTTTGGACAGATTCCGGCTGGGAGCTTATGTTCTGAATCAAAAATGTGTTTTTAGTTTGAAATCCTGGCAGCAGGTCTATTTTGTTCAAAGCGACAATAAACGGGGTTTTATACTGCTTCAAAATGCCTATGCATTCGAGAGTTTGAGGCATAACGCCCTCATTTATGTCTATAACCAGAACTGCTATATCTGCTAAGTTTCCCCCGCGCTTTCTTATGTTCGTAAATGCTGCATGGCCCGGAGTGTCAACCAGAAGAATGCCCGGGATCGTGAATTTAAGCTTTAAGCTTTCAAGGAGGTTACCGCATATTTTTTTAATTGTTTCCAGAGTAATGTTGCTGCAGCCTATATGCTGGGTTATCATCCCTGCCTCGGTTCTTGCAATAGAGCTTTGCCTAATATAATCCTGCAGGCTTGTTTTTCCGTGGTCAATGTGGCCAACAAAGGTTATTATTGGCTGCCTTATTTTCATACTCAATCAGAAGTAGAATTGTTTTTTTAAAGGTTGTTATTGATTGTTTAGTAAAATAATAGGGAGCATTAGTTTTAGGGCAAATTCAATCTGCCGCTTCTCGGCAAAATTTAGGTTCGGCGAAAATTTTTCCTGCCAAGAAATTTTCGCCTCATATCTATCAGCAAGGACTATGCGGGCGGAGCGTTATGGCAGAGAAGCGACGCCCCGCAGTAAACTTGCAGAGCAGATTGACAAACCGGGCGTAATCCAACTTCATTGACTAATCGCTTATGTCGCTAATTAAAACACAGAAAAGTTTATATCTTAAAAAATCTGGGATGTGTGAGCGGAGGTGTTTAAAATTAAGCGCGAAATATTGTTGTTTATGTTTATCTTTTCAGGCCTAATAGGCATGATAAGAGACAATGGATATGCAAGTGCGGATGAGCAGTATTTTATGCATGTTAATGTCAATAATGATGGGGAAGATTATCTGGAAGATTTGAGTGTAAAGCTGCTTATTTATGATTTGGGAATTGTTCTGCAGACAGAATCTTTTGATTTGGATGATGGGGACAAAGAGGGAAAATTGATTTTCTGGGATGTGCCAAGCTATGTAAAGCCGGGAGATTACCTGGTTAGAATAACTGCGGGCAATGATGAGGCAAGGGATGTCAAGCACAGGGTTATTATGGTTGTCTAAATCAATAGTTTTTTATTTTTGTTTTAATTCTCGATTCTTATGTATGAGATTATAGGAGAGGGGAATGCTGCAATAAAAATTAAGAGAAGCAACAAGGTTTCCAAAGAAATGGAGGTTTTTTATAACCCTGTTATGAAGCTTAACAGGGACATTTCCATCCTGCTCCTGAACAGCCTAGGCAAAAAGGGCATGCAGATTTCTCTGCCGTTGGCTGGCTCCGGAATCCGGGGGATAAGGCTTCTGAAAGAGCTGGACAAGAACAAGATTAAAAGCCTAAGCTTCAACGATTACAGCCAAAAGGCTTTAAATTCAATAGTAAACAATCTTGAGCTTAATAAAATCAGGAAATTTACAATAATAAAGAATACAAATAATTCCAATAATAAAAAAATAACAAATAAAAATGGCAATAAAATAAAAATCTTTAATGAAGATGCCAATCTTTTTCTGCTGAAATCCAGCGGTTTTGATTATATTGATATTGACCCCTTTGGAACTTCTAACCCCTATTTGGATTCTGCAGTTAAGAGAATCTCCAGAGAGGGCATCTTGGCTGTGACTAACACAGATACCGCAGCTTTGTCCGGGACATACCCTAAGGCGTGCATCAGGAAATACTGGGCTTTGCCTAAAAAAGATTATATGATGCACGAAACCGGGCTCAGGATATTAATCAGAAAAGTGCAACTGATTGGGATGCAGTATGAGAAAGCTTTGCTTCCAATATTCTCCTATTCCAGAGACCATTATTTCAGGGTTTTTTTCCAGTGCATTAAAGGAAAGAAAACAGCGGATGACATTGCAAGGCAGCAAGGCATGTTTAATGACGCGGGGCCTTTGTGGCTTGGCAGTTTGTGGGATGTTAAGCTGGCCAATAAGATGCACAGCACATTAATAAAAAATTCAGTTTATAAGAGTAACAAATCACTAAAAATAAGTTCAATTAAAGGTAATAAAAAAATAAAAGATAACTGCATAAGCAATAACAACCAGAATTATAATGAATTATTGAAATTTTTAAAAATTATCAAGGAGGAGTCAAAAACAGGCTGTATTGGGTTTTATGATGTGCATGACATTGCCGAAAAAAAAGGGTATGGGAAGATAATGAAAAAAGAAAGGATTATTGAAAAAATAAAGGGAATGGGTTTTAAGGCTGCTAATACCCATTTTTCTGGCACAGGGATAAGGTCCGATGTTCCCTGCAACAAATTACTGGAGCTGTTAAAAGAATAAATTTTTATATTAATTTGCCTTTAGCCTAAAATAGGATGAAAAAGAGGAAAATTAAAAAGAGGAAAATCAGGTTTGGCATGAACTGGGCATTGCCTGCAGTTTTTCTGGTGATGGCCCTTATAATCATTTTTAGCTATCTGCCTAAAGAGGATGATAAGGCTCTGGAAGAAAGCACTAAAGCTGCAGAAGAAAGCGCAGGCTCCGGATTTTTAGAGGTTGAAACTTTTCCCGGCAATGCAGAAATATTCATTGACGGTGATTACGAGGGGGAAAGCCCAGACACCTTGTATAATGTTCCTGCAGGCTTTCATAAGGCTATTTTAAGAAAAGAGGGCTATGAAGACTTTGAAAGCGAAGTGAGCATAGAGCCCGGCAAGAAAACTTTTCTAGAAGCCCATTTAGAATTAATAAAGCCGGTTGAAGAAAGGGAGGAATCTAGAGAGGGTATTGAGGAAATTTCCGGGATTACAGAAAACTTTGAGGAAGAAAAAGATGGCCCAAGTGAGGCAGTTCCATCAAACAAAACAATAAGCGTTGGAAGGGTTTTTTTGCTTTATTATGACTTCAGCGAAGAGGGATTTACAAACAACAGGCAAGCTGAGGATGACATTTTCTCAAAGAGGTTCAATGAATATTTTGTTTTTACAAGGATAAACCCGGCTAATATAAAGGCTATTGATAAAAATATTGAGGATGCCAAAAAGGAAGACTGCGCTGGCACAAAAGGCCAGTTTGAGTACTTATATTCCGGGCAAAGCCTTTGCGTCACGACAAAAGAGAATAATTTAGTTGCCCTTGGGGGAAGCTGGAAGAGCACAGAAAATGCAAAGCTTAGCTGGAAACTGCTCAGCTAACCAATGGCTCTCCTCACATCAGTTACCTCAACAGAATTCACACCTGAAATTGTTTTTATGCCCTCTTCCAAATTTTCTGTTGAGCCTTTGCTTTCTTCCATTACAAAGGTTATTTTCAATGCCTTCAGGCCGAAGGCTATTGGCTCCTGCTCTGTTTTAAGCTCCCTGCTTTGAGAAAAATCAATAATTTTTGCTTTTGCCACAGATTCTATTTTTTCCAGATTAATTTCAGGGCTTTCAGGCATTATCTTTAAAGTTACAACAACCTGCGCCATTTTAATTAGGGCCTTCAAAACTGCATGCCGGGCAGGTATATTTTGCTGCGATTTCCCTGCAATGCGTGCACCTAACAATTTCTGTTTTCCCGCAGTTAGGGCAGTTAAACTTAGAAGTGCCTTTCGAATTCAATACATTTTTCCTGCATGACAAACATACTATTTTTTCTTTTGGCATGGTTTTTGGTATTGGCGTTTTGTTTATAAAGGTTATTGTTTTGTAGGGGGTGGATATTCGACGGGGCAGTATGCTTTGCTTAGAGAACGTTTTATATTGCAGAAACAGTATTATTGCTTTCATCAATTTCAAAAGTTTTTCCCAGAAATTTCTCTATTGTGTAAATGTTTGTTCTGGTATGGTTTGTTATTTTTGATGTTTTGATGCTGCCTCCTGCAAGCGCAACAAAAGGCAAAATCTGGTCTGCTAGGTGCATATCAACAGGCGCTTTGCTTTCTATCTCCCTTTTTAATTTCTGGGCTGCCTCTTTGCCAACTACCTCTGCTTTTTTTCCCTTTTCTCCCAAAGCATCTGCTCCAAGCCTTATTGGATTTTTTATGTCAATTTCGTCTTTTTGTTTTGAAAATATTGCCCATAATGTTATTCCAGAGCCTGCCGATAATGTTTCGCTGTACTCTGCCCGTATATTCACAGGGCATTTATAACTGCTTAGTTCTATTTCGGCTGCTTTTGCCTGCCTTTCAGCAACATCTGCATTTTGCAAATCCAATGAGGCGTGGGAAATTCCCTTTATCTGTATTAAATGCCCTTGCTCTGCCAGGTTTATTTTAGGCGCAGTTTGTTTTAAATGTCTTAAAAATTCATTGAAATCACTGAAATCTGAGATTTTGTACAGCGGTTTTATTTTAATCTGAACTTTGCCATTGCCTTTTGGGTAATAGCCGCGCTTTATCAGCCTGCATTCTATATCTGCATATTTTTGCATTTGCGGCAGAAAAATATTATTGAAGTAGTCGAAAGTCGGGCTCCATTTTGTATCTGTCCCCCCAATGATGCTAAATCTTACAGCCTTATCTGCGAACATTGAGGGCATTAACAAAGACTGCAGAAATAGTGTTATTGAGCCAGCTGTCTTAATGCCTATGTCTATTGTTTTTCCTTCTATTTTCCCAGGAGAGTACTTTAAAGATGTTGAGCCCAGAAAAGCGCCTTCAACATTGGCATTGCATAACGTCTCCAAAGCTTTGATGCAGAATAAATGCTGGTGCTTCAGACCCGGCTGGGGCCTGTTTTTTCTTATGTTTGCTATTTCAAATGGATTTTGGGTTATTGTTGATAAAGCAAGGGCTATTCTCGCTATGGAGCCGCCGCCTTCAAGGTAGGAGCCTTCCAATTCTATCATAAAAACAAAAGAATCAGGGAGATTATATAAAAATTATTGAAATTAAATGTTCTCTATATCTCCTAAAATAGTGTCCAGGTCATCAAGCTCGCTTGCGTCCATGTCTTCCTCTATATCGCTTATGCCGGCAATTCCTGTTTCTATTTCCCCGACAGGCTCTGAAACTTCTGCAGTTGGTGTTTCTGCTATTGTTTCTGGCCCTGTTTTTTTTGCGCATCCAAGAAAAATAAACAACATTAGAGTTATCAACAATGCGGCAACAATTTTTTTGAACATAGATAATGCACCTCTTTTTACTGGTATTTTAAGCTTGTCTTTAGTTTATATTTAAAGTTTTCTGAAAAAAATAAAAAAAAGAAGCTTTTAGGCTTCTTCTGTTTCCCCTGATTCTACCTCAACTTCCACAGGCTCATCATCATCTATTTCAAGCTCCTGGCCTGCTTCCCTTATTTTTGCCACTATGTCTTTAAGCTTGTCATGCGCTGATTTTAGCGACTCTCTTGAATCTTCAATCAGGGATTTTGCTTCGTCAACTAAGGACTTAACTGCGTCTTTGTCTTCTTCCTCCCTGGCCTGCTCAAGCTTTTCTTTTGCCTGATTAAACTTCTCTTTAGCGTCTGCAACTAATGAGCTGAATTCCTCAACTTCTGCATCAACATCAACCTCAATGCCTCTTTCTTCCATCCTTGACAAAGCCGAGTCAAGCTTTTTCTCCAGAACCTCTGCCTGGTTTATGACGCCTTGAATGCGCGCAACAACAACCCTTTCTGCGAATACATGGATTCTGAATCTAAGCTCTTTCCAATTGCTGTTCAGAAGACGAGCTGCTTCCCTAATCTCTTCTCTTGTTTCTGCTGCTTCTATTTGCGACTTTATATCTTCTATTTCAGATATATGGGCTTCAATCCTTTCAATAAGCTCATTTGCCTTTTCCTCTTCTATGTTCTCGCTCTCTTCAATCTTGGCCTTTGTCTTTTCTAGGTGGCCTATAATTGCTTCTGCTGAACTAAGCAAAACTTCTTTTGCATGCTCAAGCGCAGCTTCCTGATCACCGGAGTTTTTTGCAGCCAGGTATTTTTCTCTTGCTATTGAGTAGTTTCCTTTAGCCTCTTCGTACCTGTTTCTTGCTTTCAGAAAATTGTTTTTTGCTGCCTCAACCCTTTCTCTTGTAAGAACCCTTAACTTAAGGTCTTCTGCTTTGTTTACTGTCCTAACGCGGATTTTTTCGAGCCTTTTTTCAATATCCTCTTGGTTAAGCTCAAGAAGCTCTTTTTGCCTTGCCCTTGAAAGTGATGCTATCTTAGCTACATCTTTATTTTCCAGAGCAGCAACTTTTTCCAGCCTTACATTGTTAAGGGCCTGAATTCTTTTAAGCTTCTCAGGCTCCATATCCATCAGTCTCTCAGCAAGAGCTTCCCTCACCTGCTCTCTTTCAGCATTAGTGGCCTGTATTCCCTGCGCTGCGGCATTGCCGGCCTGCTGTGCAGACGCAACATCTACTGGCTTCTGTATTGAATATACGGGCAATAATCCAATTAAAAATATGCCCAAAACGACTATAAGCAATATTTTTTTCATTTTCATACCTCCTGATTTTCCAATTTATTATATTTTTATTATTTTACACGCATCAAATATGATTTTTATTTATAAACATACTTTTTACAATAAAAAATTTAAGGTTTTTAAAAGGACTTAAAACTTTACAAAAGTTTATTTGTTTCTTTAAGAAAGAAAAAAACTTAGTTTGGCCTTTAAATCAGAAAAGAAGAGTTATTTGGTTTTTTATGCAAATTATTTCTAAAAGTTTAAATATCTGCAATTGCTTTTTGATGCTATTATGAGAACTGCAATTAGGTTTATCCTGTTATTTGTGCTAATGGCTGCTTTTTCTGGCAATGTTCTTGCTGCCACAGTTTATGGCAACATATATGACCTGTCATTAAATAAAGCTTCTGGGGCGAGAGTAGAAGTCAATACAACTCCGGGACAGTATTTCATTTCAAAAGACGGCAGTTACAGTTTTGACATTCCAAACGGATTTTACACGATAAAAGCAGAACAAAGGAATGATGGAGTTTCTGCATCAGAAAGCAGGAACATAACAATAAGCCGGGAGGGAAATTATGTGATAGACCTTATATTGTTTCCAAGCTTTGATGAAGAGGATGAGCTTTCCCAGGATATCGGGATAGCAATTCCTGAAGCAGAGGAGATAAGCTTTGCATCTTTATTTGTTCTAATATTCCTGTTTTTTCTTGGCATTGCAGTTTATGTTATTTTTAAAGGCAAAAAAGAAAAAAATAATAAAAGTTCTAAAATAGTCAGTGAAGATGAGGAAGGTGGTGAAAAGTATTTAGGCAAGATTATTGAATTGTTAAGAGAAGAAGGCGGGAGAACGACACAGAAGGAAATAAGAAAGCACCTGCCTTTCTCTGAAGCGAAAATAAGTTTAATGCTTTCTGAACTGGAGCACAAGGGCTTGATTAAAAAGATTAAAAAGGGAAGGGGCAATATTCTGGTATTGAAAAAGAAATAAAATCAGTAAAGTAATGCTTCTAAGCAAAAATTCTAAGGGGCTGTGCCAGAGCGGAACTGAAGCAAAAATGGGCTACCGTGATTTTATTTATAGATATTATGCATTAACAACACACACCATTTTGGTTAATATCTTTTAGTTATTCTGCCCACCCGCCTCCCCTAAATCAGGCACAGCCCTTTGCGTATATTTTTAACGTTCACAAAATCAAAAACCTTATAAATTGTGGCTGTTTGTCAGAGCAAGGGGGTGTGGTTATATGTCAGCTGAAAAGGAGGTAGTTGATTTCTGGCTTAATAGGAAAGGCTACTTTACGGTAAACAATCTTAAGAGCGGCAATAAAGATATTGGAATTCTGGCATTGAAGTTTGACAAGGGAAGCCTAACCAGCATTATGCATGTAGAGGTAAACTGCTCTATAAGCGGATTTGCCGAGCAAAATTACATGATGGACAAGCTGATTGATGAAAAATTCGATGATAAGAGCCTAATTGAGAGTGTAAGGCAATATACAAAAAGGATAAGCAAGGATACTGAAATAGAAAATGTTGCTGTATTAAACTCATTGCCAAAAGACAGCAAAGATGGGATAATAAAAAAATTAGGGAAAAACGGGATAATAATGGTGGAATTCGAGGACATACTTGCTGATGTAATGAAGGAGCTCAAAACAGAGTACTTCAAAAACGATGTTATAAGAAGCCTGCAGATTACCAAATTCCTGCTGATGCAAAACCCAAAAAAGTTTGTTGATGTGATATATAACAGCTTAAGCCACTCAAAAAGAAAAGAATTCTTGGCAGAGCTTTTAAACAGGGACGAGGTAATAAAGGAGTTCAGAAAGACTAATGAGGAAAGGCTGGCTTTGATATTAAAGCAGGCAATGATCAAGCCTGAGAAATTGGCAGAGATTCTGGAAAAAGATGTGTTAAACAGGAAAACAAGGAAGCCTTTTATTGCATCCCTGATGGAGCAAAAGAAAACAGGAAAAGTGTATAAGAAAGAGTTAGAAGCGAAAAAAGAAACTCCGCTGAATAAGTTTTTTGGGTGATAATTAAAGCCTAAAGCCCTTTCATTCCATCCTGTTTACTTACTTCTTGAATTTCGCGAATAATTTCCAGCAAATCTCCCTATTCTTATGAGCTACGCCCCACGAGTCTCTGGCATAATTGTACATGTTTAGAAATTCTATTGGTCTGGCTTTGGAAATAATCGTATAAGCCCTGTCAAATGCCCCTATAAGAAAAGCTTGGATAAAATAGTTTACTGGCATTCTTCATTTGCCAAGTCAAAATAACGAAAAATTTTATAAACCATATATAGTTCAATTAGAGTCATCATACTTAACTAAAGGGGGTTTTATTATGACTGCAGCTTATAGCTGGATGAATTCCAAGCTGGAAGTAAAAAAATCAAAAAACCACGGGAGAGGTGTATTCGCAAAAGAAGATATCTCCAAAGGTGAAAGGTTAGCCATTTTCGGCGGTTGTGTAATGAGGATAGACGAACTTAAAAATCTTCCAGAAGACGCCCAGGATCATCCTATGCAGATTGAAGAGCGTTTTGTGTTTGGCACAAGGGAACTTGAAAGTGCAGATTTTTTTAACCACAGCTGCAATCCTAACAGCGGGTTCAAAGGGCAGATATTTTTAGTTGCTATGGGGGATATCAAGAAAGGGGAGGAAATAACGTTTGATTATGCAATGGTTGTTTCCGAATCTGTAGGGAGCGATATAATTTTTAAAATGAGCTGTAACTGTGGTTCACAAAATTGCAGAAAAGTGGTAACTGAAAGTGACTGGAAACTTCCTGAGTTGCGTCGTAAATACAAGGGTTATTTTTCGCAGTATCTTCAAGAAAAGATTGATCGTGAGAAAATGTAGTGCCCTCCAAAACTTATCTCGGATTTGGTTCTTCAATTTTTTCATACCTTAGAAAAACCAGCCTTAATCTTAACCATCTCCAAAGCAGCTTTTACAGCCCTTTTTGAGTATTCCAATGCGCGCTTTTCTGCCTGCTGCCATGTTACTCTTGGGCCTATTATCCCGAAGCCTATTGGCTTGTTACAGCTTAAAGAAATCCTCAACAGCTCCTGTGCAATGCTGTTTACAATAACCATATCATGATGAGTGTCCCCCTGTATAACCACCCCTAAAACCGCAATTGCATCTATTTTTTTGTCTTTAAGCAAATTCTTTGCAGCAAAGGGCATTTCAAATGCCCCGGGAACATGAATTTTTTTGATTATTTCTGCATCCAGGGATTTTGCAGTTTTTTCAGCGTTCTTTTCCATCTCGGATGTTATTTCCCCGTTGAAGTCTGAGACAATTAAGGCTATTTTTGGCATTTTTGGTCTTTAATTTACATTTCTTTTTGGGTTAAACTATTTTTTAATATTAATTATCTCTCCGCTTATTCTGTCGCTTATTTTTATTACCCCAAAAGTGTTTATGTTCGTAAAAACAGTGTCTGTGGAGCTGCCTGGGTTGAACAGCAGTGTATTGCCTATAATTTCGTTGAATGGGTGGTGGGAGTGGCCGAATATTATGCAGTCAAGTTTTTCCTCGAAAAATGTTAAAATTCTTTCGGCAAGCCCCTGGGGAGGCCCTGAACCATGAGTTACGCCTATTTTGAATTCTTTTCCATTGTTTTTTATGTTAAGAATTATTTTTTCCGGCAGTTTTTCAGCGACATCATCAGAGTCCATATTTCCGCATACGCCTATAAATTTGCCAGATTTTTCTAAATTATCAACAACCTCTATTGTCTGGAAGTCTCCTGCATGGACTATTAAGTCTGCATTTTTCATTTCTCTGATAATTTGCTCAGGTATTTTTGCAGCCCTTACCGGGATATGGGTGTCTGAAAGGACAACTATCTTTTTTACATTTCCGATATTTTTTACTTCAAGTTTAGAGTCTAACAGGACCTTCATCTTCCTTACCCTGCCTTCTTCCCATGCCGGCATATTTTGTCAGAGCTGTTTTGCCTTTTAATAATTCAAGTGCATTAAGGGCATGCCTTTCTGCCCTGTTTTTTGCTATCTTATAAATTTCCTTGTCATTATCTGCTTCGCTCATGTGGACAAAAACCTCAATTATATGTTTTTTAGCTTTCAATCCCACATTTTGCAAAGCTGTTGATGCCTCATGCGCGCATTGCCGGTCTATTGGGGCTGCTCCTGCCATGCCAAATGCCATGACTATATCGCAGTTATAATCCTCAAAAAGCCTCAGGCAGGCTACCGGCAAATCCTTAAAGCCGGGGACCGTGTAGCGCTCTATTTCGTGCTTTGAGTTTTTCTTAATGACTTCTACTGCAAACTCTGCCATATTCACCCTTGCAAATGTCGTGTCAGCAATGCCTATTTTCATTCTAGCTCAATTTTTACTTTATCCCCATCCTTGATTTTTAATTCTGATTTCAGGTTAACATGGGCTATAAATTCAATAATATTGCCATGCTTGTTTATTTCAGGAATTATTATACAGCCATTTATACTGTTTATCTTTGCTTTGTAGCAGCTTGCCCCTCCAAAAATTTCATTATTTTTTTTACAGCCTTTGATTTTTATAGGGTTTAGTTCTTTTAATGACGCCAATTGGTTTTCCTTGACTTTTAAATTTAGCGTGCCGGGGTATGCTTCAAACCCAAGCTTTTCCTTTATTTCAGTTTTGTAATGCTCCATTGACATGAAAAAGGCGCCTTCCCCAAAGCCGCTAGTTACAACGCACTCCAAAATTGCCCCCATGCACATAGGGTGATTATTTTACTTATAAAGTTTTGTGTGGATAACAGCAGTTTGAATCTAGTGTAAAACATTCATAAATTCTAAACAAATTTTAGGCGGCGCCAATGATGCGCCGCATTATTTGGATATACTGCGTTAAGAACAAGTTCGCAATACGCTTGGACTTGGTAATATGCTTACAGAACGTTTTAAAAATATCTTACCTGAAAATGTCCTTAAAGCTTATGTTAAGCTTTTTTCCGGTTTTGATGTCTTTTGCAAATACTTTTTTGTGTACATTGACTATTTTTATTTTATCCCCCCTGTAGTCTATTATGTCCCCTTTTTTAAATTTCGGAACCCTAAAAAGAATATTCACCCTGTAGACATCCCTGCTTGTCACCCTGCTTTTTGTATGCAGCTTTCTGCTCACTGTAAGCTGGCCTCCAAAACGCTTTTGAAGCTTATTTCCCAAACTCCTAAGGGACTTCTGAGGGCTTAAGTAAACATCAACGCCGTTTGTTACTTTTTTTATTTTAGCCATGTACATATTTTCATTTTCCTGTATCTCCTTCAGAACAAATTCAATTACTTCATTTCCAGTATTTCTCAACTGCAGGATTCCCTCATAGTAGTCCTTATTGCTTATCATTTTCACTAAAACAAAAGCTTTTTATGCTTTCTTGTTATTTTTGGCGCTTATGAATAAAGAGTTTAAAAAGCTGCTTAAAAAAGTATGGTATTTTATCTGGGAAGATGACAGCATATGGAGCTGGATTGCCAACATAATACTGGCATTTGTCATCATTAAATTTGTTGTATATCCTGGACTTGGCTTCCTGTTAAGCACCAGCCATCCGGTTGTTGCTGTTGTTTCCAGCAGCATGGAGCATAATGCAGTGCCTTATTGTGCGAAATATAATGACTTTGAAGTGCTTAACAAAGATATCAGGCACTGCGTCGAATACAGCTATTCCATGTGCGGCAATGCATACGACAAGAAAAAATCATTTGATCTTGATGAGTATTGGGAAGAATGCGGAGGGTGGTACGAATCCAACACTGGCATAACAAAAAGCCAGTTTTCTGGGTTCTCTTTTAAAAACGGTTTTAACAAGGGGGATATTATGGTTCTGGTTGGCAGAGGACCAGAAAATATTGCGATTGGAGACGTTGTAGTCTTCAGAAGCAACAAGGAAGATCCCATCATACACCGTGTTGTTAAAGAAAGTAATAGAGATAGAGAAATTTATTTCCAGACAAAAGGGGACAACAACAAGGAGTCAATAAAAAACAGCGCGCTTGATGAAACCAGCGTAGGCGAAAGGGTGATCATCGGAAAGGCTGTATTAAGAGTGCCTCTTCTGGGATACATAAAGATATGGTTCACCCAGATGATAAAATTCTTAGGTTTTGCCTAAACGCTTTGCATGCCTTAATTTTAAAAACAAAACAATAGATTATTAAATGAGCGTTAAACTACGCCTTGATAAGAATGTTTTGCCCTAAGTGCGGCTCTTTATTGCTACCAAAAAAGGAAGGGAATAAGAAAGCCATGGTATGCAGCTGCGGCTATAAGAATTGCGACATAGAACCGACAAAAATAACTGAAACCATCCCTAAAAAGGACAAGGAGGTTGAGGTAATAGAAAAAAGCAAGCTGGAAATACTGCCAAAAACAAATGCCGAGTGCGAGAAGTGCGGGCATAAAACAGCTTTTTACTGGACTGTCCAGACAAGGGCAGGAGACGAGCCGGAAACAAAATTCATGAAGTGCGAGAAGTGCGGCCATATATGGAGAGATTATGACTGATGCTGGGTTTACCAGTTTTCATTTATGAAGCTAACAGCAAAAGTATTTAAAAAATTACATTTTGACTTTCTGCATGGAAATAAAAGAAAAAAGGTTTAAGGTCTTAATAAAACCCAACTCCCCCTATAACGAGGTCGAGGGGTTTGACAAAAGCAGAGATGCTTACATAGTAAAAATAAAGGCAAAGCCAGAGAACAACAAAGCCAATATAGAGCTAATAAAGTTTTTATCCAAGGCTTTGGGGGGAAGGGCCAAAATTATATCCGGGCTTAAATCAAGAGAAAAACTAATTGGGGTCAAGAGCAAACAATAAATATTAAATATATCTTCGAATCAATGATTAAAAAAGAGGTGTATTATGTTATTGGGACGCTCAATAAAGCTTATAGTGATTTCTGGCATTTTTAGTAAAAGCGACGAGGAATTGGACATATTGCCGCCTCCTCCGCCATTCCCTGATATGGTAATGGAAGAAGGGGGGCCAAAGGAAGGCAAAAAAACAGTAAAACCCGGGAAACAAGTAAGGGGATGGGAAGAAGGGGAAAAACAAAGAGCTGAAGAAGAGAAGAAAAAGTTAGAAGAAAAGAAGCGAAAAGAGCTGGAAAAGAAGAGTAAAGAGGAGGGGAAAAAAAGGAAATTAGAGGAGAAAAGAAAAAAGGGGTGGGAGGCAAGGAGGAGAAAAGAGGAAAAAATAAAGGCTGAGGAAAAGAGAAAAAAAGATGATGAAAAGCAGAGACAAAAGGCGTTGGAAAAAGAGAGAAGAGAAGAGGAAAAGGCCAGGAAAGCAAAATTAAGGAAAGAAAAAATAAAGGCAAGAAGAAAAAAGGCTTTTGAGTTCTTTCACGGATTGGGATTGGTTAAGACTGATAAAGAGAAAAAGGAGTATGAGGAGAAGAAGGCACTGGAAAAAAAGCAGAAAGAGGCTGAGAGGGAAAAGTTAGAGGATGAAAGGAAGAAGGCTGAGGAAGATAGAATAAAAGCAAGGTTGGAAGAAAAGAAGCAAAAAGAGCTTGAGGCA
>JAHWGX010000022.1 GCA_019323655.1 Candidatus Woesearchaeota archaeon | reverse complement strand
GAGAGTTTTATTTCTTGCTGCATATTTCTTCACAAAATATGCTAGGGGATTGACACTATAAGTGTTTTTCCCCTATTTTCTTAGAATTCTTATCGTCGAGATGGGATTTTAGTGTTTTCTACTGATAAGAGCAATTTTATTTGCCTCTTTCATTGATGCAAATACTGGAACTAAATCAATATTTTGGGCATTATGGACCTCAACCTCATCAACTATTGTGCAAGCTTTCTGAATTAACACTCTTTCCTCTTTAGACGGCAGTCTAATAAATGAGCCATCGCGTATAGAAAAAGGGTGGCAAAGTATTGCGAGCCCATTTCTTTCATGAATAGCTTCAACAACATCTTCAATATTGTCATAAGAAGAATGGAAATAATCTCCATCCCAGCCAATAGCAAGGATATCATGTATCCCGACAGACATTATTTCCTGTACTCTGGCGAAATAGCCATCTCGAAATGCTGCTAAATTTCCAGGTGTTATTTCCTTAAATGACGGGTCATCTTCAACTAAATTTTTAGCCTCTTCATATGTTAGGATATTCCAATTTTTTTCTTTTGCAGCCAGACCAATTAATCCTGGAGAACCCAACATCCTGATTACAGCTTCTAAATCTATTTTATTACTTACTTCATTACTAGGGTGGGCATGCAAATCACATAGGACTTTTCCTTCAAATACTGGCGCTGGTTTCATATCTTCATCATTAAGAATCGCATAATAACCCATCATAAAACCATCAAGCGATAAAATAAATGGTACAAAACCTTTGGTAAAATCTCTTCTTGATAATAACATCATTTTTAGATGGAGAAAGCAAATCTATTTATAAAATTAATTACTTTTAAGTAATAATTAAGAATCTAACTAAGGGCGATATTCCTATGTTGCATGAACATAATTTTTTCCCACAACAATATATTGCGACTTGGTAGTTTCCTGGGACATTACATATTAGAGTTATCAGAAACCTTTCCCCAGCTCCATCGCATTCAAGGTATTATCCAGCAGCATTGCAATAGTCATCGGCCCTACTCCTCCTGGAACAGGGGTTATGTAACCAGCAATTTCCTTTACATTCTCAAAGTCAACATCTCCCACAACTTTCCCTGCTGCTCTGCTTATCCCTGCATCAATTACAATTGCTCCAGCCTTTACCATGTCTTTTTTTATCAGGTTTGGCTTGCCGACAGCAACAACCAATATATCAGCATTTTTTGTATGCTCCTTGAGGTTTTTTGTTTTGGAGTGGCATATTGTTACAGTCGCATTCTCCTGCAATAAAAGCAATGCAGTCGGCTTTCCTACAATATTGCTTCTTCCTACGACTACTGCATTCTTCCCTTTGATTTCAGCGCCAGTTGACTTGATAAGCTCCATGCAGGCTTTTGCAGTTGCAGGCAGCAGCCTGCTGTTGGCATTGACTAAATTTCCTAAATTAACAGGAGTAAGCCCGTCCACATCCTTATGGGGCAGTACAGCATCAATAATCAGGTCCTCATCTATATGCCGCGGCAATGGCAGCTGGACTATAAACCCATGTATTTTTTTGTTCTGGTTCAATTCATCAACAATCTTTAACAGCTCATCCTGGCTTGTATCCTCTTCAAGATTGTACCTTTCAACATAAAACCCCATTTCCTTGCTTCTTTTCTCCTTAAGGCCGACATAAATCTCAGAAGCAGGATTATTCCCCACAATAACTATCCCAAGCCCGGGCTTTTCCTTTAAGCCCTCAACTCTCTGCTTAATATCTTCAAGCAGCTTGGATGCTAGCTTAGTTCCATCGATTATTTTTGCAGCCATCTTACTTTATTTTTTTATTATTTTTATTTGGGGTATTATCTTTATTGAATTTTATTTAGTGATTTGTTTTTTAATTGGTCTATTTTAAAATATCAAAATCAGGATATAGTGGAAACTGCCTGCAAAGCTCTAAGATGTCTTTCCTTGCTTTTTCAATAATACTTTTATCTTCATAGTTGTCTATGATCCTGGCAATACATTCCCCGATAACTTTCATCTCGCTTTCCTTAAACCCCCTTGTGGTTATAGCTGGTGTCCCTAATCTTATCCCGCTTGGGTTAAATGGAGTGTTTGGCTCATAGGGTATTGTGTTTTTATTTACATAAATTTCAGCCTCTCCCAAGGCATTCTGGATTTCCTTGCCCTTGCCTGTAAGCCCTTTGTTGACAAGCTTTATGACCATCAGATGGTTTTCAGTGCCTCCTGTTACCAGTTCCAGCCCATGCTCCATTAAGGAACCTGCCAGAGCCTTGGCATTTTTCACAATTTGGCCGCAGTAGCCCTTGTAGTCAGGCTGCAAAGCCTCGCCAAAAGCAACTGCTTTTGCTGCAGTGACATGATCATGTGGGCCTCCCTGCAATCCTGGAAAAACTGCAGAATCAATTTTTTGCGCAAGATTTTTCTTTCCACTTTTGTCAAGCCTGTCATCAATTCTGCACATTATCACTGCCCCTCTTGGGCCTCTCAGTGTTTTATGCGTGGTTGTTGTAACGACATCGCAGTATGGGATAGGGTTCTGGTGGTGTCCAGTAGCGCACAATCCGGATATATGTGCAATATCAGCAAAATGGTATGCCCCGACAGAATCGCAGATTTCCCTGAATGCCTTGAAGTCAATCTTTCTCGGGTAAGCAGTCAGTCCGGACAAAATCATTTTTGGCTTTGCTTTTTCCGCCTGCTTTTTTATCTGGTCATAGTCCAGAAGCTCTGTTTCCTTATCAACGCTGTACGGAACGCAGTGGTAATTCTTTCCTGAGAAGTTTACAGGCGATCCATGGGTTAAATGGCCTCCTGCGCTTAAGTCAAAGCCCATGAACGTGTCCCCCAAATTTAGGAGGGCAAAAAACACAGCCTGGTTTGCCGGGCTTCCGGAGTAAGGCTGCACATTTGCATGCTCGGCTCCAAACAGCTTCTTTAGCCTCTCTATTGCAAGCTCTTCTATATTGTCCACAAACTGGTTTCCGCCGTAATACCTTTTTCTGGGGTACCCTTCAGAATACTTGTTTGTAAAAAAAGTGGCATAAGCCTGCAAAACTGCCTTGCTGACAAAGTTTTCAGAGGGTATTAGCTCAACGCCATCCCTTATCCTAGTGCCCTCATTTTTTATTATGCCAAAAACCTCCGGGTCAGAATCCTCAATAGAAGCCATCATATCATGCATAAAAACCACCTTGAAAATCCAATAATAATGTTTATTTAAATAGTTTTTGCTGGAAATTTATAAATTTGTATAAAAATATTTATAGGAGTACCTAAATAATAAACCTATGAAAGGATTACTTGTAATCTTAATTTTCCTCCTTACAATCTTAGCCATGTCTGTAAACAGAAGATTGGTTTATTCTAGGAAACTCAAGTTTTTAGATATTCCATATTACTTGGCACCAATACTTGGTTCCTTTCTAATTTTTTTATTTGGCGGTTTGAATTTAGGAAGTGTTTATAGTGCGATAATGGGATATTCTTTTTCAGAAGGATTGGCTTTTTTATCTGGAGATGGTCCTTTTTCTATAGTCATTTTGTTTCTTTCAATTACATTTATAGCTTTGGCGCTTGATGTAAGTGGCGTTTTCAAATACTTAGCAGTCAAAGTCTTAAAGAAAGTTCATGGTTCTGGAATCAAACTTTTTATTGGAATTTATTTAATGACCAGTATTTTGACATTATTTACTTCTAATGATATTTTAATCTTGACCCTCACTCCATTTTTGCTTGTATTCTTTAGACATTTGGATATCAACCCCACGCCTTTTTTGATTGCTGAATTTTTCGCGGCTAACATATTCAGCATGGGTTTGTTGATTGGAAATCCCACAAACATTATTGTAGCTACATCATTCGAGCTAAATTTCATAGAATATTTAAAAATAATGATTTTGCCAGCATTTATTGCAGGTCTTACAACGTTTATACTCTTATTTATTGCTTTCAGAAAAGATATTTGCATCTACTATAAGGTCAAAAGATTACCTGACGTAAAATTATCTTGTTGGGGGATTTTAAGCATCACGCTTTTATCCGGAACTATTCTATCCTTAGCCGTACTATCTTTGAGAGGCTTTTTACTTTGGCACATCTCGTTAGCAGGGGCGATACTGACAATTCTGCTTTTTGGATTGCCTAATCTTTTTATAACTTTGAAGCTAAAAACTTCTCTTAAAAATTCTTATATTTGTGAGATGTTTAACAAAATGCCCTGGGAAATAGTACCCTTTGTTTTTGGTTTTTTTTTAATGATAAAAGCCTTTTCCCTAAATGGCATAAGCTATACAATTTCTAATTGGTTGTCTTCTAATTTAGGGCAGGGACTTTTTAGTTCCGTGTTTGGTATAGGTATTTTATCCACACTTTCTGCAAACGTGTTCAATAATATTCCTATGACTATATTTTTTTCTGGTTTATTGGAGAATTTTGGTTTTGGTAAAATTGGTTTAGGCGCATTATACTCTTTGATTATGGGAAGTAATCTTGGCGCGAATTTAACTCCAATTGGAGCTCTGGCTGGGATAATGTGGGTGAATATGCTAAACAGAGAGAACATTAAGGTAGGTTTTAATGAATTTTTATTTTGCGGAATTAAAGTTACTTTAATTACGACTCTAATTACTCTAGTTTCAATTTACATATTTTTTGTCTTATATTGATATCGCATCAATGTTTGTAATTCCACTCATCTTTTGAATATTTTTCTTCCCTTAGCTTATCTGCCAGTTTCTTTTCCCTGCTTGTCAGAAAATCATTAATAACATTAAAATTAAAATTTTCCTTAAAACCGCATTTTATAGCCCCAGCAAGCTCTTTATAGCTTATTTTTTTATAATTTTTTTTATGACCGCTATTGCTTAATTCGCTTTTCAAGGAAGTTATTCTTTTTCTTAAATTTTCAATATCATCAAAAACATTTGTTTTATTGAATAATGAACTGTTTTTGCTGTAATCAAAGCCAGTCAATATTGAGCCGTGCTGCAGAATCTTTCCGGAAAATCTTCTCTGCGCCGAGCCAGATATTTTCCTGCCGTTAACCAAAAGCTCGTACCAGTTTGAGCTGTTAAAGCAGATAGGGGTTGCAAGCCTCTCAGGAGCTTTTTTTATTTCTGCTTTAATGCCAAATTTCCCCAAAGCAATTACTAATGCATTTGCTATTACTCTGTATGACTCATTTATCTCGAATGGGAGCAAATTGGAATTTTCCGGAAGAATAAAGCTGTAAGTTATTTCCTTGTCATGGAAAACTGCTTTTCCCCCGGTAATTCTCCTTACAATTTTGATTTTATTATTTTTGCAGCTCTCTAAATTAATCTCTTTGCTTATATCCTGGTTGTAGCCAATGGAAATTGCTGCAGGCTCCCATCCATAAACCCTTAAGGCCGGAACCTTGCAGCAGCTTAAAATAGCCTCATCTACTGCCATGTTTGCATAAGCATCATTAAATCCAGTGTCAATAAACCGGCATTGCATTTTACACTCTGATTAATTTTATAGCCCGATAGAAGAAGGAGATGCCGTATACTATTAAAATTATTCCGAAAACTCTGGAAACCCCAGGCAGATATTTTGATGGGACTTTGCTCCCCGTATAGTTAACAATTGCTGCTAAAGGAAAATAAAAAATTAAAAATCCAAACGCAATCAGGAAAATATTCAGGAATGCCCTGTAATCAGATCCGGATTGTGCGATATAAGAGCCAGCTAGTGATATCCATAGTACAATCGCTAAGGTATTTGTAAAGGTAATTGCCAAGCCAGTTGCTAAGGAATTTTCATTATATCGCTTCTTTTTATGCGGCTCATTGATCTGCTCTTTTTTTAATATGAATGCAGATGCCCCTATCCAGACTAATATGAAGCCTCCTGCAATACTGAGAAATATCACTAAAAACTCAGAAGAAAGGAAAGCCTTAAACCCTAAAAAAATTAACGACATGATTAATATATTTCCTGTAAATTCTCCTACAGCCAATAGCGCTCCACTCCAAAAACCCTTTGTTAAGCTTCTCCTTACAAGCTCAAAAAATAAAGGTCCGGGTATAGCCGCAATAGAAATTCCTATCAATAAGCTTTCAAAAATTCCCATTTTTATATCATGGTTATATCATTGAATTCAGCTTATCAGCCCTGTAAGAGCTCCTTACCAAAGGCCCTGATTCAACATGCCTAAATCCCATTTCCAAACCCGCTTTCTTTAATTTTTCAAATTCCTCGGGCTTGTAGTATTTGATTACTGCCATATGCCTTGTTGAAGGCCTTAAATACTGCCCCAATGTCAGAAAATCAACATCGCTTTTTCTTAGGTCCTGCATTGTTTCTTTTATTTCACCAAAACTTTCTCCGAAGCCGAGCATAAGCCCTGATTTTGTTTTTATCTCAGGATTAATCTCTTTTATTTTTCTTAGTAATTGCAGGGAAACATCATAGTTTCCCCCTTTCCTTACATCTGCAAAAACTCTCCTTACTGCTTCTATATTGTGCCCCAGAACATCAGGCTTTGCATCAATAACAGCCTTTAGTGCGCTTACATTGAGATAGCCCTCCCTCAAAATCTTGCCGCTCATAATCTTAAAATCAGGAATCAGCAGTTCAACAGAGCATTTCGGGCTTAATTTTTTTATTTCCCTGACAGTTTCCGCATAGGTAGAAGCGCCCCCATCTGCTAAGTCATCCCTTGTTACAGAAGTGATTACAACATACTTCAAATCCAGTTTTTTTACCGCATTCGCAACCTTTTTCGGCTCATCTCTGCCAATTTCGTTAGGTTTTCCGGTCTTGACATTGCAGTAGCTGCACCATCTCGTGCAGGTATCCCCTAAAATAAGAAAAGTTGCTGTTCCGTGGCTCCAGCATTCTGAAAGGTTAGGGCACTTTGCCTCCTCACATATTGTATGAAGCCTGCTTGTTTTTACTAAGCTTCTTACTTTGCTGTACTTTTCTCCAGAAGGCAGCCTGATTTTAAGCCAGTCAGGATGTTTTCTTTTGATTTGCATTAATCCAGGCATTAGAATCAGCACCAAAAAACCCGGGCAGTTATAAAAATATTTTGTTTTATTGTTTTCCTATGCAGCTTAAAATCCTGTTTTCAGTAACTATGCTGTCAACCGGAACGTCATGCTTTTCTTTGGGTATTTCATCAACCATCTGCATTTCATAGGCAAGGCCAATCTTTCTTACACCCTTTTTCAGTATTTTGAGAAACCTGTCGTAATAGCCATAGCCATAGCCTATCCTGTATCCTTTTTTGTCAAACACTACTCCTGGGATTATAACCAAATCAAGTTTTTCCGGATTGAATTCCCTGATGTAAAGCTCCCTTGGCTCCAAAATACCAAAAGTCTTTGGCTCCAATTCATAAAAATTTTTCAGCTCAGAAAGCTGCAGGATAGGATAATTCTTAACCACATAGGGCACTATTATCGTCTTTTCCTTGCTAGCCAGAATTTCTTTTATTATTTCATGAGTGTCAACCTCGGTGCTGAAAGAAACATAGAACATTATGTTTTTCGCGGATTTAAACTCCCTTAATGATTTTAGGTTTTCAAAAATTTTTTTGTTTTTTTCTTTTATTTCCTTTTGTGTCAGCTTTTTCCTCTCCTCAAGTATCTTTAATTTTAGCGTAGGCTTCATTTGCAAAACAAAATTTTTATGATGTATAAAAACATTTCTAATTATTTTGGTTAATATAAAAAATTGCTTTCTGAATTTTGCGACGGATTTTCAATCAAAAACTTTAAATACTTTGAACTGGATTGAAGCTATAAACAGGTATTTAAACGAGTTAGCGCTCCCAAAAAAGGTGATACCATGAATATGAAAAATATAGCCGGAATTCTATTTATTTTCTTAATCAGTGTTGGTTTTGCATCAGCGCAGGAGTGCAAGGAGTCCGATGGTGGTAGGAACTACTTTGTTAGGGGAAGCATTTATGGCATCTGTTATGATTGTACACCTAACGTAGTAGGTGGAAATTCGGACCACTGTGCAGACCCGAATAATCTAAGAGAATTCTATTGTATAGACCCTCAAGGCTGGATAAGGGAAGTTGTAAACTGCCCCAACGGCTGCAAAGACGGGGCTTGCATGAAAGAAAAAATAAAATCCATAGAAGTCACATCCCCCAATGGAGGAGAAGAATGGCTAAGGGGAAATACATACAAAATCACATGGAACATGGAAGGGATAGAAAGTGTTGATGTAGAATATATAAAAAAAGGAGAAGAAAATATAAATCATGTAATATCTTCCAATCTTTACAAAGGAGTAGCATTCTATTGGACCATCCCATCAACCCTCCCAGCAGGAGAATATAAGATTGCTGTAGTAGAAGTTGTGCCAAGCGGAGGTTATGCAGTATCAGATTACAGCAATAACTACTTTACCATTGTTGAAGAAAAGCCAACATGCACAGACTCTGACGGCGGCAGGGATTATTACGTGAAAGGCGCTTGCACATCTGCAGGAGTGTATGCCCCGGACATTTGCCTTCCGGATTCCCAAAACCCTTCTGTAATAAGACTCAATGAAAAGTATTGCAGTGAGAGTGGCAGCTGTTCAAATGAAATTTACATATGCCCTACTGGTTATGAATGCAAAGAAGGGGCTTGCGTGAAAAAAACTTTGACATGCACAGACTCTGACGGTGGTAGGAATTACTATAAAAAAGGTATAGTACAAATAGGGGATAAACTTTTCGAAGATGTTTGTGATATAAGCAGTCTTACTGGGAAAGAAGATGGTTTATGGGAGCATTATTGTGATGATAATACTTATGGAAAAGGGAACCATATTGTAGTCAAATGTAGTGGAGGGTGCGTTAATGGTGCTTGTGTAGGAACAACAATTAGTCCTACCTGTAGCGACCCTGATAAAGATGATATTTATACAAAAGGTTTAGCAAAAGACGAGTATGGGGCTGGGCAAGGTGATTGTTGTGTTGCTAATGAATGGGATGGAATCTGTGTTGATGAAGGCAATTATGTAAAAGAAGGCCTGTGTAAGTCAAATACTGTTGTTGGTGAGTGGACTTTCACAGAAAAAACATACAAATGCCCCAACGGCTGCAATGATGGGGCTTGTATTGTAAATAAACCTTTACCACCCTTTATAATGGCGGTAGATGATAAGTCTCCTTCCTCTGATGTTACTCTAATTGCGGATGTAGCTCTTGCTTTGAAAGCAAAGGGGTATGAGGAAATGCCTGCAGGTACTAGTAAAATATTTAGTGAAGTAAACGGGCTTATGTTAGACAACAAGGTTACACTTGCAGTCTACCAGGGAGGAGCAGTAATTATTGTAGGAGAGCATTCTCCAGCAAGCCATGTAAACTTTGCAACTGAAATCCATGGAATATTATTAAAAAAAGGTGTGACACATAGGTCTATGTTAAGCAACGAAGTATCAAGTGCAAACTTATTAGATTTATTTGTAAACCTTCCACAATGCACAGACTCTGACGGAGGAGAAAATTATTATGTGAAAGGCTATAGAATTAATTATAACAGTGGTTATTTTGCATATGGAAAGAAATCTTGGGATTATTGTATTTATAATCCTGATTTTTCATCTTATGGTTATGTAATAGACAATGAAGGAAAAAAAATAGAGGAATGTAGCGGAGAAAAATGTTACCTCATTGAAAAACATTGTAAACCTGATTTATCAGATGCCCACATAGGATTTAAGTGCCCCAACGGCTGCCAAGACGGCGCTTGTTTAAAAGAAGAACCAGAATGCATCTCTGAAGGGGAAAAAGGAAGCAGGTTTAATGATGATAAATGCTGTGAGGGCCTTACTCAAATAGGCAATGCTTTCCCAAGCGGAGATATGTGCGTTGCCCCTAATGACGGCTCTTTTATGTGCTCAAGATGCGGCAATAGCATTTGCGGGCAAGGGGAGAATAAATGCAACTGTATGGCTGATTGCGCAGCAAACGTAATTTATACGAAGCTCGGCCAAAAGTTTTCTTTGGCTGAAA
Source organism: Candidatus Woesearchaeota archaeon (assembly GCA_019323655.1). Lineage (GTDB taxonomy): Archaea > Nanobdellota > Nanobdellia > Woesearchaeales > GW2011-AR4 > JACPJP01. The sequence goes on along the minus strand of JAHWGX010000022.1, from coordinate 6,808 downwards.
AGCAATATGCAAAAGTAACAGATTACAATTATATGCACATCATATTGGACGAAATAGAAAGAATATGCAAAACAACAACTGAACCCACAACAACAACAGGTTGCTATTACACAGTTTCTGTGAATGTTGAAATGCCAGATTTATGCGAAGGCGCAACTTGCGGAGTAGCTGGAGCAAGGATTGCCCTTGAAAAAGGTGAATCCAAAACAGTTTTCGGAGCAAAACTGACGTTCCTAAACTCTGATGGGAAATATGCTGTTTTTGTTGTTGATAAAGCCCTTTCAATTGAAGGCGTAGACGTGGAGATTATTCCAAATGAGCAGGCAATAAATTACGGGGAAAAAGCAGTGTATACAGTTAAGGTGACAGATAAGCACCCCAAACCAAGATGCGAGGTAAGCGGGGAATGCGAAAAGCTGGAAGCTTCGGTTTACACCATTAATGTCAGGAATCTTCCATTTTCAAAAGAATACCCCAAAGAAATTAAGGTTCCTTCTGGAGGCTCAGCTTCATTTGAATTAACCATAAGCCCTTATGAAATTGTCGAAATAAAAGAACAGGCGCAGACAATTACCGGCAAGACGATAATGGAAACTCTCGTTAAGAATACTATTTCAAAGCCCCTTAAAGAGCAGGCTCATTCACTGAGGGGAAAAGGCGCAGCAGTTTCAGCAACTGCGGAAGAAATTGCTGAGACAGAAATTATAGAAGAAGAGCCTGCAACGATTGCAATATCTACCACACCCGCAACCTTAAGCAGAAAGTATGAATTTGGCGTGACAGCAGTTCTGAAAGACAACTATCAGGTTCAGGATACAGCATATGCTACCTTGGCTATTCAACCAGAATCGCCAGAGCCGCCGCCATTCCCAGGAGAGAAAGTGTCAATTAAGCTTTCCAGGGGATGGAATTTAATCAGCCTTCCAGGAAGGCTTCTGAAGTTTGATGAAGAAGGTTTAGTAGAAGGCCAGAAGCTGATAGGCTTTGTCTACATCAAGGAAAAGCAGGAGTATGTTACCCTAAATGAAGCAGAAGAGCTTCTCGGAGGCAAATTAAGGGAATACCTTGCGAAAAATGCATTTTGGATTTACACAAGTGAGCCTTTAACATTGAACATATGGGTTGACAGGGGAATTTCATTTCAGGACCTGGAGCTGGTAAAAGGCTGGAATTTAGTGCCTATTACAGAAGACATGGTTGGCGGCTACTTAACCGATATTTTAGGAGACTGCAATCTTGAAAAAATGTTTTTGTGGGATGCAGAAAAGCAGGAATGGAAACAAATAAGCTTAGAGTATTCTTTCTCTGATTACCAGTACAGCTACGGATTCCTGGTAAAAGCAGAAGATTATTGCAGGCTCAGCGGCTCGGAAATCCTAGCCCCTCCGGAAATGCCGGAATAAGAGGTGATAAAAAATGAAAATAATAACATATTTTATTTTAGCCTTGGTGATGGTTAATCTGGTTTTTTTAATAGGCTGCAGTTCAGCAGACAAATCTTCCCAGCCTCAAGGCGAAGATGGAGATATCCAGGCAGAATACGAAGACACTGGAATTGGGGATATCTTTGAAGATACAGAAGAGGTTAATCCTCCGCAAATTCCTGCCTGATTGCCTGTATTTTCAAAAACTTTCCACATGCCTGACCCTTTTCTCAATCAGAGCCCTGGTTCCAATATCTTTTCTGTGGAAAATTTTTCCTTTAGCAGATGAAACAGCTTCCTCAGCAATCTTTTCCGCTTCCTCCAAGCTGCTTCCAATGCCTAAGAATGCTACTGCACGCGAGCCTGTCATGTATAACCCATCTTCTTTCTGGTCGACAGAGGCATAATAAACACTGGCCTTTTCAGGAATCTTCAGAATCTCCACTTTTTCATTCTTGACAGGGCTCTTAGGATAGCCTTCTGGAACAGCATACTTGCATACAGTAGCCTTTTTTTCAAATTCCACCTTAATCCTTCCAAGTTCCTGGGCAATTATTGCTTGGCATATGCTGGCAAAATCTGTTTTAAGCAAAGGCAAAACATTCATAGCCTCTGGATCGCCAAACCTTGCATTGTACTCCAAAAGCTTTAAGCCGTTTTTTGTCAGAATAAATCCCCCGTACATAACTCCGTTGTAATAAAGCCCTGTCTCTTTGTAGATTGCATCAGCAGTTTTTCTTGTTATCTCCATTGCTTTGTCAACATGCTCTTTATTAAGGAACGGCATCAGGTGGTCTTCGCATGAATAAGAGCCCATGCCTCCGGTATTACCAGAAATAGCTGCCCTGTTCTTTCTTCTTACCATTACAAAACCTGTAGGAACTGAAACACAGCCTATATAACCTTTATAGCTAATTTCCTTTATATCTTTTTTTCTTATCCCAACTCTAATTTCCGGCTTGATTTCTATGGAATAGACTTTATTCGCTTTATAATATTTCTTGTTTATTGGATTCAACATCTTTTTTCTTTTGTCAATAGAAATTATGCCGGATTTTCCTGTTTTTAAGATAAGCTCTTGTACGTTGTCTATTAATTTTTTTGATCCGGAACAGATCCTCAATCTTCCGTAGTGAATGTCTCCGTCGCCCATAATAAAAGCATTTAGAAATTCAACAATATGTTCTTTTTTTGCATTTTTTATATAATCGGGAATAAACTTTTCTTTGGATATCCCAAATTTTTTTAAAATCTTAGCAAGTTGCACTGAATTTATTCTAAACTTAGAACTTTTTTCATCATACAAAAAATTATAAGGCAATTTTGATAATATTTTTTTAAAATCTTGAAAATATTTGGATTTTCTTGTTTGACAAATATAGACTCTATGCTCTTTTTTCCTGTCAGATACGTAACCTTCTGATAAGAATAAGCCCATAAACCGAACCCAATCTACAAACTTAATTTTCTGTTTTTTTAATATCCTGTTAAACTTATAATCATATCCCTTGATATCAAAATATTTTTGGGATTTTCCTTTCCAAGCTCCAGTGAGAAAAATTTCGTTTTCTCCAAGAAAATTTCCAGCTTTTAAAACTTTCATTCTTTTTGTTTTCCTATTTTGTACAAGCATTCTATGGTTTGGAGTTACCAATAAATCTAATTCTCTATGTTTGAAATGAATCATCTTTCCTTGATACTTCATCCAATAAATCTTATTTGGTTTTTTAAACTCCAAAATTTTTTTCTTCGAATCAAAAGTCATGACTTTTTCATTCTGTTTGATTTTATTAAAAGTCTTCCACCCATTTTCAGTCAAAATTTCTGTGTCAGAAGAATAACAATTTGGACCTTTGTCATCTTCATAAGCCCTTTTGTGGTCTTGGGCGGCCGGTGTCCCAATAACTGTTTTTCCGTCTGTAAGGCATTGCAGGGAAAATTCCTCTCCGTCAAGCTTTTCTTCAACAATCACCGTAGGATGAGACTCCAAAACCTCTTTGCAGTAATCAAGCGCTTCTTCTTTTGTATTAAAATGGTCTCCCTGCACCCTGACGCCTTTTCCTCCGGTCAGTCCGTCAGGCTTTACGACAATGCCATCAATTTCTCCGAGAAAATCCTTAATCTCCTCAAAATTCTTTTTGCTGAAAACCCCAAATTTAGGGTTTCCCTCAATTTTATATTTCTCAAGCAGTTCTCTTGCAAAAGACTTGCTTGTTTCAAGCCTTGCCATACTTTTTGTTGGGCCTATTGAATTTATCCCCACTTCCTGCAGCCTGTCAACAACACCCAGGCTTAGTGGCTCCTCCGGGCCGATAAAAGCAAAATCAACTTTGTTTTTTTCCGCAAACTTCCTGATTTTCTCCAAATCCGAGTAAGAGCCAAGCTCAACATTTTCTGATAACAGGGAAATTCCCGGATTTTTTGATTTCATAAAAGAATACAGCTTGACAGCCTTGTTTTTCCTGAAAGTCTCTGCTATTACATGCTCTCTCGCGCCATGGCCTACCAGTAATATGTTCATAATACCACCCCGCCTATTTTTACACTATCCGGATTATTTTTGCTTAACAGCTATTATTGAGCAAATCCATGCTTATCTCTCAAAAGCTCTTTAAAACTCAAAAAAAGAAACGTTTAAATAGTTTGCGTTCTGTTAATCTTCGGGGTAAAATGCTGGATAATCTACATGAAGAGTGCGGTATATGCGCCGTTTGCATTAAAAATAATTGCGATGCGGCAAATAAAGCCCTGTTTTACCTGTATAAGCTGCTGCTGAACCTGCAGAACAGGGGGCAGTTAAGTGCTGGCATTACCACCTACGATCCTGACAGGCCCCAGATACTTGATACTTACAAGGAGTTAGGCCATGTTAACGAGGCTTTTAAAACAAGCAACAAGGAAAAGAGCTTTAAGATTTTCAAGAGGTATGCCGGAAAAAAGGGAATAGGGCATGTCCGTTATGCAACATCAGGAAGCGAAGATGTGGATGTCGCGCAGCCATTTGAAAGGCGCCACGGGAGAAAATGGAAGTGGTTCTCCTTCTGCCTTAATGGCAACCTTGCAAATTTTTCAGAGCTGAAAAAAAAACTTTTGAGCAAAAAAGAGGATTACCACGTTATTTATGATAATGACACTGAAATAATAATGCATTTTCTGGCCAAGCAATTAAATTCTGAGAAAGGGAATATTGTTAAGGTTTTTTCCAATCTTGCCAAAAAGTTTGATGGCTGCTATAACATCGCTTTTATTAATGCAGAAGGCGAGATGGCAATAGTACGCGACCCTTACGGTTTTAGGCCCCTTGTTTACGGCTTCAGCGAGGATAAAAATGTGTTTATGGCGGCTTCTGAGAGTGTTGCTCTGACAAATTGCGGGTTAAAAAACATAAATTCGCTTCAGCCGGGGCATATGATTTATATTAAAGACGGGAAGGTGGAGATTAAAAGGTATGCAGAAACCAAGGTAAGATCTCATTGCATGTTCGAATGGGTTTATTTTTCCAATGTAGGCTCAACTCTTGATTCAAGGTCAGTGTACCTTACAAGAACAAGCCTGGGCAAGGAATTAGCAAAACTGGAAACGCAAAAAATTGATAAGGGCTTCATTGTCGTCCCTGTTCCGGATACAGCAAAAGCGGCAGGCGATGCTTATGCTTATGAGCTTGGCGTTCCTTCAACAGAAGGCATTATGAGGAACAGGTACGTTGGAAGGACTTTCATAGAAGGCGCTTCAAGGCACGACAAAGTGCAGAACAAATATACTGTGCTAAGGAATGTTACTGAAGGAAAAAAAGTCCTGCTTGTCGATGACAGCATTGTCAGGGGAAATACCACAAGACAGCTTGTAAGGTACCTAAGGGAAGAAGGCGGAGTAAAGGAAGTGCATTTGAGAATTACATGCCCGCCAATCAGGGGCCCATGCTTTTACGGCATTGATATGTCAACCATTTCTGAGCTTCTTGTTCCGCAATATGAAAAAAAGCCTGTTTTCAAAGACATCAGCAAAGAAACATGCAGCAGAATTGCAAAGGACCTGGGAGCAGACTCCCTAATATACCAAAGTATAGGGGGCTTAATAAGGTCAATAGGCTTGCCAAAAAACAGCTTATGCACAGCCTGCATTACCTGCGACTACCCTACGCCATGGGGAAAAAGATTGTTCAAAAAAGCGTGGGAAAACCATAGAAAAGGCATTAAAGAAAGGACATATTCAGTTTCTTGTTAGGCACTGGCGCACTTTTTACAAAAAGCCCTCCCAGCAAAAGATTTATAAAATATTAGCATTAAAACTAATTTTTAATTGATTTTAATTTTTAGCAAGGCAGAATGGAACAAAAAAATAAAATACAGAAAATAACGAAAGAAACCTTGATTAGGGAAGCAGTTGAAAAATATCCTGAAGTAGTTGAGGCTCTCATGGGTCTTGGCCTTCATTGTGTCGGTTGCCATATAGCCGGTTTTGAGAGCATAGAGGACGGATTTAAGGCGCACGGCATGAATGACAAGCAGATTGACGAAGCAGTAAAGAAGCTAAACCAGGCAATTAAAAAACCTTAGGTATTCACCTGAGGAGTAAAATAATTTTTTTGATTGATACCAACAGAAATTAATTACCGGCTACTTTTTAGGGCCAAAGACTTTTGTCAAGTCAATTTTTTTCTCTTCCTTGAACTTGTCATCTTCAGGCTCATCTTCCTCTGCAGCAGGCTCTTCCTCTTTTTTCCCTTCGCCCAATTCTTCAATTTCATCCTTGATGCTTGAAATGTCTTCCCTTATCTGCTCGGTTTTTTCAGGGCTTTTTTCAGCCTGCTCTATGCCCTTTTTCAGCTTAGCAAGCTGGATTTCCATCTCGTCAAGCTTTTCCTGTTTTTTTGATTCCACCTGCTCTTCTGTAACGCCAACATCCTCCATCAATTCATTTAGGGTAGCGTCCTCCCTGCCTATGTCGTAATCCGGGCTTTTAAACCTCTCTTCATTTTTTCCCTCGGGATCATCGCCTTTTGGAGCGCCCACATTTAAGATGCTCTTTGCTTTTTGAATTGCCTCAAACATAGAAGCAGCAAGCCCCTGGCTTTTCAATGTCTCTGCAAGCCGTTTTACTTTTTCATCTTCCATTTTAGCATATTATTTTATTGATTTTATTTAAAACTTTCTTTCCCAGAAAATAATTTCGCCTTTTGCAACTTTCTTAATGCGGTGCAGCGGAATATTGGATTCTTCCTCATTGTCCAGCACCATAAAGCTGCCTTCAATTCTCTTGATTTTGGCATAGGGGACTTTTATTAATTTCTTCAGAATCCTGTCATAATAGAAAATGGAATACTGCTTTGGGTCTTCCCTTTTGTCCCACTTTATTTTGTTCAGAAGGTTTTGGATTGGCTGCAT
>JAHWGX010000021.1 GCA_019323655.1 Candidatus Woesearchaeota archaeon | reverse complement strand
ATGTGCATGGAAGATAATAGTAATATGTACAACCATCAACAGTAAATTGATGATAACCGCTGCCAGAGGGTATTTTATTCATAGATAACACAAATACATTACCGTTAGAGTCTGGACCATAACATCTATCTGGACAGGTTGCGCTTCCTCCGCCGCTGCATTCACCATCATACACCCAACTAGAATAGGTGCAACGCCATTGATTACCATCACTCGTGCAACGAGTCTGTCCTTCTGAATAAATTGTACCGCCAAAAGAGCAAGTAATTGCGCTTCCTCCTCCACCAGTGCCGCCTCCACTTCCTCCTACTCCGCATTTGGCATTTTCACACTTTCCTGATTCGCACTTAAGACAGTTAGTATAGGTGCAACCCTCAAAGGGGACTGAACAATCGTTGCCAGAGGGCAGTTTATTCATGGACACTACAAAGTTATTGCCCCACTTATCTGGACCATAGCATCTATCTAGGCAGTTTTTGGTAGCATCACCACTGCTTCCTTCCACACATAAACCTGTATTTTTATTGCATGTCTGGGAACCTAGAATGCCACATTTCTTCCAATAAGGGTAAGAACATTCACCAATATCCCATTTTCTCCCCAACAATTTTTTATACCCTTCAGCAGGATCCAAAGCAAATGAAAAGACACCATTATCAGCATCATCGCACTTATACGGGGAGCACACAGCACTAACAAAACCTGCAGCCAAAACAAGCATCACTGCTGCAGCCAACCCAACAAAAATCTGTTTTTTTACACCCATTTTTTATTCAATTTTTTGTTTTAATATACTCTTGCAATAACTTATATAAAAAGTTTCCTCTATTTTTTTGGTATTATAGCAAATGACAAATTTTCCTGCCAATAAATTTTTCCCGGGAATTATTCGGCAATAATGAATAATTATGCGAGGTTTTTTTAGTTGCAGTCAAAAAAAGCCGAGCACTAGATGTTATGAGCGCCAGCGAGCATATTAAAATTTAATTATAGAGAAATATGTTCACCATAAAATTGCAGAGCATAATTAAAAATAAAAAGCAAACAGGCAATAATTACTTCTTCTTTGGTTTATAGAACGGCTCAAGAGCTTTCTTTCTTTTCTCTCTCTTCTCTTTTCTTCTTTTCTTGACAACCTCTCTTATTTCCTCCTTTCTGGAAGGCGTTAAGACTGGGCGTTCTGGCAAATATGCGCCTATAAATTCCGGAACTTTTATTTTAGGTTTAACAATATTGTCTTTAAAATAATAAACAGCATAGCTTCCAGCACCAAAAATTATTATTAAGATAGTTGATACAAGCAGTAGCTTATTGATTCCTTCTGGCTCAGGCTCTAAAGGCTCTGTTTCTGCTTCTATTTCCTCTTTGTCGGTACGGCCGTCTTCATCACTATCTGCATGGAGAGGGTTTGTTCCAAAAGTGTATTCCTCTAAATTGCTTAACCCGTCTTTATCAAAATCCAAATCTGCATCCTCGGCTTTATAAGGATCCAATCCATATTTCATTTCCCATTCATCCGGGATTTCATCTTTATCTCTGTCTTCTTCTATTGTTGTCCCGCCAGGTACTCTTTCTGAGCAAACAAAAGATAAACAAACGCCTGCCTCGCAGTCTTTATCTGCATTGCAGCTTTGCCCCAGCTCACATTTTTTGCATGAACCCCCGCAATCTACATCAGTTTCGTAGCCATTTTTTATGCCGTCATCACATGTCGGCTCAGCGCACCTCCCATTAAAGCAAAATCCGCTTTCGCAATCCTCATTATAGTTACAAGCATCAACAACTTCCAAACAAGTATCGTCCTGGTACTTGCAGTTCTCGCAATATCCTTCAGAAACTAACAAGCCGTTATTGCACCACTGCCTTGTCTCTAAATAGCAATATCCTTCCATGCATTGCCCAGCAATTTCTATCGGGTTAAGTGCATTAATGCCCACAGTATCAGGATTGCTGTCCTCTTTCCCATCATCAGTAATTAGCTGTATAGTATAATGACCTGCAGCATCCGGCGTAAACTGGGGGTTTTGTGTATTTGGATTTGATAAAATTGCCTTGCTGTTTTCCGGTCTGCTTACAATAAACCACTTAAAAATTATTGTATCCCCATCTTTATCAGAACCAGAGCCCTGCAGTTCCACCTCTTCTCCTACTTTTGCTTCTATATCAGCACCGGCATTTGCAGTAGGCTTATTGTTCCCCGCTTTTACTGCAGTATAAAGCACTGTGTCTGGTTTTGAGTTTAACTTGCCGTCATTAACCTTTAGGTTAAAAAGATAACTCCCTTCCACATCTGGTGTAAAGTAAGGGTTAGGTATATCACTCTCTGAAAGAACTGCCTTGCTGCTGTAAGGCTTGAAAATAATTGACCATGCAAACGTTAAAGGATCATTTTCTGCATCTGAGCCTGAGCCTTCCAGCTCCATAGTTTCTCCTATAACAACACTTCTGTCTTCGCCAGCATCTGCAGTTGGTGGTGTATTGCCTATTGCAAACGCTCCATAAGTGCAAATAGCTAAAAGTAAAAACAAGATTCCAAGGCAAAACAACTTATTATATTTCATATTTTTATTTTAAAACTGATTCTTTCAAAAAATCCGGCTTTTCCCAGCCCAAAGTTTTGAATAAGCTTATTATATCGTGCACGCTCCTCATCTCAAAAGGCTTTCTGGCAAAAGATGCAACTATAGTTTTTGCCTTAAATTTTTTGCAGAGTTTTATGTTTTGCATTATCCTGCCCAAAATAATAAATTTGTTTTCCGAATTTAAAATAGAATTCAATGAAAACCCAATAAAAACATTATTTTCATTTGCCAGCCTGCATAGGATATGGTTCAGCCCTGATGCCCTCTGGTGTATGAAATCCCTTTTAGGGTTCTCTTCAAAAGCAAAAACCATGTCTGCTCTTGATTTTTCTATTGCAAACCGGTCATTCCCAAAGCTCTTAAAAGCGATAAAGGCTTTTGCATTTTCTATCCTGCTCCTAACCTTGTTTATATTTCTGTTGTCTGCAAGAACCCCCATATAGATATTTAATTTTTCATCTTCAAAATTTTTTTGTTTTTTTAAGTAATCTTCCAACCTGTAAAGAAAACACAAAGCCTTGTACCCTAATTTTCCTGCCGCTGAGATGAACTCTTTTTCGTTATTGTTGGGCATTACAATATCCAGCATTTTAATTTACTTAATCCTTAGATTTAATATACTTTGCTTTTAGTTTTATTTAACTACTGCACAACAAGTACATCCTTAGTTGCCCAATACAAATCTCCATAGGAAACCAAGGGGGCATATCTCCTTAAATAACTATATCCAAACCTTGCTATTTAAAAACAAAAGTATTTAAATACAACTTCGTTTTTAAAGGTTTATAAATAAATTTTTGTTTAGGGGGTGTAAAAATGGCTAAAAAAGTAGTTAGAGATATAAAAATAGTCAATATAGTCGTATCTGCTTCTCTGGGGCACGATATACCATTGGAAAAAATGGCTGCTACATTAAGCAACACCGAATATAACCCGGAGCAGTTCCCGGGGCTTGTTATACGGATAAAAGAGCCTAAAACATCTGCTTTAATCTTCAGCTCCGGCAAAATTGTCTGTACAGGCGCTAGGACTATTGAAAAGGTCCAGGAAAGCATAAAAAAGATTATAAAAAGCTTGGAAAAAATAAACATTAAAATCACCATAAAGCCTGAAATAAAAATCCAGAATATAGTTGCTTCAGGCAGTGTTGGGATGGACTTGAACTTAAACGTGCTTGCAACAAAATTGCAGAATGTTGAATACGAGCCAGAGCAATTTCCTGGTTTGGTTTACAAGCTGCCTCCGACAAAGAGCAACCCGCAAGCAACATTTCTATTGTTCAGCAATGGAAAAATTGTCTGCACAGGAACAAAAAGCGAAAAAGAAGTTCATTTAGCTTTGGACAAACTAATAGAGAACCTCAAAAAAATCAAGGCCTAAGCTTATTTTTGTTCTTTTTAAGTTAACTTAAGCACTGGACATCCGCGCATAAGGTATTTAAATCAAAAAAGGTGCAAATAAGTTTATGCAGGAATTAGCCAAAATAGACGCATCAGAGCAGATAAAGAGATTCCAGGAGTTTATAGAGTCGTACTACTACACAAAAATAGCTGAAAATTTAAGAAAGGACCTTAAATATTTTGTTATCGACTTTGCAGAGCTTTCTAAGTTTGACCTTGACTTGGCTAACGAGCTGCTGGAGAATCCAGAGGACACTATAAAGGCTGCAGAGCTTGCTGTTGAGCAGTTTGATTTGGAAGATGCAAGCAGCATCAAAGTGCGCTTTAGAAACCTCCCAAAAAGCCAGCATATATTAGTAAGAAACATAAGGAGCAAACACCTTGGCAAACTGTTGGATGTTGAAGGTATAGTAAGGCAGAAGTCTGATGTCAGGCCTCAGGTAACTGCTGCAAAATTCGAATGCCCTGTATGCGGCAATGTAATAAATGTGCTCCAGTTAGACAGCAGTTTTAAGGAGCCCTCAAGATGTGGTTGTGGGAGAAAAGGAAAGTTTACCTTGATCAGCAAAGACCTTGTCGATGCCCAGGGAATTGTTCTGGAAGAGGCTCCTGAAAGCCTCGAAGGCGGAGAACAGCCAAAAAGAGTTAATATATTCCTTAGGGATGATTTGGTAAGTCCCCTTAGCGAGAAAAAAACAAATCCCGGCAGCAAAATTACTATCATAGGCATAATAAAAGAGATTCCAATCATACTAAGGACAGGCTCCAAATCCACAAGATTTGACCTGATGATAGAAGCTAATTATGTTGAAGCAGCTGAAGAAACTTTTTATGAAGTTGAAATTTCAAAAGAGGAGGAGCAAAAAATAATAAATCTCTCCCAAGAGCCAGAATTATATTCCAAGCTTGTTAATTCTGTTGCTCCTTCCATTTACGGCTATTCTAGAGAAAAAGAGGCATTGCTGCTCCAGCTTGTGGGCGGTATCAGAAAAGTAAGAAAGGACAAAGTTGTCAGCAGGGGGGATATGCATATTTTGCTGGTTGGGGATCCTGGAAGTGGAAAAAGCGCCATACTAAAAAGAATCAGTGTCATAGCTCCAAAAGGAAGGTATGTAAGCGGCAGAGGCGTCTCAGGCGCTGGTTTGACAGCATCTGTTGTCAAGGATGAATTTTTAAAAGGATGGAGTTTAGAAGCTGGTGCTCTGGTTCTGGCATCCAATGGAATTTGTTGCATAGACGAAATGGACAAGATGGTCTCAGAAGACAGGGCTGCTATGCACGAGGCCCTTGAACAGCAGACTGTCAGCATATCCAAGGCAAACATACAAGCGACATTAATTTCGCGAACCACAGTGCTTGCAGCAGCCAATCCTAAATTCGGAAGGTTTGACCCTTATGGAATAATATCAGAACAAATTGATTTGCCGCCGACATTAATTAACAGGTTTGACCTTATCTTTCCTGTAAAGGACCTCCCGGATGAGACAAAAGATGAAAAAATGGCAAGCCATATACTAAAGTTGCATCAAACACCGGATCTTTACGAGCCGGAGATACCAACTGATTTTTTGAGAAAATACATTGCATATGCAAAGCAAAAAGTTGAGCCCAGTATTACCGACCGCGCTTTGCAGGAAATAAAAAACTTCTATCTTAAAATGCGCGCCAGCGGCGGTACTGAAGAGGGCATTAAGGCAATACCCATATCCGCAAGGCAGTTGGAGGCTCTTGTAAGATTTACAGAAGCATCTGCAAGGATAAGATTAAGCCCAAAAGCAACAAAGAGGGATGCAAAAAGAGCCATTGAGCTTGTGCAGTACTGCCTTATGCAGGTAGGCCTGGACAAGGAAACTGGAAAAATAGACATCGACAGGATAACAACCGGAATTTCTGCATCTCAAAGAAGCCACATAATCATAATAAAAGAAATCATAAGCGACCTAGAAAACAAAATAGGAAAAACTGTGCCGATTGATGATATAATAGAAGAGGCCAAAAACAAGGGCATTGGCGAGGATAAGGTAGAGGAAGTTTTGGAAAAGATGAAGAGGATGGGGGAAGTTTTTGAGCCTCGCAGGTCATTTATACAAAAACTGTAATGAGTTATAGCCAATAGCGCTCTGAAAGGTATATACCCTTATCCTAAATTTCCAGGGGGTGTTGTTTTCTTGCCAGAAGCAGAACAAAGATTCCAAAGAAGGCAAACTGCATACAAAATAAGAATAAAGGATATCCTTAACTCAAGGTATGTAAAAAGAGAAGGGTTTGCCCCAAATTACCTTGAGACTTACGGGCAGGAAATATCCAGAATCAATGTAGTAGGGGTTGTGGTGCAGAAATCAGAGCTAAACAATTACAAAATCCTGATGATAGATGACTCCACAGGAAAGATTTCTGCCCGGGTTTTTGAAAAGGATATTCTCTTAAACAATGTGGACGTTGGTGATATGGTGCTTATAATCGGGCGGCCAAGAGAATTCTCCTCAGAAAAATACCTGCTCATCGAGACAATCAAAAAAATTAATCCTAAATGGGCTAAAGTGAGGCAATTGGAACTGGAGAAAACCAGAATAGTGGAAAAATCCCAAATTGACAGCGATTCCGCAAAAAATAAGGAGTTTGATATTAGCCCTGCAAACAAAATTGTTAGGTTATTGAAAGATTCTGACAAAGGCAATGGTGTTTCAATAGAAGAGATTTCTTCTAAGGATATTAAGGGTGTAGACAAGCTGATTGAAATGCTCCTTAAAGAGGGGGACATCTTTGAAATCAGGCCAGGAAGGTTTAAGGTATTAGAATAGGATAGGGGTAACATAAACTTCTATAAAAGCTGCTACAACCAAAAATGCTATTGAAATTACGAGCAGCTCTGATGTGTCAAAAAGAATATGGGAAAAATTATCATTCTTATAATGCTTTTTTATTATAGCCACAGAGATAATGCCTCCTGCCAGCGCGCCATAAAAATAAGCAAGTATTTCCGGAACCCCGTGCAATGCATACCTCAGAAGCCCTATTGATGCAATGCTGAAATAAGCTGAAAATTTCCCAAAGCCAATAGAACCTGCATATTGCCCTATATTAGACCTGATAAAATTTCCTATAGCCGTGCCTATAACGCTTGCGTTCCATGTCAAAATAAAAATCGCCCCGGCGCCATAGATAAAAGCAAAAAGCACAGCAAAGCTCAAAACCTTGATATTGTTCAGCAATATCTTGGAGAATGTGGAAGCCTGCTGGTAAGCATTGCCGGAAACTTGATTGTTAATTGCCTGTATCGTAGCAGTTTGTTTGTCAAACACGCTGTACATAGTTTCTGACGGCAGAAAAACGTACCATGCCACAAAGGACAGGGTCATGCCCAAAAAAAGAAACATTAGAAAAACTATGGCCTTATTATGCTCTCTCAGAAGCTCTCTTTCCTTGAATATGGACAAATCTTTTTTTTCTTCCAGCTTCATAGCGTTGTAAACAATCGGCAAGCAGGCTATGACAGTAAAGAACACCATTACCATGCTTGCCTGCTCTCTGAAAATCCACAAAGATAATAGTATGGCCACAGAAGAGTACATAAAGCCCAGAAATAACATTTCCCATGGCTTCTTTTCCGCCTTCAAGGGATTAAGCAAAGATTCAAGTACCATTACTTATCCTTAGATTATAATCTATTTATATATCTTTTTAATTATAGCAAAAGACACAAGTTTTTAGACCAGGAATATGTCTTTTGCTTATTACAAACAGACAAAAATTGCCTAATTATTTTTGTCTGTGAGTATAGTTTGGTTTGTACTGTAAATGAAACCTTAAAATAAACAATTAGTTTTAAATATAAACAAAAATTCCAAGCCTGTATGGAAGATTACAAAAAGCTTTTGGAGAAAGTAAGGAAAGGCTTGCCGGAGCATGTTCTCCAAAAAGAAAGGTTTGAGCTCCCTAAGGTAATGGGCCATATACAGGGCAACAGGACAATAATAAGCAATTTTTTGCAGATAGCAAACATTCTTGGCAGGGAGCCTGAAAACATGTTGAAGTTTATATTGAGGGAATTAGCAACACCTGGAGAAATAAAAAAAAGTGGAAGTGTCATAATAGGCACTAAAGTGCCTGCCTCTAGGATTAATGAAAAAATAAAGCAGTATGCCAATTCTTATGTATTTTGCTATGAATGTGGTAAGCCTGATACAAAAATAGAGAAAGAGGGCAATTTTACTTTCATGAAGTGCACAGCGTGCGGCGCCAGACATGTTATAAAATCTAAAATATAATTAAAATAAGAAATCTTTCTACCCAAACCATCTTCCTAGGCCCTCCTGCTTTTCCTTTTCCTTGCCAAACAGGCTTTCTACGCTGCGTTTTGTAAGCTCTAAATTTTGTTTTAAGTAGGATGGCAAGTTATATTTCTCTGCCAAGGATATTGCTGGCTCAAGATACTTTATTATAGAGCCCTCAGATATTGTAAAGATAATTTTTCCTCCGCAGTTTATGCATTTTCCCACAAGAGGAGGCCTCCTGTACTTCTCATTGCATGTGCTGCACCTGAACTGCTGCATTGAAAACTTTCTTAAGTTGCCCCTTATATCCCTGATAAGATGTTTTTCGATAACCAGCCTGGCAACGTCAGATTCATCTACAGCCCTTATTTTATCAGCAAGCTCCATTTGCCCTTTGAGTTTTTCTTCCATTGAAGGGATTGTCTTATAAGCCGAACACAGCACCCCTGCGTTGATGCCAGAGACGCTGTGCGTAAACCCTAGATTATAGTACTGCTCCTCTTTTTCCAGCCTCCTGCCAAATTGCTCAATTTCGACTTCTCTTGGCTGTTTAAAATTCATGCAGGCTTCATAAAATTCCAAAGGATATTTCCATCCTACATCCAAATCAAAAGCCATATCATCAACTTCCGAGGGTATTAGCCTTGAGGTTAAAACCAATGGCGCGTCTTGAGTTGAGCCCCTTTTATCCGGAAGGTACTGTTTTGAGAAATTAAGCAGAGCGTCCATAAGCAGCATGACAGATGCCTCATCCCCATCGCAATCGCGTCTGGTAGCAGCATGGAATACTGGGCTGGCGAAGAAACCCTGCGTTCTTGAAAAGCCTATAACCCTTCCTACAACTGCTGCAGATGTGTGCGGGGCAAGAACCGCAACCAACATGCCAGGCAAATCTTTTTCTGATTGGGCATTATAAAATTTATCCAACTTATAAAATTCTTTCAGAAGCTCATCAATAAAAAAAGTGCTTTTTAGAAGAATTTTGTCAGCGCCTGCTTCCAGGCTTTCATTGCATGCAGGCAATATTAAATCCTGGGGCATAAGCTCAAGCAACTGCTCATCGTTTCTAAGATCCTCGCCAAAAATATCCTTCTTGTACCCTAACTTTACAAGTTTTTCGACAGAGGTGTTTATCTCCTGGGGTTTAAAATGTGTTAAGGGCAGCTGCGTCATATCATACCTTATAGTGCCTTCCTTATTGACGCAAAGGTCGTATTTAGCCCTGAAAATCCCTTTTGCAAAATGCTCGGGTATGTGATCCTTATTTGATGTCCCCCTAACGCCTTTTATAAGGTCTGGGTATGTTTTGGTGCCCAACTTTTTTAGATAATTATCGAACTGCTCTTTTATAGGTATTGCTTGGTTTAAATAGGTTTTTGCAGGGCCGTGCCTGCATTCTGGTTCATTTATTAACCCGCATTTTTCGCAATAATACTTCCTCTTTGTTTTTCTGCCGCAATCCTCGCATACGCTGAAAATTGTTTTTTTATCGCACTTTTCACAATAAAAAAGGGGAAACTCTGCGGTTATCTTATTGCTTTCCAAAGCGCTTTGGAAGGATCTTAATCTTCCTCCTTCTTCCCCAATTGGAAACAAAACGTGCGGGCTTCCGGTTAATTTTCTCATTTTAGCCTTCTCCGGCCTGCCCATCCTGGCTCCGACAAAAATTCCGGATTTATCTCTGACCGCTACATCAGATATTTTATTAACAAGAGAAAGCCCGTCCAGAGAAGCATCTTCACTGTCTAATGCAACTGCACTTGTTTTCCTGCTGTTTCTTAAATTAAAAAGTTCTGAAAGCGTATATGCATCATCATCCTCTATTACTATAAATTCTTTGTTTACAACTAAATGCGGCAGCCCTATCTTATCAAGAAACATGCACAAATTATCGCAGTGCTTAACAACTATCTTTACGACCTCGTCATTCTTCAAAGTTACCTTTGGCTCCTTAAGGTAACTTAATAGGCTAAAAAAATCTTCTGAAGACAAAAGTTTCCAATGATAGGTATATGCTGGGTGCAGCGGGACATTTAATTTTCTTGATAAGCTAAATGCTGTTTTTGCAGATATTTTTGTGGTTATGGGCTCTCTGAACAGTTTTTCCAGAAAAGGCCTTTCAATCTCTAAAAACAATGCTAATTTATCCAAGTCTAAAGCCCCAAAGGTGTTTACAGTAGCCTTCTCTGATTCCAGAATCCACCACTCTTCACAATAGCCAGGAGGCAATAATGTATGGGCCCGATTATAAAAATCTCCATAACTTATCAGGATATCACCTAAAAAAAGTATCTCTTTCACATTATCTGCCGCTCTTTTTGCAGTCTTTTCGTCATCAAGCCTTAAAACACTGTCATCATCAAGTTTTACTATAGGCCCCTCAATACTGTCACAAACTGTTATTGCTGTTGCTTTTCCTGGTCTCTCTATCTTAAGTTGCGTGCCTACTGCCAGATACTTTTTTAATATGTGCATTGTAGAAGGGTGAATTGAAGTGGAAGAATAGCCGGATACCCTGCTTCTGCCGTATCTTAACCTAAAGCCGCCAGCTGTTAACGGATATGTTAAAACAGGCCTTCCTGCTACCAAGTCCTCTATGTAAGTATACACTGGAAGTATTCTGGCTGTCCCTGATATGTTTTTTGCTTTAGCTTTTTTCTGCAAAGAGACGAACTGCTCTAAGAATGACCAGTCTGCGATATCAAAGTTATCAGCCCATCTGGACATAGTCCCCCAAAGTTTCGACGCTTTTTGTGCTAAGCATTCCCCCAATACCAGGCAGGGGCCGCTTCTTATCTTGTTTGTCTCAATCCTATCAAGATCCTTGTAATTAGAAACTTCTATTTTCTCTGAAGACTCTCCGCTTATCTGCACCGGTAAGTTTTTCACAATAAACCTTATTTCTTTTTCGCTCGGCAAGTATTGCAAATTTGTGACCCTTTCGTGGTAATCATAGAGTTCTGTGACCATTCTCCTTATTTCTTTTTCTGTGGGGTCATAAACACTATAACCCATCTTCTTTCTTATGTAATCTGCTATAACAACAGAAAAAGCCCCTGCCGTCCCTCCAGCGCTTCTTATTGGGCCTGAGTACATCAAACAAAAATATTCCTTGCCGTCCATCCGTTTTTTTAATTTTAGTTCCACAAAACCCTCTAAAGGGCTTGAGACCACACCCAAAGTCAGATAAGCTAAGCCTACCCTTATGCCTGCTTCCATCGCTTTTGTTTTGTTTTCAAATCTGCAGAATTTCTCATCGACAACCTCTAAGGAAATTGAGAGCGCCACCCTCCAGTCTAATTTCCCGTATTTTTTTTCAAGTTCTTGTATCCGTTTGGAAAGCCCTGAATTTATTATGCCAGGTATTAAAGCCCCGATTAAACCCTCTACTCTTTCAGCCATATTCTTGGCAAGGAGTATGCTAACCTGCTCTTCAGGGTCAAACCCCAATTTTCTTGCCTTGGTTGCTGTGTTATAAGCCACTGTTATTTTGTTTTCTATTTCCTTAAAGTAACTATTAATCTGCTCTTTCATTTTATTCTTTAAAACCTACTTCCCAAACTTCATCATTTTTATGTGCCTTGTCTGTAAGTTTACTATAGGCACCCTGCTTGGCTCTGGGTTGTGCCCTACCTTTTCTTGGAAGGTTGTTTTGCTTTGCCAACAGCTTCCCGAAATCAAAGTAATGTTTTTGTAGTTTGCTGCTGCTGCTTTATGTATATGGCCGCTAACAAAAAAATCAGGAACTTTGCCCACAACCATGAAATCTAATTTAGGGTCTGGTACGTATAAAGTGGATGTGTATGAAGGCGCTAAATGCCTCTTTTGCAGCAAAAACTTCATTAAGAGGTCCGCTCTGTCATAACCTCCTTGGTTTCTTATTGACCCCGCCTCAGCAACGTAATAATCAAAAGAGTAGCCATGGTAAAGAAGAACATCAAACCCGGAAAAATCGGCTGAAGAGTGTATATTCACCATAGAAGGGTTTGAAACCATACTTGCATTAGGCAGATTATAAAGGGGCTCTGCAAAATCCCTGTAAATTGGCAGTTGCGGCTCTGCCAGCCGCATTGCGTCGTGGTTCCCGGGGCATATCACCAACTGTATCCCCTTAGGTATCTCGCTAAGAAGGTCTGCGCATATTTTGTATTGGTCTTTGATGTCCTTTATCTCAAGCTCTTTCTCCTGCCCAGGGTAAACACCACAACCATCAACAAGGTCCCCTAAAATAAAGATATACTTAACCTTGGATGCTATTTGTTTTTGTTGCTCATTGCCTAGGCTGGAATTTATCCATTTCAGAAACCTGCTGAAATCCTCCCTTAAAAAATTTTTGGATCCTATATGCAAATCTGATAAAAATAATGCATAAGCTTCGTCGCTTGCCTTTTTTGGTTCTTGGGTCAGTGGGATATCAGGAAACAGCACATTGCTGGCGAATATTATGTTATTGCCATTCACCCCAACAACACCAATCACCTCATCCAGCATAACATCTTTTGTTGTCCTAAATAAGTCTGGTTTGTTTTTGTTTACAAGCACTTTTATGTAACCTGTTTTATCTTCTATCGTAAGGATACAATTGCCGTTTTTTGTGTATTGTTTGTCTCTTACCATGCCTGTAACTGAAACCTGCTCTCTGTCTTTTTTTTGGATTATCCTGTTTATAGAGGTCATATTCTGAAGTTCTTGCCTCTGCTTCAAAATCCGTTCTATGGTTTGGTATCTGCTGTTAAAATAACCCACAAAATCATTTGCCTCTCTTTTTTTAGGTGCTTTATTGTAAGAAAAAATTACTTTTACTGCGCCACATGGCTCTGCCACACAACCCCCCCCAACACCAGGGCTTAAAACTTGGTTAGGGGCCTGATTAATGTAAACTCCCTGCTTTCCCAAAATTGTTTCGTTGTTCTCTGATTCCGGCAAATCCTGCTTTTGTTGGTATGCTAAAATATCTTTTATTTTTTTGCTCAGAACCGCTATATTTTCCGTTTTTTGTTCTTCAACCAGTTTGCAAAAATCATACAGGTTTTTCTCATCTTCCAGATAATCCAGCAAATCATTGCTGACGAGCATGCCTTTTCTTAGAAAAAGGTTTACTATGTCCTTTCTCTTTGTTTCCAATGTCTGCATTTTCAGGTTAATTCCAGCTCCTCTTCAAGAATTTTGGTGGTTAACGGCAGGACTGACGAAGGAACAGATAAGGTTATTTCCCTTGTCCTGCCGTACCTTCCTTTGGATATTGTCCTCGTGTTTATGACACCAATTAGCTCAAATTCCCCTATAATGTCTGAAACCCTCCTCTGGGTCAAAGGCCTCAACCCCGCCCGGAAACACAGCCTTTTGTAGAAATCATAAATCTCCCCTGTGTAAACAGATTGGTTTTTGTTTTTTGCAGACAGAATAGACAGCAAAACTGCTTGGAATTGTTTTGGCTGGGCCTTGATGATGTCAAAAATCTTTTCCTTTTCAAGTTTTTCTTCTGCTTCGTCAATATGCTCTATGGAGATTGTCTTGCATTTTTCCCTTTCCGCTATCTCCCCTGAAACCCTTAACAATTCTATTGCTTTCCTTGCGTCTCCATATTCTCTTGCCACATAAGCAGCACACTTTTCAATAACACCCTCCTCAATTACATTTTCCTTGAAAGCTTTTGACGCTCTCTCTTTGAGTATATGCTGTATCTCCAATGCATTATAAGGGGGAAATAAAATATCCTCTTCTGACAGGGAAGATTTGACCCGTATATCCACATTTTCTATAAAGGTTGCATCGTTCGAGACTCCGACCAAGGCAATCTTAGAGTTCTTTAATTCCTCATTTATCCTAGTCAGGTTGTAAAGAACATTATCCCCTGCCTTCTTGATTAGCTGGTCTATCTCATCCAAAACAACCAAAACCACGCATTTCTCCTTCTCAACAACATCATAAAATATTTTGTAAACTTGGTCTGTCGGCAATCCTGTGGGAGGTATAGATCTGCCGAAAAAACTATCAAGCTGTGCTATTAACCTGTATTCTGTGTCCGCCACCCTTTTAAGCTTACAATTGACATATAGTATTCTAAGGGGTATTTTTTTGTTTGTAGATACCTCTTCCATATTATTAACAATGTGCTTGATTGTGAGTGTTTTGCCTGTGCCTGTGTTCCCGTAAATGAAAAGATTGGAGGGCTTTTCTTGTTTTAATGAAGGCGCCAAGATATTTGCAATCTTATTTATTTCTTTGTCCCTGTAGTGCACCACTTCTGGTAAATAAGAAGGCGTTAAAACACTCTTATCGGCAAACAAGGATTCCTTACACAAGAATTCCTCGAAAAAAGACGTAAGATTCTTTTTTGGCATAGAATTTCCATAGGAAATAATCCTATTTAAATCTTTTGTTGCCCACCCACAGTTACGTTTCTTATGGAAATAATAAATTTATAAAAAAATGTGTTATTTAATATTTATATT
>JAHWGX010000020.1 GCA_019323655.1 Candidatus Woesearchaeota archaeon | reverse complement strand
TAGCCCATTTACGTTTTTTTCATTTAATTTTGGCATAAAAACACCTCCTGTTGTTAGAAATTGCTAAGAAAATAATGGTTGCTTTATAAACTTAAGAAAATGTAAACCAATTACGGTACTATACATTATATGTTTCAAAACAAAAAGTTTAAATATAACCTATGCTCCTCTTCCTATATTAGTATAGAAAATGGCACACACAAACAGTAGGATTATGTGGACTTTTGGGGCTCTCTATCTGGGTAAATATGTGTGCCCTATCATCGCTTAAAAAACTTCTGATGTTCCTTCTACAAAATCTGTAAGGACATCAGATTTCTCTATAAAAATTTAAAACGCGAGGTGACAAAAAAATGATGGAAATGGAAACAGTAAACATGGAAGATAAGATGGAAGAATTCAAGGACAAGTAAGATGGAAAAATCTAAAGTGAACTACAATACTGGAATTAGATGTTGTTATTTAAGGCAGTATAGGCGCTTTCATTTAAATCTGACAATACCAAGTACTCTGGCATTTCTGGTGCTGGCAAGCACACTCATTGTTTAAACAATTTCTGATGTTCTTTCTGCAAACATTACAAGGACATCAGATTTCTCTATAAAATTTTGAGGCAATAAATATGTGTTTCAAAACTGGAAATGCAAAAACAAAATTAGTTAAATAAAATAAATTATTTTTATAAAAATTTAAAAACTCTGCTTGTTTTTATGCTTAAAACTTAAGAGGTGGTAAACATACTTATTTGCGGCATTGACGAGGCTGGAAGAGGTCCGGTTATCGGTCCCCTTGTAATGTGCGGCCTGATGGTAAAGGAAGAGGATGAAAAAGAGCTTGTTAAGCTGAAGGTAAAGGACTCCAAGCTGCTGACAAAGGCTAAAAGGGAATTTTTGTTTGACAAGATAAAAGACATTTCTTACAAGTATGAGATTATAATAATACAGCCTGATGAAATAGACCATGCTGTCAACAACCATGACGGGCTAAATCTTAATAGGCTAGAGGCAAGGAAATCAGCGGAAATCATTAACGTTCTTAATCCGGACAAGGCAATTATAGACGCGCCGAGCAACAATATAGGAAGCTACAGGCAGTATCTGATGGATTTTGTAAAAAACAAGAAGATTAATATGTTGCTTGAGCACAAGGCGGATGTCAAGTTTCCGATAGTAAGCGCCGCTTCCATTATCGCAAAAGTAACAAGGGACAATGAGATAGAAAAAATAAAGAAAAAAATCAAAAAAGATTTTGGCAGCGGCTATATGGCTGACCCGAAAACAATAGGCTTTCTTGAAAAATATTATGAAAAATACCCTGATCTGTTCAGGAAAAGCTGGTTTCCGTATAAGGAAATCCTAAACAAAAAGTTTCAGAAAAAGCTTGAGGACTTTTCCCAGTTCATAGAGAAAGTCGAGCATAAGGATGAAAAGATACTCAGCAAGCTTAAAAAACTTGAGGATTTTGGGTATAAGTTTGTGCCTACATCAACAGAGCATGAGCAGGTGAGAATGAAAGGCGCATGCACTATTACCCTGTATAAAAGCGGCAAGCTGTTGGTGCAGGGCAAAGAGGAAAATAAAAAATTAATTGAAAAGGCGCTTTCTTAGCTTTCCTTTTCCCCAAAAAACTCCTCTGCTTCCTTTTCCATATCTTCAAGCCTGTCGTAGTAGTCAGGGAACTCGTTCAGGTGCGCTAAAGCAATCTTTCCGGTCATTATCGGGTCATCATCTGTAACATTTGTTGACGGGTCTATTGTTCCATGCTCCAGCTCAACATCCATTCCCCTCCTGAACTGGTCCACATCAAACTTGTCCCATTCAATGCCGAGCTTTTCCCCGACCTCCTTTGCCTCTTCCTCGCTAAAATGTTTTTTTGCCATTTTATGCTTTAACAATATTCTGGCATATATAAAATTATTGCTGGTAAAGACTCTTTAGAAAATCTCGCAAAGCTCGGGTTAGCAGCTTCGAACTTATAGCTGGAACAAGCAAAGGAGCGGTCTGCCCGCAGGGCGCAACCCCGCCACGCTCTTTAATGTCAGCATTAAAAAGTTCGACCTCAATGCTGCTAACCTTCATTTTCTACTAAGCCGCTGGTAAAACAAACCTAAACAACAATTTTAAATACTTATTAAACAATTATAATAAAAGTTGTGGATATTATGCTTAAGGTAAGGGGCAAGGAAAAAAGCGCTTTGGAGGCAGTAAAATGCTTAAGATAAATTATTGGAAGCTGCTGGTTTCAGTTTTATTGTGCCAGCTGGCAGGAATTATAGGCTCTGTTTTTACAGCATCATCTGTTTCAACATGGTATCTGGAGCTGAACAAGCCCGGCTTCAACCCTCCAAACCGGGTTTTTTTCCCGGTTTGGATAACGCTGTATTTTTTGATGGGCATATCATTATATTTATTTTGGAGCAAGGCAAAGAAAAGGCAGCTTAAAACAGGCTTGGTTATTTTCGGAATACAATTATTTCTGAATATGCTCTGGTCTTTGCTATTCTTTGGCTTGAAGTCCCCACTTTTAGGATTGATTGAAATAATCGTGCTGTGGGCAGCAATAGCAATGACAATTGCTTATTTCTACAGAACATCTAAATCAGCAAGCTACTTGCTTGTGCCTTATATTTTATGGGTGAGCTTTGCAGCAGTGCTTAACTTTTATCTGTTTTACCTGAATGCTTAAATTTTGATTTTTATAAAAACTTTATTAAGAAAAATTACAAAAATAAGAGAAAGCTAGTTTAAAGTTACTCCCTACTTTCTTTTGGGTACCCTATACCCTTCTTTTACTGGAACTTCAACAGCCCCTGTAAGCCCTTGAGCTTCAAATGCTTCCCTTATATCCTTCCTATTGTGCATTTCAGTCACAAGTTCTGAAATATTTTTAAAATCTTCAAATTCGCCTTTTGGGACAGTAAGGCGTTCTAAATTCTCCCCAGATTTAATTCGTCCTAAATAAAGTGCTATTTTTTCATCTTTTTCGGGTTTTGCGTCTTCTTCGGAAGACGATAGAATTGAATATTTATATGCATTTGAAAGCTCAATAAGATCATCCACATTCTCTACTTTGCCGCAATATAGGTTTCCCTTAGTGTCCGTTAGAGCCACATACTTACCCTTAGAAGATAATCTTGCCAAATTATCATATCTATCTCTTATACTCTGTCCCTCACCAGCCGTTGCACGAAAATCTAACATTTTATTGATATATACAAACTTGCCGAAGTGGCATAGTTTAGTGTGTTTTATTATTTAGTAAATCGACGATGTTATGCTAATATTTACAAGTAACATATTATTTTAACGTCGATATTAAACACACCAATTTGTACCAGTTCGAAACTTGCCCTTTATAAACCTTTCTACTATTTAGTATAAGACAAAAATAACGCATAATTTATATACTAGCAGTGTTTAGTAGGTTATATGATAAACCTACAAACACGAGAACTTGTTCTCAAATGGAAAAAACAAGGGAAAACACAACAGCAAATCGC
>JAHWGX010000019.1 GCA_019323655.1 Candidatus Woesearchaeota archaeon | reverse complement strand
GCGATTTGCTGTTGTGTTTTCCCTTGTTTTTTCCATTTGAGAACAAGTTCTCGTGTTTGTAGGTTTATCATATAACCTACTAAACACTGCTAGTATATAAATTATGCGTTATTTTTGTCTTATACTATTATTCAGAAAAACTTAAATACAAAACCCATATGCCCCAATAATATGGCAGATAAATTATTAGTTTCAATGATGAAAACAACTTCAACTGCTTCTACAACTACTGCAACAGCTTAAAGCTGTTCATTGCCAGATTATTTTTCTTTGATTTAAAATTCAATAAAATATATAAATCAAGCAGATAAATCAAATAAAAATGCCAAAAATCAAAATAACATTCCCGGATGGAAGCGCCAAGGAGTTTGAAAAAGGCTCCACAGCGGAAAAAATCGCCTTGTCAGTAGGAAAAAGGCTTGCAGAGGATGCTGTAGCTGCAAAAGTAAATGACAAGCTGGTGGACTTATCGGCAAAGATAAATGAAGACTCCAAAATAAAAATACTCACATTTAAGGATAAAGAAGGCATAGCAGTATTCAGGCACTCTACCGCACATGTACTGGCCCATGCTGTTACTGAATTGTTTCCTGATGCAAAGCCGACTATCGGCCCTGTTGTTGAGGAAGGCTTCTACTATGATTTTGACATAAGCCATAATTTCACCCCGGAAGACGTAAGCAGGATAGAGAAAAAAATGCAGGAAATTGTAGATAAAGACCTTAAGTTCGAGAGGCTTGAGCTAAGCGAAAAGGAAGCGAAAAAGGTTTTCAAAGGCAATCCTTACAAAATCCAGCTGATAGAGGAGCTTAATGAGCCAAGCTCTGCATACAAGCAGGGCAATTTCATTGACTTGTGCCGCGGCCCCCACATGCCTAGTACCGGAAAGCTAAAGGCATTCAAAATAACCAAGATTGCAGGCGCTTACTGGAAAGGGGACGCTAAAAACAAGCAACTGCAGAGAATTTACGGGATTTCCTTCCCTGAAAAAAAGCAGTTAAAAGACTATTTGCATATGCTGGAGGAAGCGGAAAAAAGAGACCACAGAAAAATAGGAAAGCAGCTTGACCTTTTTTCATTGCATGAGGAAGGCCCTGGATTCATATTCTTCCACCCCAAAGGCGTTGTGATTCTGAAAACACTGAAGGACTTTATGAGAAAAGAGCTTGACAAGCTGGGCTACAAGGAAGTTTCTACCCCCATGATCCTAAGCAAGAGCTTGTGGGAGCAGTCAGGGCACTGGGACCACTACAAGGAAAACATGTACTTTACAAAAATAGACGGGAAGGACTTTGCAGTAAAGCCAATGAACTGCCCGGGATGCATTTTGATTTACAAGGAGAAGCTTCCAAGCTACCGGGATCTTCCAATAAAAATCGGTGAATTCGGCCTTGTCCACAGGCATGAGCTTTCTGGCGTCTTAGCCGGATTGTTCAGGGTAAGGGCGTTTACCCAGGATGACTCGCATATATTCTGCTCGGAAAGCCAGGTTAAAGAAGAAGTTATAAAACTCCTGGACCTGGTTGATTTTGTCTACAAAACTTTTAACCTCACTTACCACATAGAGCTCTCAACAAGGCCTGAGAAATTTGCAGGAAAAAAAGAAAACTGGGATAAGGCTGAGAAGGCTCTGGAAGACGCACTCAAGGAAAGAAAAGTAAAATTCAGGATAAACCCCGGTGACGGAGCTTTTTACGGCCCTAAAATTGATTTCCACATAAAGGACTGCATTGGAAGGACATGGCAGTGCGCAACAATACAGGTTGATTTTACAATGCCGGAAAAGTTTGACTTAAAATACATAGCAGAAGACGGAAACAAGCACGCCCCGGTAATGATTCACAGGACAATTTACGGGGCTCTGGAAAGGTTTTTAGGAATACTGGTAGAGCACTATGCGGGAAAATTCCCGTTGTGGATAGCTCCTGTACAGGTGAGGGTTCTCACTGTCGCTGACAGGTTTGCCTTGTATGCAAAAAAAATCAGGGAAGAGTTAGAAAAACAGGGTTTAAGGGTGGAGATAGATGCAAGAACAGAGTCTGTAGGCTACAAAGTCAGGGAAGCCCAAATGCAGAAAATACCCGTAATAATCAACGTCGGTGAAAAAGAAGAAAAAAACAATACTGTAGCAGTAAGGACTCTTGACAATAAGCTGCATTTTAACGTTAAGATTAATGATTTGATTAAGAAAATTCTAAAAAACATAGAGGACAAGGAAGAAGTGTTTATGCTGTAAAGCAGTGTGCCTTAGCAAAACTCTTAAAACATATAGAAAGGCGAGAAAACCCTATTAGTCATATTTTAGAATAATATTTTCTACATCCAATTGCGGAAGAATTTCTATAATCAAACCTTTGATAATAGTTTCAATGTTGCTCTTATTACCATGTTTAATAAAATCGTCCTTATCCACTGTTATAAAGGTTAATTTATCATTATGCTTCAGATTAACAGTAAGAAATTGGTTACATAAACTTAGACTCTTTCTATCACCATCATTATTCTTTATAATCTTCTTAAGTGAATTCATAGAATCCTTAAATAGATTTGATTTTTTTATTGTTTCATAATCTATAACTGTTGAAGGATATAACCTTTTATTACTATCAATAATTTTGATTAGATATCTTATGTCATTTAATATAGAGTTAATGGTTTCTACAAATTGTTGGATTTTTTTCCTATTGTCGATTTTATTATTTATTATATGATTTCTTATTGTTTTATAGATTTGAGGATATTTTACAGCAAAAATATTGTAAAAACTTGAATCTATCAATTTTATTATCTTCTTTGTTTTTAGACTTTAATCTTTTAATGTTGAGAAAATAGCAAAAAGGAATAATAGTTTGGGCTTGGTCTCTTCATTCACGGAACGAAGTACCATATTATACTTATTATGTTCATAAATATCTAATACTTTGTTTGCACATGATTTTGATACAGTGGCATACAGAAAAATATTTGTATCCAAGGTAGATTTCATTATGAGATTAGTTTACCAGTTATATTAAATTGAATGTCATCAAAACTTAAAATTGAACGAGAAATGTTTGGAATTGCATTGGTATCATCTAGTGCTATGCTCACTGCCAACTCATTTAAGTGTTTGTATATAATTAGGACTTTATTAACCACTGCTAACTTATCTGTCCTTTTATACCAATTTTTAGATTTCAAATCTTTATCAATACTCTCCACTTGTTGTAAAATATTTTCTAACGAAAAATAATACTCATTGTCAATATTAGAAACATCAAATCTATTTTTCTTGATAAGGTATGTTAACTCGGATTTTATTTTATTAAGCCTAACAAGTACTGCAATAAAAGAGTATCTAATCAAATCAGCATAATCCTCAATTGTAATGAACCCTCTTTGATTTCTAAATAATTTAAGTGCAAATTTTACAAATTTTTTTTCTTCTCTTATTAAAAATCTTTTTTGACTATCCTCCTTTAATATATCTTCCATTAATTTAATTAATAGGTTTGAATACAGCTTCATATACATAACTCTCTGAGCCCTACTACTTTTGTACCCCTTATCTACTGAATCGTGAATAAGGCGTGTAAATAAGTTATATTCTTTTGGCAATGTTTCTTGTATTAACATAATACTTAAAATACTAGCATAGTATTTAAATTTGTCTCTTTTTTCATTAAATCAGGTATTTGGGTATACAACAAGTTTTCTCGCCCTTATTATTTAACATTACTATGCTTCGCATTTCAGAAAGAGCGCCCTGCGTCATACTCTGCGCTCACTTCGCAACTTGGAGAATTAAACAGGAATTACATTCAATCAGAAATCCATTTACTTTAGTTGCAGAACCATCTCAAACCAGTTAAATCCGCCATGTTTTGA
This sequence comes from Candidatus Woesearchaeota archaeon, assembly GCA_019323655.1. GTDB lineage: Archaea > Nanobdellota > Nanobdellia > Woesearchaeales > GW2011-AR4 > JACPJP01. The sequence continues at coordinate 39,095 of JAHWGX010000019.1, read as the reverse complement.
TTCTGATTTTCCGATAAGAGCAAATCCGAATTTTTCATACATCTTAATGAGATGTTCTTTACAAATCAGCATTATCTTTTCAGTCCCCATTTTTTTGCAGTTGTCAATAAGCTTATTCAAGAGCAATTTAGCAATGCCTTTTCCCTGATGCTCCGGCAATACTGCAACAGAAAAAATAACAGCATTTTTTCCATTTACATCAAAATCTACCATGTCTTTTAGCTCTTCATCACCAATATCATCCCTATTGGTTGACGTGCCGTTGATTATTCCGATAATATTGCCGTCAAGCTCGGCAATTAAAAATCCCTGTGGATACAGGTCAATTCTTTTTTCAATTCTTTCTTTGCTCGCGCCTTCATCAGTATAACATCTATTTTCTACATTATAGCAGCCTTCTAAATCTTCTTTTTCAACATGGCGGATTTTTACATTCATGTAGAGGATTCAATATCAATAATTTAAAAATGTATCGGAGGCTTTCGAGCTTTTAGGAACAAAATTTCCACCACTGTGTAAGGGAAGAGGATATAACAGAAATCCAGATTTAAACCCCCTTTCCTTCTTATTCTGCCAAACAAAAAGATTTAAATAACTGAAAGGCTTACAGCACATACGTTCTGTATAAAGTATAAAACAGGTTAATGGAGGTATGGGCTATGAAAAAAACATTTATTGGCTTGATTGTGTTCCTGATGGTTTTGGGAATGGTTTTTGCAGGAAAGCCGGACTTTGCGGAAAAGGCAAATCCTTCAGGAAAAACAGTGTCAATGCCAAAAAACGCGGTAAAAGTGTCTGACAATGTTTTTTATCTGGGAAAGGCGCTTGACAACGGAAAGGTTGTAGAAGGCTACGCAATAATGAAATACAAAAAAGGGTATGGCATAAAATGCGACTATGATGGAATCTGCGAGTCGGGGGAACATCCTGTGAAATGCCCTGACTGCAGCGGAGGAGACGACCCGGAAGAGCCGGATGCAAGCTCCTGCTATGTATTCCTTTCAAAAGGCGCAAAATGGAAAACCATTGAGCCTTACATAGTTGATACAACTAACACAAGAGAACTTGATGATGAATTTATAAGAACCAATTTAGCCGCAGACATTGTAAAATGGGAAGATGCGGCAGGAACCCAGATTCTTGGCGGTGAAATAAGCGGAACAGTTGACGGAGCAGACACTGAAAGCACAGACGGCAAAAACGAGGTTTATTTTGATAACATCGAAGAGCCTGGAGCAATTGGAGTAACAATTATCTGGGGAATCTTCGGAGGACCGCCGCCATTCAGGCAGCTTGTTGAGTGGGACCAGGTCTATGACGATGTGGATTTTGATTGGGGTAATTGTTTAGAAGTAAATTGTACACCAGTAGATTGTATTCAGTACCCTGATCAATGCAAAATGGACTTTGAGAACATTGCAACTCATGAGCTAGGCCATAGCGTCGGAATGGGCGACCTTTACACAAGCGAGTGCTCAGAGCAGACAATGTACGGCTATGCAGGCTACGGAGAAACAAAAAAGAGGACATTGGAAGCTGGAGACAAAACAGGAATAAAAAGCCTCTATGGCTGACTTTTTCTTTTTTAATTTATTTTTATTTTGTTAAAGGTCCTTAACTCAAATCCTTCCTAATCCAGCTCCACAAAAAATAAACAGCCAAAGCGAACAAGGCTCCGATTAAAAACCACAAAGCGATGTTCTGGGGTATTAAATAAACTTTTTCAGCTGCTATAGGCGCAGCCTGGGGTGCTGCTTCAGATGCTGCTTTAAGCGCCTGGGTAGCTCCCTCTTCAACTGCCCTTTCCAAAACCGCAGATTTTGCAACCATAAAATTATCCCCTGCCTGCAACGTTCCCTTGTAGAAATGCTTTGTAAATAATTGCATTATTCCTGCTGTTCCGGCGGCAATCAAAGCAACCGGCAAAATCGCTTTTAATTTCTGCTTTATGCCGTAAGTCTTCTTTGGGGAAATTATAATATACTTGTTGGCTAATTTATAATGCAAAACTTCCTTTCCCTTTCTGCTGTAATGAAACTCCTCTGCATTTATCAGTCCGGTATCCATAAGCTGCTGCAGGTTATAATGGACTGTAGAGATAGGTATTTGCAGCTTCTCAGCCAATTCCGACTCTGTAGCCTCTCTTTGTGACAAATAATCCAGTATTTTCCTGCAGGACTCATTGCTTACAACATTGGCTATTTTCTTTGTCTTGGAATCTTCCAGAGACAATAAAAGGAAATTTTTGTTTGCCATAATAAACATCAGTTTTTAAATTCAATAATCTGGTTAATTCAAAATTGAAAATAAAATAAAAAATAATGGGCTAATAAAGTATCGTGCCTCTGTAGCCTTCTTCACCTTACTCAAACTCCAGAACTTTCAGCCTTTCCAGGCCATCCAGGCCATTAAGCTGTAATCTTGTGTTTGAAAAGGTATATAACACATCTTCAATGTACAGGCTTCTTCTTATTGCAGAGTCTCCTCTGAAATAATAGCCGCTTTTCTTAAACACATCATCATCGTCATAATGAGTTACCCTGCCTCTAAGCTCAAAGCCGTCCTCAAGGTTTATGTTATAGGCATAAGCTCCCTGGAACACAAACTCACCGTACTGGTTATCAGCAGATTTCTCTCCTTTTATTTCTGCAAGGGTTATCGGAATAACCAGTAATTCCCTTTCCTTGTCAAACAAAAATGCCTTGTGGTCATGCAATGCCTCTGATTCTGTGCCCCTGTCCCCGATAACAACCTTGTGCATTTCTATAGGATTTTCCACATCTGAAACATCAAATATTGCCATCTTTATCCCCTGGTACCAGGCGAAATCCAGCTGCCTTCCTTCCTTAAGGCTTTCTTCCGCCTCTACAGTCTCTTTTCCAATCCCGATTATATGGTTCTCGTCATATGGATGCAGGTAATCTGAATAGCCCGGAATCTTTAATTTTCCAAGCACTTCCGGGTTTTCATGGTCAGACAGGTCAATTACAAACAAGGGATCAACTTTCTTGAATGTAACAATATATCCTTTCCTGCCCATAAACCTCACTGAATAAATTTTTTCTCCGGGAGCCAAATCCTCCAGCTCTCCGACAACTTCCAGCTCTTCATCCAAAACATAAACATTGTTTGTTGATTTTCCTCCCCACACTTCTCCGGCAGTTGTCGCAATCCTGAAATGCCCGTCATATTCATCCATAGAAAACTGGTTCAGTATATGCCCCTTTACTTCCCCGCTTCCCAAAAATTCAATATCTCCGTTATCCATGCCAAATTTTGTTATAACTGTCTGTTCAACAAAACCTTCAACCAGCTCTCCCAAAGCGTTGTATCTTGGCCATGATGTCTGCGCAATGTACATGTTCTCAAGAGACGCATAAACATTCTGCCCGGATCCGACAATAACTTCCTTGTTGACATCAGCATCCTCATCTTCCATTGACATTGATGCGACTGTTATGAAATTCTCAGCCTGTATCGGCCTGATATAGCCAATGTCCGTGCATTTTGCAATAGGCTCCATGTCTTCCAATTCAGGCTCCTCATCACTATCACTTGCCCTATACAACGGAACAATGTCTTCGCAAACAGGCCTTACCTCCCAATATCTTGGATAGGAATTAACGACAAAATAGGCATACTCCCCGATTTTTCTTGAAGTCAAATAGCTGCCTTCAAAATCAATATTCTTGATTAATTCAGGCTCTTCCCTGTCAGAAATGTCATATAATTTTACTGTCATAAAACTTCTGTAACGAGGGTAATACTCGCCAGGAGCTATCATTTTTTCTGTTGCTGCTCCTCCTTGGGTTGTCTCTTCTGCAGGCTCTTCAAACCTGTAACTTGAAGAGCCAAATATCAATAGCCTGTCCTTGTGTATAAATAGTTCCTGCGGGTAAAAATTCCCAAGCTTTGTTGTTGATAAAATTTCAGCATCCTCAGCAGGGTATGCTTTTGCAATAGCCAAATTTCCCCGCGCAATTGTATAAATATAGTCCCCATCTGTTTTTATTATATCTGCCTCGTCAACTCCTTCAACCTGGATATTTGTCTCGGAAAATTCCCTTTCAGAGCCTGCTGCCTGAGGCGCTGTTGCTCCCTCCGCTACTGCAACACTTTTTGACACTGCAAAGTCCATCATAAACCCATGGCTGCCTGCACCACTTTCTCTGGCTTCCTCAAAAGCATTTAGAAGCTCTTCCCCGGAAGTAAACTTTGCAATCTTTGATTCCGAAGGCTGCACAGGTATTTCCTCACAGCCAGACAGAACAGACACTAAAAATAAAACTGCCAGTATAGACGATAAAAACTTGTTTTCCATTTCCATTTTGAAATCACCTCTCTTTGGTAAGACAGGCGTATATAAATACCTGCCTATAGCTTTAAATTAACTTGAAGTTAATAAAAATATCGGAAAAAAACAAAAAAGAATTCTAGCCGGCTACTGTAGGAGATGAAAACAGGCTGTGCTTATTGACTCCAGCAGTATTCTCTGCAGTCCATCCTTTAGTTCCGCCAGTATAAGGATCCCACGCATATTTCGCTTCTCTTCTGTCTTCAGCTTTCATTTCTTTCATCAGTTTTCTGTTAGCATGCCATTGTTTCAGAGTAGGAATCCAGTTATATGCCAGTAAAAGAGCTGAAAGACCGACAAAAGCGCCAGCAACAATCTCCGTGCTTAAGCCGGTTCCCTGTGCAATCCTATAGATATCTGAAGTATTATGGTTTCTCATATAATCCCTAATAACCTGCAGAGCTGGCAAAGCCTCCAAAACAGTAGAGTATATCTTGGCTCCAAGATTTTTTGTCTTGTTTGCAAAATATCCCATTAAAGCCCCGATACCTAAAACTCCGAGATGCCCTCCTGCCAATATTGCCAAATCTGCCAAAGCATTGTCAGAGCCAACAACTGCATATGCCAAAGGGCCATCATTGTCTATTATTGAAGCAATGTCCTTATAAGACATGTCAACACTGGAATCGATGTTAGGAAAAATATTGAAGCTCTCAAGCAATTCTGCTAAAAAATTGTCTCCAAGATTGGATTTTCTGATATTAAAAGAAGAGTTTATCCCTGGGATTAAATTAGAGGCGTAGGCAGAGATTATATGCCCAAGCTCATGCAATGGAAGGTAGGACTCCAAGCCAAACCATGCTCCAAAACCCCCCTCACTTAACTTTTCTGCTGTACGAAGAGGGTTTAATCTGGATTTGGTCTGGGCAGGTCCTAGAGGATAGCCCTGTAAGTATTGTTCAGGTCCAAATCCTGGTGGATACATCCCAAATTGCGATGCTCCGCCAGCTATTGCTTCAAGTGTTCCACTCATATTAACAAGTGACACCCCCTATTAAAAAGAAGGGTTTTTGTACTTTATAAATTTTTCTACAATATAGTGACTACACTACTAAAAAACAATTAACTTTATAAAACAGCATTCCATTCCTAAGGGCATGGTGCTGGAAAAGCTTGGAGACTCTTTAAAGAGCACGCTGCAGAAAATAGCGAAAAGCGTTTTTGTAGACGACAAGCTGATAAACGAGCTGGTCAAGGATATACAAAGGGCTTTGCTGCAGTCAGATGTTGATGTCAAGCTTGTTTTTGACTTAACAAGCAAAATCAAGGACAGGATAAAAAAGGAAGAAAGCCCGGCAGGGCTTACAAAAAAAGAGCACTTGATAAACATTGTTTATGAAGAGCTCGTCAATTTTCTTGGGAAAGAGCAGTACAAGGTGGAAATCAGGGAAAAGCCTTTCAAGATAATGCTTGTTGGCTTGTTCGGCTCTGGAAAGACAACCACTGCGGGAAAGCTTGCAAAATACTTTTCAAAAAGGGGCTATAAGGCCGCTTTAGTCGGCTTGGACACTCACAGGCCGGCTGCAATGGAGCAGATTGAGCAGGTCGCAAAGCAGGCAAATGTCCCATGCCTGCTTAACAAAAAAGAAAAAAACCCCTTAAAGATATGGGAAGAATTCCAAAATGATTGCAGCAAATTTGACATTTTAATTATTGACACATCCGGCAGGGACGCTCTGTCAAAAGATTTAATAGAGGAAATTGAACTGCTTAACAATAAAATAAGTCCGGATGAAAAGCTTCTTGTCATTTCTGCTGACATTGGGCAGACTGCAAAAAAACAGGCAGAGCAGTTCAACAAAAGCTGCAGCATCTCCGGTGTTATTGTTTCAAAAATGGACGGCACAGCTAAAGGCGGAGGTGCCTTAACAGCGTGCGCAGTTTCCAATGCCCCTATCAAATTTATAGGCGTAGGTGAAAAAATTTCTGATTTGGAGCAGTTTAACCCAAAAGGCTTTGTCGGCAGGCTGCTCGGAATGGGGGATCTGGAAGCTCTGCTTGAAAAGGCAAAAGAAGCCATTAAGGCAGAAGAAGCAGAGGATTTGGGTAAAAAATTTTTGAAAGGGGAATTCAACCTTATAGATTTATATGAGCAGATGTCTGCAATGAAAAAAATGGGCTCTCTGAAAAAAATTGTTGAGATGGTGCCTGGCTTCTCATCCTTGCAGCTTCCGAAAGAGATGCTTGATGTGCAGGAGGAAAAGCTCGATAAGTGGAAAATAGCAATGCAAAGCATGACCCAGGAAGAACTTGAAAACCCTGAAACAATCACGAGTGAAAGGATAGACCGTATAAGCAAAGGCTCTGGCATCCCGGCAGGCACAATCAAGGAATTAATAAAACAGTACAGGCAAAGTAAGAAAATCGTAAAGATGTTCAAGGGCAGCAAAGGCGACATAAGCAAAATGATGAAAAAGTTCGGGGGAAAATTCCCTGCTAACTTAAAGATGTAGCATGATTAAGGTTCAGGTTAGAAACATTTAAAAATCAAGCCCAAGTTCTAAAGTCCCATGGCAAGAATAAGAAAATTCGTAAGTTACAGAAGGATTGAAAGGCCTTACACAAGAACCTCCAAGTACAAAGGGAAGTCCTACATAAGGATAAGCCCCAATATACGCATTGGAGGGTTTGAAACAGGCAATCCTAAAAAAAGCTTTCAATACACCCTAAGCCTGGCAGCAAAGGAGAACCTTCAGATAAGGGACAACGCGCTTGAAAGCGCAAAGCAGACTTCCAACAAGATTCTGGAATCAAAGATTGGCACATCCGCCTATTATTTGAAGCTCAAGCCTTATCCCTACCATGTCCTTCGGGAAAACCCGCTTGCAGCAGGCGCAGGTGCGGACCGTTTCAGCACAGGAATGCAGAAAGCTTTTGGAAAGCCAATAGGCAACGCCGCCCAGATAAAAAAGGGCAGTGTCATTTTCTGCCTTTCAGTTGACAAGCCTAATATTGAAATCGCAAAAACCGCTTTAGGCAGGGCATCAAAAAAACTGCCTTGCCCGTGCATGATACAGGTAGTTCAGAACAAATAAACATTAAACATCTTAATTCTTAAATTGTTCATGATAAATAAACATTTTGTTGCGAGCTTTAGCGAGCATATTGAAATTCAATTATATGAAGACATATTCGGTACTAAAAGCGGAACATATTAAAAAATAAAGGCTAACCCGAATTTATTGATTAATTGATTATAACGCCCATCAACAGAAAACCTTAAATACCAAAAACTAATTTGAATTCCTGATTTAAATGGCGCTGTTTGAGCAGATCATAATTTTGGCAATTCTTCTATTATTATCGGGTTTTTTCTCTGGCTCTGAAGTTGCCCTGGTCAGCCTTACAAGGCTTAAAGCCAAACAGATGTTCGACAAAAAAAAGCTTGGCGCGGTTTTCATAAAAAGGCTGAAAGACGACCCTCAAAGAATGCTTGCGACAATTTTGATTGGAAACAACCTTGTCAATGTTGCTGCATCGGCAATAACTACTTCTATTACGATAGGCATCTTCAAAAATTATGCAGTAGGGATTGCAATAGGCCTAATGACGCTCCTAATTTTAATTTTTGGGGAAATAACACCCAAGTCAATAGCGGCAAAAAACAACGAGGTTGTCTCCCAGATTGTTGCTGCGCCAATATGGTACTTAAGCATAGTGCTTGCGCCAGTATTAGCCATTTTAGATACTTTCCTCAACAGGTTCATCAAGTCCATGGGCATAAAGACCCAGGAGAGGGCTATAACCGAGGAGGAAATAATCGGCATGATAAAGGCTGCAGAAGAGGAAGGCTCTATAAAAGAAATTGAGAAAAAAATGATAAGCAGCATATTTGAATTTGATGACATAAGCGTGAGTGAGATAGCAACCCCCAAGGCGGATATGGTCATGGTAGAGTCAAGCTTATCTGTAAAAGACGCTATCAGATTTATCCTGAAAAAGAAATATTCAAGGCTGCCTGTATACGAAAAAAACAAGGAGAATATCGTGGGGATTTTATATGTAAAAGACCTGATAAAATATATGCTTGGAAAAAGCAAAAACATGAGCATAAGCAGGATTATGAAAGAGCCTTATTTTGTCCCGGAAACCAAAAAGATTGGCAGCCTGCTCAGGCAGTTCCAGAAAAGAAAGGAGCACATGGCTATTGTTGTAGACGAGCACGGCTCTATAACCGGGCTGGTTACCCTTGAAGATGTCCTTGAGGAGATTGTAGGGGAAATAATGGACGAGACAGACAAGATTGCCCCCAATATCAGAAAAACAGGCAGGAATTCGTGGACTGCAAACGGAAAAACGGACATTGATGAAATAAGCGAAAAGCTGAAAATAAATCTGGAAGGAAAAGACTATGACACTTTAAGCGGATTTATTCTTAAGCATGCCGGAAAAATACCCAAGGAAGATGATGAAATTGTTTACAACAAGCTCAAATTTAAGATTGAGGAAATAGAAGGCCACAGGATTTCCAAAGTCAGGATTGAAAAAAGATAATTTTTTAATTGCCAGTTAAACCCTGTTTCTTATGCTGCTGCTCAAGCCGTCATCAAGCCAGGAAGCTGCAAACATAATCTTAAGTGAATTAAAAAGCCTGCATCTCAACGAATCCGGGCTTCTGCCATTTTTTAATGCAGAAGAAATTAAGGCAGATACAGAGAATGAAACTGTCATTGAAACAAAAAATTTTCTTGAAAAATCAGAGCAGTGCATAGCAATTGGAGACCGCTCTTTAACAACCCCCTGCTTAAAGGCCTTATCCGGGAAATTCAGCAATTCCGGCTTGATAGTATTTGACTCCCACCCGAACTGCATGACTGACCATGAAGACCCAGATAAAAATTACCTAAAACTCTTAATAGAACAGGGCATAATTAAAAAAGAGAATGTTGTTCTGATTGGGCTCAGAAGCTGGCACAGGGACGAGCATAAATTCCTGAAAGACAACAAGATAAAGACTTTCACAATGAAGGAAATATCTGCCGAGAATTTGAATGAAATTTCTGATTCTGTCATGAGCGTTGCAAAAAACTTTAATGCCTTGTACCTCTCAATAAGCATCAGCGCAGTTGACCCTGCATTTGCCCCAGGAACAAATGAAGCAGAGCCAGGGGGCCTAACAAGCAGAGAACTTCTATTCTTATTAAGCAGGCTCAAAATGCTGAAAAACCTGAAATTTATCGACTTAGTGGGAATGCAGCCTGAAAAAGATATAAACAGCTTAACTGCAAAATTAGGGGCTAAGATAATAAGTGAGATGTGTTAAGTTAAAGTAAGCCCAAAATATAATGCTGTTAAGTAAGGTTATAAAGTATACACTTTAAAAAAGCTTAACGAATAAATAAATTCCGCCGCTTCGCGGCAAAAATTACACTCGGAGAAAAATTTACTGTGAGTTAAGCGAGCGAGAGCGTCTGCTTAAGCGAACTCTCGCAATTCACGAATTTTTCGCCTCGGATTTATTGCAATAGATATGCGAGGCTTTTTTTAGTGGCAGTCAAAAAAAGCCGAGCAGTATATGTTGCGAGCGTCAGCGAGCATATTGAAATCCAATTTGAAAAATAATGAAATGTAACCTTGGGAGGTTTACTTAACAAATGCACAAACTATAAAAACCGATTAAAGTTATCCAAAGCAAAACACAATAATAACAAAAAATGGAGCAAGGCAAAAACCCGGAGCACATAGCAGTAATTTTAGACGGCAACAGGAGATACGCCAGAAAAAAGGGCCTGAACCCCTGGGATGGCCACAGGCTCGGGGCTGATAAAGTAAAGGACATCCTCCAATGGTGCCGGGACTTAGGCATTAAGGAACTGACGCTTTATACTTTTTCTGTTGACAATTTCAACAGGCCTGAGCAGGAAAAAAATGCCATATTTGCAGTATTTAAGAAAGGCATTGAAGGGCTGAATAAAAACTACAAAAAGCTGAATGAGTACGGAGTCCAAGTAAATTTTATAGGAAGGCTGAACATGTTTCCTGAAGACATTCAAAAAGAGATGCATGAAGTTATGGAAAAAACAAAGAACAACACCAAGTCCAGGCTAAACATTGCAATAGCTTACAGCAGCAAGGCAGAGATAACAGACTCATTGAAAAAAATAATTAAAAAATTAAAAAACAATGAGATTAAAGAAGAAGACATTAATGAAAAAATGGTAAATGACAATTTGTATCTAAGCAGCGCTCCGGACATATTAATAAGGCCAGGAGGGGAAAAAAGGTTAAGCGATTTTCTTTTGTGGCAGTCGGCTTACACAGAGCTCTTTTTTGTGGACAAGCTGTGGCCGGAATTTACACAGGAAGATTTAGTCAATGTTATTGAGCAGTTCAAAAAAAGGGAAAGAAGGTTTGGAAGGTAAAATCAAAACAAATAAATATGACCTTGGCTTCTGAAAATTTTAAAATGGATTCTTATGGGGAGTTTAAAGAAGACATAAAAAATGCTGTAGAAGAGTTCAGAAAAATTGACAAAAAAGAAGTGATAAGGGTTGTCAGCCATCTGGATGCTGACGGCTTAAGCGCTGCTTCTATTATGGTCAAGTGCCTGAACAATGAAAGCAGGAAGTATTCCCTCTCAATAGTCCAGCAGATAAAAAAAGAAATTCTGGACAGCCTGGCAAAAGAGCCGTACAAATGCTTTGTGTTTACCGACATAGGCTCAGGCACAATAACGGAAATAGAAAAAAAATTTAGTGGAAAAAAAGTTTTTATTTTGGACCACCACAGGCCGGAAAAAACTGAAATTAAAAGCGGCAATATTTTCTTTGTGAATCCCCACAAATTCGGGATTGATGCAAGCAAAGAGGTTTCAGGCGCCGGAGTGGTTTATTTGTTTGCAAGCTGCCTTGACAAGAAAATGGAGGAATTTGCCCACATAGCAATAATAGGGGCTATCGGAGATGTGCAGGAAAACAACGGCTTTGAAAGGATAAACAATGAAATTTTAAAAACTGCTGTTGAGAAAGGAAAGATAAAAGTCATAAGGGGGTTAAGGCTGTTTGGAGCGCAGACAAAGCCATTGTACAAGGTTCTGGAATACTGCACAGACCCTTTTATACCAGGAGTAACAGGCTCTGAATCAGGAGCCATACAGTTCCTGCACCAAATCGGGATAAACCCCAGGCACGGAAGCGAGTGGAAAAAAGTTACTCACCTAAGCAAGGAGGAGATGACAAACCTTGTAACAGGAGTCATACTAAAAAGGCTTGGCGAAAAAAATCCGGATGATGTCCTGGGCAATGTCTACCTTTTAAGGGGAGAGAAAGAGGAAAGCCCCACCAAAGATGCAAAAGAGTTTGCAACACTGCTTAACGCATGCGGAAGGCTTGACAAGGCATCACTAGGCATTGGAGCCTGCTTAGGAGACGAAAAAATAAAGAGAAAGGCAATTTACCTGATGAGCGAATACAAAAGAGAAATAATAAACTCCTTAAACTGGTACAATGAAAACAAGGCAGGCAGTTTTGTAACAAAAGGCAATGGTTATGTCATAATAAATGCACAGGATAAAATAAGATCAACCCTAATAGGGACATTGGCCTCTATCCTGTCAAAGTCAAACAATGCCCCTGAAAAGTTCATAATGTCCATGGCGCAGCTGATGGACGGCACAACAAAAGTCTCATTAAGAATGTGCGGAAGCGGCAATGGAAGGAATACAAATGGGATAGACCTGAAGCAAATCATTGAGGAAATAATAAAAGACACTCCAAAATGCGAAGCAGGCGGCCATGCCAATGCAGCAGGCGCATTAATACCCACAGAAATTGAAGACAAGTTTATAGAAAAAGCAAAAGTCGTTCTTGAAAAAAGGGCAATGGAAGAGATTGTTTAGTTGTTTCTTGAAAGTAGTTACAAAATAGAAAAGCTTAAAAAATAAGTCCTCTTTCTGGCTAGTTATGATTAATTTATATTTAGTTTGGATGGTGAATTTAACCGAAGAAAAATTTTTGAAAATAGCAAATAGGAAAGTAAAACAGCCTGCTATTCTTTTATTTCCAGAATACACTCTTCATAGAAAATTTACCCATGAAGAACTAAAAGATCTCGTATCTAGCCGTTTAAACTTAGCTAAAAATACCCATATTTTCTTCTCAGCTTTTGAGTTAGAACAAGAAACCCTAGAAGAGAAGATGGGACAATATAAGGCAAACCACCTTACCACAAGCGATAATGAGGACCCTGCTTTAGAATTATTGCTTGCACCAAGATACATTAACAAAGGTTTTCTGATAAGCGGCTCAAATAACGGCAACATAATCAATGAATATTCAAAATGCACACTTTCTAGATACGACTCAATAAACCAACCTTATGAGAACGGACCTGATATACACCTAAATGATGTGGGTTTAAATTATTCGCGTGGACCAATAGTAAACACTACAGACTACTCTAAAATAAAAATTAAGTTCCCTCTTGTCTCATTGGAAGGAAAAGATATTGAATTCAGAGTATGTTCTGATATTGAATGCGGAACTCAAAACAATCCCGATATTGTGCTAGTTTCTTCATTTGGATTGGAGAATGTTAGAAAAAGGCTTAGCCCAGACTTGCATGAAAAATTATTGGTGGTAAACATCCCAAAAAGATATGACTCCTTTGTATACATAGGTGAAAAAGAAGGCAGAGTTATGTATACAGCTTCAATGCTTTGTAAAACAAGAGGGATAAAGCTAAGGAATATGGGCCATTTTTAGAAAATTAACTCTATTACAAAATCCCTACAGCTTAATCCTTATATTATCTATATGGTCAGCAACTTCAGAGCCGTTCTTTGTCAGTGTAAGCAGTTTTAGTCTTCCCTGCTTTTCAAAGTTTATCAGCCCTGCTTTTTCCATTTCCTGAAGAATTTTAACAACATGAGAATAAGTGCAGTCAACAGACTTTGCCAACGATGAAGCGTAAACCTCGGATTTCGCATTTTTCAGCTCCACAAGCATCATTGCCGGCTTTTCCCTGAAGAAAACATTGAATATTTCCTTATTGTCCATTTTTAACGTACCCCCAAGATATTGTTTTCACTGATTACCTTTACGAAGTTTGTTTTTTGGTATATAGTTTGTAGTATATAGTGCGATATTTAAAGGTTTCGAAAATTTCCTGTTTTTGATTCAGCTTTTATCAACAAGAACCGAAGGTCATTGCCTGGCAGCCAGTTTTATATCCCCTTCATGGACTGTTTTTCTTCCTGCATGCTTTGCCATTTTAACTGCCTGCGTGGCTATGTTTTCCGTCAGCGCAGTCAGGACTTCTGTAAAAGCGTCAACAGCATCCGCTGAAACCCTTTTAGCCCCTGCCTTCATCAAAATCCTTCCAACAGGCGCTTTTGGAATTACAGTAATTTTTCTTCCCATTAACACCCTCCATAAAAAACAAAACCCCTTAGTCTTTGTCTGGCAAATATTTTTTGGAAACCTCTTTATATAGTTTTCGTTTCAGCCCTGCTCAAGAATTCTGCCAAGCTCCTCTATTTTCTCGGCATATTTTGCAAAATCTCCCTGGGTCAAAGCTTCCTGAGCCTCATCATACAACTCCGAAGCTTTCCTGAATTTTTCAGACATGGTTTCAGGCACCTCAGCTTCTTCTTCCTCAGCTTTCTCCACTTTCCCCTTAAATACAGCCTCAAGCGCTTCTTCAAAAGTTTCCTGCATCGTAACCCGGTCTTCATAAGCCACAATAACCCTCTTAAGCTGCGGCAAAGCCCCGCCGGCAGAGGCTTTAAGGTAAATGGGCTCTATGTAAAGGAAGCTTTGCTCTATCGGTATTACCAAAAGATTTCCCCTTACTACTTCAGAGCCCTGCTGGCCCCACAATGTCAAAAGCTGGGAGATTTCCGTATCCTGGTCAATTCTTGCCTCTATCTGCATCGGCCCGTAAGTAAGCTCCTGTTTGCTAAGCAAAAAAACTTCTAACTTTCCATAGTCCTCCGGGTCAGAATGCGCTACAAACCACGCAATCATATTTTCTTTCCCTCTGGGAATCAAAGGCGTTATCAGGAAAAACCCTTCTTCTTCTGCGCCGGGAAGCTTAAGAATAACATAATAGGGGCTAAGCTCAATCTCACTCCTGCTGTATATCTCCGTTGGAGTCCTCCAGACATCTTCCTTATTGTAGAAAACCTGGGGGTCTTTCATGTGGTAGGTTCCGTAAACTTCTGTCTGCACCCTCAGAAAATCTTCAGGATACCTTATGTGCCCTTTTAACCCCTGAGGCATATCATCAAACTCCTTAAACATCCCTGGAAACATCTTTGCATAATTTTGTATCAACGGGTCATCCTTGTCTATAACATAAAAGCTTATATCCCCGTTATAAGCATCCACAACAACCTTAACAGAATTCCTGATGTAGTTAATGCCAATGAGATTCTCGCTGTATGGAAATTTATCTGTTGTGGTGTATGCATCAATTATCCAGAATAATCTGCCGCCGTTAATAACAATATAAGGGTCGCTGTCATACTGAAGGAACGGCGCTATAGCACCTGCCCTTTCAACAATATTCCTTTTAATCAAAACTTTGCTGTCACTTGTAACAGCGCTTGATACAAACAAGTTCAATGAGCCAAGCTTCACTGAGAAAATTGCTTTTTTTAATATGTTTGAAAGCCTTATCCCGTCAGTTCCATTGTAAGATGCAAACACATTCTCATTGCCCAGCGGATAATCAAACTCATTCGCTTTGGTATTTACAACAATAAAATCATTGGAGCGCTCGCCAAAATAAATCCCCGGCTGCGCAATTTTAAGCTCCTCATAATCTGTTTTAGGAGGTATGTCCTTAACAAATAATTCCGGAAGGCCTTCATTGCTTACAGAATTAACCGGCGAAACCACTGCGCCATAGCCGTGCGTATATACAAGCTTTTCATTGACCCAGGTTTTTGCCTTGGTTGCCAACTGCGCCTGGTCAAGCTCTCTTGGAGACACCATAAGCTGAATAATCTTGTTTTCAAGCTCATACCTGTCCACATCCACATCCAGAAAGTCATAATACGTCCTGAAAAGCTGTATCTGCTTGTTGGTTGTCAGCAAAGGCCTCCAGTCCCATAATCTTACATTCTCTATTGTTCCTTTGTTGTTGTTTATATCCTGCATAGTCAGGTCATAAGCCACAGGAAAGTCCCTTGTCTGGGCATCAGTAAGGCCATAAGCAAACAATGTATGCTTTATGTTTTGTTTTAGGTAAGGCTCCTCAAGATTGAATTCATTCGGCTGGACGTACAGGCCCTGAACTATTCCTGCCACAATATTTCCCCCAAAGGACAATAATAAAATCAGCACTATGCCCCCAATAAGCAGCTTGGTATTCTGATTATATATATAGGCAAACGCCATAAGCGCAATCACCAGTGTGGCAAACGCTAAGATTGTGTAAAGCGGAAGGATGATTGTTATATCAGTAAATCCTGCTCCGAAGACTGCCCCTCTTTGAGACAGCAAAATAGAATACCTCTTAAGATAGAAAAAAGCAGCAGATATTATCAAAAGCAGGCCCGCTAAAAAAGCCAGATGGCTTCTCCCCTTTTTCGGAATCTCTATCTTTATCTTCTGGAATCTGGACTCAAAGCCAAAAGGAATTCCGCTCTTGATTTCTGCTTTTGGAACTTTCTTGAATCTAATTGCAAAAAGATAAGAAACTGCAGACATAATAAGGGCTGCTATAAATAAAAAGAGCAATATGCCCAATAAAAACTGGTAGAAAGGCAAAGCAAAAACATAGAAGCCAATGTCATTCTTGAAAACAGGGTCGACAAAACCAAAATCAGCGTAATTAAGGAACCTTAAAGCCACAAGCCAGTATCCGCTTGATACAAGCCCAGCAAACAGGGAGATTAAAGCTATAATGCTCAAATAAATCTTATTGTAGGTTATGTTCGCTTTTCTCTTTAGTGCAACAAAGTTTAGCAATAAAAGAATAAAAAACAATGCAAAAACAGCAGCTCCCAATGCTATCTTTGAAAAAAGAACTGTCTTGAAAACAGAAAGGTAGTTTAAAGAGTCAAACCAAAGCCACTCAGCATATATCCCTGAGAATATAAGAAAAACCGCAAAAACTAATATCAAAAATCCGAATATATTGTTCTTGATTAAGTTTTTCCTTGCCACATTAAACGGTTAGCAGGCATATTATTTAAATGTTGAGGAAAAGTTTTTAAATTCTGGATTAAAAGGTTGAGATTAATAAGAGTTAGTAGGGGACTTTCAAGATGGTATACACGCCAAGAGGGGAGGGCTGGAGAAAAAGGTATACTCCAGAAGAAAAGAAACTTTTTGAAAATGTACAAGAAGAATTAAATTTTTTTCTAAGGGCATGGGCTATTGTGGATAATTTATCAAGAGCATGCAAATACAAAAAGAGGAGGAAAGCAAGAGAGTTGCTTGCAAGATTAAAGAGAGTAGAATTCAGAGAGCAATGGAGAGCTAGTGCTCATAAAATATGCAAAGAGCTTGATAAAGTTTTGCCGCAGTTCGAAAAGAAGAACCGACATAAGATTAAAAATCTGGAAAAATATCTAAAAATATACGAGGGAAAAATTTTATTGATTACAACTTCACTAAGTCATCAATTAAAGGCAAGAAATTCACCCACAGATGATTATTGGGAATATATTGTTAAAGAGGTAAATGAATTGAAAAAAAATTTGCGAGCAGTAACGCTTATTGATAAAAATTTAGTTCAACTTGATCTGGTCCATATTGGTAGTCTAGAGGTTGAAGCTAAAAAACTGCATATTAAAAAGGTGATGCCTAAAATTGAAGGTTGGGTAAATGATACAAAAAGATTGTTTTCAAATCTGTATGGGGTTATAAAAGAGTATAACGATGTATTTAATAAGTTCCGTTCACAACCAACAGAGCTACTAACAGAAGGGGTACTGGAAAAAGAAGTAGATTATTTGGTGGCGGACTACAAATATAATCTTGAGTATTTGATTAATTGGTTTAATTATGAAATAAAAAAAGCATTGTCTTCTTTTTTAGAAGAAGATCTGAATTACAACAAAGATCTAAGAATATTAATTTCAGGTGCTGAACTTCTTGAAATAGGTGTTTTAGAGAAAAGAATAAAAGACTTTGAAATACTTATTAAAATGGCAAATCCTAAATCTAACAGACAAGCAAAACCTGAAACAATAGTGCTTAAAGCTATAGAACTCAATGATAGGTTGTTAGCTAGTATAACTGCGGTGAGAATATTGGCAGTAAAAATAGACACTCTTTTTGCAAATTTAGTAAAAGAAAATTAGGAAGTGATATATCGAATGTCTAAGAGATAACAGACCGGTGTTATCAAACCATTATCCCGATAACCAGAATTCCTTCGTGTTAAAGCTATATTTATTTAAATAACCTCTGCATTTATTAGCTGTATATGAAGCAAACAATCCTGAAATACGCCCTGCAGAATGCTGTAAAGTTCAAGGGCAAGGCAAACATAGGCGCTGTCTTAGGCAAGGTTCTTGCTGAAAACCCTGAGCTCAAAAATGACACGAAGAAATTAGCTGATGAAATAAAAAAAACAGTAAATCAGGTCAATTCTTTGTCTTTAGAGGAGCAAAAAGAAGAGTTCGAAAAATATTCAGGTTCGATTAAAGAGTCTGCAAAGGAAGAAACAAATATTTTCTCTATGTTTGAAATAAAAGAAAATGAAAAAATTGTGACAGCTTTTCCCCCTGAGCCAAGCAAATACCCCCACATAGGCCACGCAAAGGCAATTTTTCTTAATTATGAACTGGCAAAAAAGCATAACGGAAAATTCATTTTAAGGTTTGAGGACACCAACCCAAAGCTTGCTGAAAAGGAATTCTATAAAATACACCTGGAAAATTACGAATGGCTGGGAATAAAGCCAGACAAAATTGATTATGCATCAGACCACATGGGGGAGTTTTACAGCCTGGCAAGAAAGATGGTGGAAAAAGGCTTTGCATACTTATGCACATGCAGCCAGGAGGAAATAAGAAAAAGAAGGTATGAGGGAAAAGAATGCACATGCCGCTATCTTCTTGAAGAAGAGCACATAAAAAGGTTTGAAGAGCTGTTTAAAGCGGCAGAAGGTAAAATGGTCTTAAGGCTGAAAGGCTACATGCAGCATGAAAATACCACAATGAGAGACCCTGCTCTTTTGAGGGTAATAAAGCAGAAGCATGCAAGGCAGGGCAAAAAGTACCATGTATGGCCGACTTACGATTTTGAAAATGCTGTCATGGACGGAATTGAAGGCGTTACCCACAGGTTAAGGACAAAGGAATTTGAATTAAGAAACGAGCTGCAGAATTACATACAGAACATATTAGGGTTCAGCCAGACAAAAATCTATGAGTTTGCAAGGTTTAATCTTGAGGGCGTGGAAAGCTCTGGAAGGGTTATAAGGGAATTGATGCATAAAAAAAAGATTTTAGGCTGGGACGATCCTTCTTTGACAACAATAGTTGCATTAAGAAGGCGGGGCTTCCTGCCGGAAGCAATAAAAAATTTTGTTTTGTCCACTGGAATAACCAAATCAGAGTCTGTTTTGACATGGAACGATCTTATTGTGCACAATAAAAAAATTTTAGACGCAAAGGCAAACAGGTATTTCTTTGTGCATGACCTTAAAGAAATAAAAATAGAAAACGCTCCAGATCAAAAAGTGAGCCTGAAACTGCACCCAGACGCAAAAGAAAAAGCCAGAGAGTTCAGCACAGGCAGCAGGTTTTACATAGAAAAGGAAGATTTTAAAAAATTTAAGAACAATAAGTTATACAGACTGATGGATTGTCTGAATTTCAAGAAAAAGGGGAGCAAATTAATCTTTCATTCTCTGGAATATGAAAAATACAAAAAAAGCGGCCATTTAATAATCCACTGGCTGCCTAAGCAAAAAGACCTAATTAATGTGGAAGTTCTGATGCCGGATAAAAAGCTGGTCAAGGGCCTGGCAGAGCCAGCGGTAAAAAGCCTGAAGGAAAATGAGGTCATCCAGTTCAGCAGGTTCGGATTTTGCAGGCTTGATAAAAAAGAAAAGAATAAATTAAGGTTCTGGTTCACGCATAAATAAACTTCAATAGAGCTGATAACCACAATAACAACTATTTGGCTTATAATTTATTTCATTGCCCTTAATAAAATACTTGTTCAATAATCAAAAAATAAAAATAATTATTACCAATATTTTCCAATGCTAAAAACATAAAACGTGTAAAATAAAAAATAGCTTAAAAAATAATTGCAAGAGTTAAAAAAAACTTTATTCAATGAGGTGGTTTTAATGGGAACAAGCCTGGTTGTAAGGTCGCAGATAAAGAATCATGCCAAGGTTGACGGCAAGCCTCTGAACATTGCAAATGATTTTTATGAGGCATTGAACAAAAAAGTTGAAAAAATAATAGAAGAGGCAAGCATAAGGGCAAAATTGAACAGCAGGAATACGCTTATGGGAAGGGATGTCTAAAAGGTACGAAAGGCAGCTGAACTGTTAAGGCAGGCAGCTTCAACAAGCTTATTCTCAGGATGAAGCAAGGAACCAGCCCTTTAAAAGCAAAATCTTTATAAATGAAGCATATTAACATAGAGTAGTAAAATGGAAACAAAACCGAATAAAGCATGTTGTACTTCTTGTTGTTAGTTATACTTTCATTGGCTTAATTATTAATGTTCTGTGTTTTAAATTTGACCTAAAATGATAATCGACGCAAAAAAAATTAAGGAACAGGCAAAACAAAATTTTGAGAAGGCTTGGATAGATACACCTCTTTTGATTCCAAAAAATACAAAAATCAGGATTAAGAAAAAAAAGGGCAGTGAGCACCCGTTGAGGAGGGAAATACAAAAGCTGCGGGAAATGCTTCTGGAGCTCGGGTTTGATGAAGCGGAAAACCTTACCCTGCTGCCGGATACAGATGTGTACAGGCAATACGGCCCCGAAGCTCCTGTTATTCTGGACCGCGCATTCTATCTTGCAAAGCTGCCAAGGCCTGACATAGGCATCAGCGGTAAAGAGCTGTCCAAAATACAAAATCTGATCGGAGACTTTGACCACCAGGCGCTAAAAGACATTTTCAGAGAATATAAAAAAGGCGAGATTGAAGGGGACAATCTTATTGAAACCATTGTCAGCAAGCTAAAAATAAAAACAGAGCAGGCAACTTCTATCCTAAGGATATTCCCTGAGTTAAGCTCATTAAAGCCCCAGCCAACTAACCTGACGCTAAGAAGCCATATGACTGCAACATGGTACCACACCCTGGAAGCAATGCAGGACAAGGAAAAGCATCCCATAATGCTGTTTTCCATCGGCCCCAGGTACAGAAACGAGCAGAAAGAGGATTCCGGCCATCTGAGGGTGCATCACTCTGCCTCAATTGTAATCCTAGACCAGAACATGAGCCTCAAAGCCGGGAAGGAAATCACAAAAAAAATTTTCAAAAAGCTCGGTTTCAAGGAGATTAAGTTTGTTGTTAAAAAGGCAACTTCCAAGTATTATGCAAACCAGCTTGAGGAAGAAGTCTTTGTAAAGCACAACCAAAAATGGCTTGAAATAGCCGATCTTGGAATGTACTCCTTAATCTCATTAGCAAACTTCGGAATCAAATATCCTGTTTTCAACATAGGCTTTGGCATAGAAAGGCTTGTTATGGCTATTGAAGGCTACAATGACATCAGGGAGCTGGCTTACCCCCAGTTCTACAAACAAACAGGCTTCTCAGACGAGGAAATAGCCAAATCAATCTACTATATTGAATCCCCTGAGACAGAGCAGGGCAAGCAAATTGCAAAGTCAATAAGGGAAAGCATTTACAAAAACAGGGACAAAAAGGCCCCTGTTGATATAACCGCATGGCAGGGAAAAATAAAAAACAGGGATGTCAAGGTTTCAGTAATTGAAGATGAATCCGGAAAAAAGTTAACAGGGCCTGCGGCTGCAAACAGGATTTTTGTAAAAGACGGCAGCATAATCGGAACTGACAAAAGCGAGGGAATAAAAACAGGCTATGATTACCTGACAGGAATTTCCAACAAGGCCGCATACGGAATTGAAAATAAGCGCAGCAGTTTTTCATTTGAAATCAGGATGGTGCGGTCGCTGTCCGATGTGAACCTGGCTGTCCCGAATAATGTTTTGGATTACATAAAGTCAAACAAAAAGGCAATAAAAACAAAAGGCCCGGTTTTTGTAAAAATTGATGTTAAAATGCGAGGATAGCATAGTGGTAATGCAGCCGCCTGCAAAGCGGCTTACGAGAGTTCGATTCTCTCTCCTCGCTTTGGAAAATGATAAAAGACATGCCTAAACTGGAAATTGTACCTGCTGAGAAGATTGTGTTTCATGAGTTGTATGACCCCGAAAGGGTAAACCGCCTGGCTGCAAGAATAAGGCAGGACAGGCACCTGAGAAACCCCATCATAGCAACAAGAATCAGCAGGGGCAAGTACATGGTCCTTGACGGCGTTACCCGGGCAAATGCGCTGAAAAAGCTGGACTGCAATTATGTTCTGGCCCAGATTGTGGATTATTTTGACAAGGGCATTCAGCTAAATACGTGGTACCACCTAATTGTCCACTATAAAAAAGCTGAGCTGTTAAACAAAATCAAAAGCCTGGAAAATGTGCAGATAACGCCCTCCACTAAGGAAAAGGCAGATAGTTCATTAAACAAAAAAAAGATTGTCGCTTACCTATTGCTCAAGGACAGAACCGTTTATGCAATCTCAAACAGGAGCGGAGATTTGCTGGCGCATGTCAGGACTTTAAGGGAGCTGGTGGATATTTACAGCCACAATGGGGAGATTTACAGGGTGAAGTACGGCGAAATAGACCACCTGCTGGACAATTATGAAGATGCTGCAGGTGTGCTTGTCGTCCAGAATTTCTCAAAAAGGGATATTATAAATATTAGTTTAAGCAATGAAATGCTTCCTGCAGGTGTAACGCGCCACATTATACCCAAGCGGGCTATTGGGCTGAACATCAGCTTGTCCTTTTTGGAAGGCGATGGAACTCTGGAAGAGAGGAATAAGCTCCTTAGGGAGCACATACTTGAAAAAGTAAAGGGCAAGAAAATCAGGTTTTATCCGGAACCGACTTTTTATTTTGATGAGTAAAAATGGACCTAAAAAAGTATGAGAGCCTGAAAAGGGAAAACCGGGATTTGATAAACCTAAACCCATTGCAGACTGGCGGAAAGCTGACTGAAAGCGCAAAAAAAGTTCTGGTTGAGTTTGGCGACGGCTATTCTATATGTGATTTTTGCGCCGGCGCCCTGGATAAAATACAGAACCCCCCCATTCAGGATTTTGTCCATAAAGTTTTGCCGGAGTTTATAGGGGCTGATGTTGTCAGGATAACTCACGGAGCAAGGGAAGGAAAATTTGCTGTTATGCAGGCTGTAACCAAGCCTGGTGATGCTATTATTGTGGATGGAAACAGGCATTATACTACAACAGTCGCAGCAGAAAATGCCGGATTAAAAGTAGTTGAGGTTAAGAGTTCAGGCTACCCTGAATACAAAATAAGCGTAGATGGCTATGAAGAGCTGATTAAAAAGCACAATCCTAAGCTGATTTTATTGACTTATCCTGACGGCAATTACGGCAATCTCCCTGACGCAGCAAAACTCGGAAAAATAGCAAAAAAGCATAATGTGCCCTATCTCTTAAACTGCGCTTATGCAATTGGAAGGATGCCTGTCAGCCTAAAAGAGATTGGCGCGGATTTTGTTGTAGGCAGCGGGCATAAGTCCATGAGCTCCAGCGGCCCTATAGGGATATTGGGGGTAAAAGAGAAATGGGGGGGCATAGTCTTCAAGCATTCAGAAACATATCCGCAAAAGGAGCTTAGCCTGTTGGGCTGCACTTCAAGAGGCCTGCCAATTGTAACATTAATGGCGTCTTTTCCTGAAGTCTACAAAAGGGTGAAAAACTGGGGAAAGGAAGTTGAAAAAGCCCAATGGTTCTCCAAAGAGCTGGAAAAGCTGGGCTTCAAACAACTGGGGGAAAAGCCTCATAAGCATGATTTAATGTTCTTTGAAACTGAGCCATTCTATGAAATTTCAAAAACACATTCAAAAAAGGGTTTCTTTCTGTATGACACATTAAAAAAAAGGGGAATTACAGGAATTAAGCCGGGATTGACAAAAGCATTCAAGCTGTCGACATATGGCATTCCGCATGCCAGTCTGGAAAAGGTTATAAAGTCCTTTAAAGAGATATTAGGCAAGTAAAGGATTCTGATTCAACTTTTAGCATTAGAAGCAAAATGCCGGAAAACAATAACAACGCAAAAGAGAAGCTGAAGGAAGACATTAAAAAAATCCTAGAGGATATAAGGGAATTAAACAAGGATTTGGATGAGACCGGAGAGGAGATTGAGGAGACAAGCGAGGATGTGGATGAGATCAAGGAAGATGTGGATGACATCAAAAAAGAAGTTTCTGAGACCGGCGAGGATGTGGATGAAATCAAGGAAGATGTGGATGACATCAAAAAAGAAGTTTCTGAGACCGGCGAGGATGTGGATGACATAAAAGAGGACATAGAAGGCATCAAGGAGCATATAGGCATGATGCACAAGGCCCTTTTCAAGGGCAAGCAGCTGTTCTCAAAGGTCGCGACAAGCGTGCTTCCGGATAAGTTTGCTTTCAAGGACTTTGCGCAGCAAGTTGTCGGAGCCACAATCTTATCAGCACCTTTTGCAGTAACAGAAGAAGTCTGGAATTTAGCAAGAAATCTCGACTTTGCACATATAGCAATATTAATTTTTATAACCCTTATGTTTGATGTATTATTGTTTTACTACACCAAATACCAGAGCTTTGAAACAAAAAAAATCTGGATTTTTCCGATGAGAATAATATCCTTGATAATTGTAACTTATGTAACAAGCGCCCTGGTCTTGTCTGTATTTGGGGTTATAGGGGGAAAAATACAGGACCCTGTATGGGCAATGAAGCTTATAGTAATGGTAGGGCTGTTTGCAAACATAGGAGCGGGAACCGCTGATTTGATAAAGTGAAATTTATTTTAAGACTAAGAAATTCCGGCATTTACAAAGCGAAATATTTTCATCAAATCTCAACAACAACCTCATAATCTATCTTAGAATCTTTGCTTAATTGCTCAAAAATAATTTCCTCAGCAGCTGTTGCCGCAGTCAAGTCCTGCCTTATTTTTTCAAAATCCTTTTTTGTAATTTTGCCTTTGGCAACAATTTTCCTGACCGGCTTTTTCAATGACAGGTTTTTCTCTGACTTTGCTCTTCTTACATGCTGCAGCACATAAATGAAAAAGTCCCCAATTCTTTCAGCTTCATCATCAGCTATATCAAGAGACGGCCACTTTGATATGTGAACACTTTTTATTTTTTCGTGCTTTTTGTAATAAAGCTGGTAAAGCTCTTCTGTTATGTAGGGTGTTATCGGAGCCATCAGCTTTATGATTGTAAGCAGTGCATGATATAAAGCATATTGCGCAGATAGCCTCCCCTCCTTTCCTCTCTCCTCAGTGTAAAGCCTGTCCTTTATTATTTCAAGGTAATTGTCGCAGAATTCGTGCCAGAAAAAGTTTTCTGTTTTTCTTGTAACTTCTCCTGTTTTATAATTATCAAAGTTCTCCGTTGTTTCCTTAACCAAGGCGCTAAGTCTGGACAGAATCCATTTGTCCATTATTTCCAGTTCTTTTGGTTCCTTCAAATTATAGGCATCAAGATGCATAAATGCAAATTTTGAGGCATTCCAAAGTTTCGTGATAAATCTGTTCCCTTCGATTAAGTCTTTTTCCTGATAGGCTAAATCCTCGCCGAATGTAGCTTTGCCCACCCAATACCTCACATTATCAGTATTGTATTTTGCCAATAAGTCCCCTGTCCATATCACATTCCCTTTGGACTTATGCATCCCTTTCCCTTTAGAATCCAAAACAAATGTTCCAATTGCAATGTCTCTCCAGGGAATTTCATTAAAGTGAAGATAAGCCTTTAGTATTGTATAAAAGGCCCAAGTCCTTATTATGTCGTGGCTTTGGGGTCTTAAAGATGTCGGAAACATCTTTTTGAATTTATCCGGTTTTTCCAGCCATCTTACTGCTATCTCAGGACTCATTGAAGAGGTCATCCATGTGTCAAAAACATCGTATTCAGGGATAAATTCATTGCTTCCGCAGGAGCATGGTTTTTTTGGTTTTTTGTCAGTAGGATCGACTGGCAGATCTTTTTTATCTGGAAACACTTCCTTGCCACATTTTTTGCAGTACCAGACCGGAATAGGAACTCCATAATATCTCTGTCTGCTTATGCACCAATCCCATGCCAGATTGGTAGTCCAGTCCTCGTACCTTGCCCTGTAAAAAGAGGGATACCATTTTATTTTTCTTCCCTGTTTTATCAACTCATCTTTGTATCTTAATGTTTTAATGAACCATTGTTTTGTAACTATAAATTCAACTGGAGTATTGCATCTCCAGCAGCTCCCAACAGTCTGCTGTAAATTCTCCTGTTTTACCAGCCTTCCCTCTTTATCCAATTCCTCTATAATGGCTTTCCTTGCTTCTTCTAAGCTTAATCCCTTGAATTTGCCGCCTAGCTCATTTAGCTTGCCTTCTTTTGTTACGCAAATCCTTAATGGAAGCTTAAACCTCTTCCACCAGTCTATGTCAGTAGTGTCTCCGAAGGTGCATATCATTACAATTCCAGAGCCGAAATCCATATCAACCTTCTCATCCTCCATAACAGGAACCTCTTGCTTAAACAAAGGAACAATTGCCTTTTTTCCAGCCAAGTTTCTGTATCTCCTGTCTTTTGGGTGAATAAAAACACCAACGCATGCTGGCAAGAACTCAGGCCTTGTAGTGGCAATCTCTATTTTATTGCCGTCTTCCAAATCAAAATGTGCATAACTGAGTTTTGTGGTCCTTGATAAATCTTCAACTTCTGCCTGCGCTAAAGCTGTCTGATGTTTGGTGCACCATATTGTCGGCTCTTCGCCCCTGTAGCAATCCCCTTTCTTAACTAATTCAAGAAAAGAAGTCTGGGCAACTTTTTGAGCCTCTGGATCAATTGTTGTGTAAAGCAGTGACCAGTCATAACTATGGCCTAAAGCCTTGAAAACTTTTTCAGCATAAGCTTTTTCAACCCTAGCACTTTCCTCCCTGCATAATTTCCTGAATTCAACTCTTGTTGTGCTGTCCTTTGAAATATTGAACTTTTCCTCAACATATTTCTCAGTTGGCAGCCCATTATTGTCAAAGCATGGAGCAAAATAAACATTGAACCCCTTCATTCTTTTGTATCTTGCAATAATCTCAAATTGGGTGTAATGCAGAGCATGCCCGATATGCAGATGGCCTGCAGAAGCATAAGGAGGAGGAACATCTATACTATAGACTGGCTTTTTGCTTTTAGGCTCAAACCTGTAGATTTTTTCCTTTTCCCAGTATTCCGTCCATTTCTTCTCTGACTCGTCAGAATCATATCTCTTCGGCAATTCCATACCTTAAAAGAAAAGATATTTGTTTTTAAAGATTACCATTTCAACAGTCTCTGACTGGTGGAAGGACTAATCTGGAAAGATTGCCGAAGCTAATCTGGAAAAAATGCCAAATTTTGACAAAAACCGCCCATACAAACAATAGGGATTTAGGGGCAAAAGCCCTACCTACCATCAATCTCCAATGGGTGGTTTTTGACAGTTTGTGGGCACCAAACCCAAAAACAACAAACTTAATAAAATTGGAAGCGCTACTCCATAATATGCACCCTTTCACAATCAAATACCAGCCAAAAAATACAGAAGATATTATAGGGCAGGATACTGCTGTAAAAAAGCTGAAAAGCTTTGTTGCCGGTTTCAAAAAACAAAGAAAAAAAGCTGCATTATTATACGGCCCTTCCGGCACAGGAAAGACAATAAGCGCCCATGCGCTTGCATCCGAGCTTAACCTGGAAATCCTTGAAGTCAATGCATCTGATGTAAGGAATGCAGAGCAGATTAAATCAATGATTGGCTCTGCTGCTTCCCAGATGAGCCTTTTCTCAAAGGGAAAGATAATCCTTGTAGATGAAATTGATGGTTTGTCTGGAACAAAAGACCGAGGAGGCCTGCAGGCGCTGGCAAAGCTGACTGAAAGCTCATCTTTCCCCTTAATCCTCACAGCAACAAACCCATGGGACTACAAGTTCAACACACTAAGAAAAAAATCAGAGATGATAGAGTTTGCCCCATTGGATTATCTGGACATTTTCAGAATACTGAAAAAAATATGCGAAAAGGAAAAAATAAGGTATGATGATGAAGTCCTGAAAGGCCTTGCAAGAAGGTCAGGAAATGATGCAAGGGCCGCAATTAATGATTTGCAGACAATAACGATAGAGGCAAAAGAGCTTACAAAAGAAAGCCTTGAGGAATTAGGGGAAAGAAACAAGGTTGAGGGGATTACTAAAGCGCTATTCAAAATTTTCAAGACAACTGACCCCAAAGTTGCTGTTGCCGCATTTGACAATGTTGAGGAAGGCCTTGACAAGCAGCTGTTATGGCTGGACGAAAATCTGCCCAAAGAATACACTAACCCGGAAGATCTTGCAAAAGCATACGACAAGCTGAGCAAGGCAGATGTTTTCAACAGAAGAATCAAAAGATGGCAGCATTACCGCTTCCTGGTTTACATTAATGCTCTGATAACAGCCGGAATTGCAGTCTCAAAAAAAGAGAAATACCGGCATCATATCCAATACAAGCCGACCGGAAAGCTTCTCAAGCTGTGGTGGGCAAAGCAGAAATCAATGAAAAAAAAGGCAATAGCGGAAAAAATTGCTGAAAAAACGCACAGCTCTTCTAAAGAAGTTATAAAAGACACCCTGCCTTATCTCCAAGTAGCATTCAAAAAAAACAAAAAATTCCGTGAGGAATTAACTAAGGAACTGGATTTGGGCAAGGAAGAGGCAGAGTGGCTGAAAAAGCAGCAATAAAAACAATGCCAACAATCGATTAATATTCTGATAATAATTTTCAATTTTTCAATAAAACTGCTGTTAAAACAATATTAAAATAATCCAAGAGCAAAATAAAGACTACTGGCAACAAAAAAATTCACCACGACCAAATAATTATTTCCGAAGTGTTTATTCAAAAAATTTAAATATAAAGCGCTTAACAAAAAAATCAAGAGGTGTTTGAATGAAATCAAGGCTGAGGTGGCCTTCAAGGATAGCTTTTATTTACGCTGCTATTGGTTCTGCAGTAGGCCTGGGAAACATATGGAGATACCCTTACCTAGCCCATAAATTCGGCGGAGGCGCGTTTCTTATACCTTTTTTGATAGCATTGTTTGTCGCTGGAATTCCCTTGCTGATTCTTGAGTTTGCCCTTGGCCAGAAAATCCAGAAAGGGGCTGTTGACAGCCTTGCTAAAATAAAAAAAAGCTTTTCCGGAGTAGGATGGTGGGCATTGTTCACATCATTCATAGTCACCGGCTATTATGTTGTAATAATGTCATGGGCAATTGTTTACCTCTTTGTATCGTTAGGGCCTTCTGGAGTCCAGTGGTCCGCAGATGCAGAGTCTTACTTCCTGAACAATGTCCTCCAGGTATCAGAAAGCATAAGCTCCATTGGAAGTATTGTCCCTGCAATATTCATTGCCCTTCTCATAAGCTGGATTTTAATATACTTCTCAGTCTGGAAAGGCGTTAAAAGCATAAGCAAGGCTGTCATGGTTGCAGTGCCTTTGCCAATAATATTGCTGATTGTATTGCTGATAAGGGCCATTACGCTTGACGGAGCAATGGCAGGCATTGCAGCATACCTGACTCCGGATTTCAATGCTTTGTTTGACTCCAAAGTCTGGATTGCCGCATTTTCCCAGATATTCTTTTCATTGAGCATTGCATTCGGGATTATGATAGCTTATGCAAGCCACAACAAAAAAAGTGCTGACATAAGCAAGAACGCATTTGCTGTTGGAATAGCAGATACTATAATTGCGATGATTTCCGGATTCGTGGTTTTTGGAACACTGGGCTTCATGGCAGAGCAGAATGGAGTTGCAGTTGCAGATGTTGTTGTTGACGGCCCTGGCCTGACTTTTATTGCATTCCCAAAAGCATTGAGCGTGATGCCTTTTGCAACCTTATTCAGCATCGTCTTCTTCCTTATGTTGATTACCGTAGCAATCACAAGCGCATTCTCCATGGTTGAGGCAATAAACACGACTATATCTGACAAAACCAAAATTAAAAAGCATAATATCGCCCTGATTGTGTGCCTGCTCGGGCTTTTGTCCGGATTGGTATACACGACAAATGCCGGCCTTTACCTGCTTGACATTGTAGACCATTTTGTAACGCACATTAACCTGATTGTCATAGGGATTCTTGAATGCGTTGCTGTAGGATGGAATTTTGGAGCAGAAAAAATGAGGGCTTACATCAACAAAGTCTCTGATTTCAAGATAGGAGAATGGTGGAGCATGGCAATAAAATATATCATACCTCTCTCTCTATCCGTAATATTGGCATTGCAGCTAAAAGCAGAATTTGCCCAGAACTATGGGAACTACCCTGACTGGGCAATTTTAATTGGATGGCTTGTTGTTTTAATCCCCTTAGTAATATCTTTTTTAATACCGCAAAATGCAGGAAAGCTGGGGAAAAAAGCAGCTAAACTGGTTTCTAAATTCATTTAGCTGTCAAAACTTTTTTCTCGCATAAAAAACAACAAATTTTATAAAATAACAGGAAATCTAAAGGCTATGATGGAAAAATTAACAATAGAGGACATGGCTGTTTTCTGCAAAAGAAAGGGCTTTGTCTATCCTAACAGCGAGATTTACGGCGGATTTTCCGGTTTCTGGGATTTTGGCCACTTAGGGGTTGAATTAAAGAATAACATAAAAAAGGAGTGGTGGAAATTCCATGTCCAAAACAGGGAGGATATTGCAGGCATGGACGGAAGCATTATAACGCACCCAAGAGTCTGGGAAGCCTCTGGCCATGTTGAAAGCTTCGAGGATGTAATGCTTACATGCTCCAAGTGCAGGGAAAAGATCAGGGCAGACCATTTTATCCAGGAAAAGCTGAAAATTAATGTGGAGGGCTTCAGCACAAAGAAGATAGATGAGATAATCAAAAAAAATGATCTTAAGTGCCAGAAATGCAAATCTGACTTTGAGGACACAAAAAAGATGAGCCTGATGTTCAAAACAGATGTGGGGCCAAAAGAAGAAAAAAGCTCCATTGCTTATTTGAGGCCGGAAACTGCACAGGTAATATTTGCCGACTTCAAGCTTGTTGTTGATAACGCAAGGTTAAAGCTGCCATTTGGAATTGCGCAGATAGGCAAAGGATTCAGAAATGAAATAAGCCCAAGAGACTTCTTATTCAGGTGCAGGGAATTTGACATGATGGAAATAGAATATTTTGTCCACCCGGATAAAGCAGAAAAGTGCCCTTACATAAAAAGTGTTATGGAACAAGAGCTTAATTTCTACACTGCGGAAATGCAGCAAAACAACAAAAACCCGAAAAAGATGAAAGTAAAGGAAGCTCTTGATAAAAAGCTGGTATCAGAATGGCACGCTTACTGGCTTGCAACCGAGCAGAAATGGTTTGCAGATTTAGGCGCAAATCCGGAAAATTTCAGGGTAAGGCAGCACCTTAAGGATGAGAAAAGCCATTACGCCCTGGACACATGGGACCTTGAATACAATTTCCCGTTTGGATGGAAAGAGCTGCAGGGCATAGCCAACAGGACTGACTTTGACCTAAAGCAGCACATAAAATTCTCAGGCAAGGACTTAAGCATTTTTGACGAGGAAACAAAGAAAAAAATAATTCCCCATGTAATTGCAGAGCCTTCCCTTGGCGTTGGACGCGCTTTTTTGGTTTTTATGTTTGATGCTTACAACAACGATAAAAAAAGAGGCAATGTCGTTTTGAAATTGCACCCAAAATTAGCTCCGGTAAAGGCCGCTGTTTTTCCACTGCTTTCCAATAAGCCGGAGATTGTAAAAAAAGCAAGGGAAGTTTATGACAGTCTAAAAAAAGAGTTCAACTGCATCTTTGACTCTTCTGGCTCAATCGGAAGAAGGTACGCAAGAAATGACGAAATTGGAACGCCATACTGCATAACAATAGATTTTGACAGCCTGAAAAATAATGACTGCACAATCAGAGACAGGGATAATACTAAACAAGTCAGGGTAAAGATAAAAGACCTAAAAGAAACAATAAGGAACTTGCTTGACAAAAAATAATGATAAGGATGTTAAAATAACGCAAAAATTTATATAAGCTTATTTTTTTCTATAGAATATGGCAATCAAAGACCTAAAAATAAGGCAGGGCAATGTGGATATTGTTATGGATATTGTGGATGTTGGAGATGCAAGGCAGTTTGAGAAATTCGGCAGGGCCGGCAGGGTAGCAACTGCTATCGCAAAAGACGAGACCGGAGACATAAAGCTTACGCTCTGGAATGACCAGATTGACAGTGTAAAGCCCGGTGACAAAGTGCACATAACAAATGGCTATGTTTCTGAATGGCAGGGAGAGCCTCAGCTGACAACAGGCAAGATGGGCAAACTGGAAGTGGTTGGGGAAAGCGAAGAGACAAAAAAAGAAGAGACAAGCCCTCCTGACGAAGAAAAGGATAAAGAAATATATAAGGAATCAGAAGAAAGGCTAAAAAAGATTGAAGAAAAGTTTGAAGGTAATGCAGAAGAAAGCCTCGAAGAAGAGCCTGAGTACAATGAGGAAGAGGTTAAGGACGAATAGGGTTAAGCGAAAGTAATTTAAATAAACCATAATTTTGGGGGTTTAAGGTTTGAGCTCAATGGGGATTTAGAAGCGCTTGTTTTTAAACCATAAACGTAGCTCAGACTGAGAAGGTTTAACCTTTTGAGGTGAGGTCTTCGGCTTAGGAGAGCATTGTTATTTGCAACAAACTTAAACTACGCTGAAGACGTAGGTGATTGGCACAGTTTTACTGTCCGACCTAATTCCTGGGTTCAAAAATCTGGAGGATTAATTTCCTCGGGTATGAATGTCCCAGCGTCCCCATTTATATTTACATCTGGCTAGCTAGTTCTGACAAAACTTTCTTTTTTTTGGGATGACTAAATCCAATTAATTCAAAATATTTTTTTATAGAATCTCTGCATACGGTTAAATGATAGGAATGATACTTTTTATATCTGTACGGTCCATTTAAAACAGAATTTATTCCAAATTCAGCTAACAATTTCTGAATCTGATTTAGCCCCTCTTTATTGACAATGTTCAATACAATTCTCTTATATTTTTTTGTGACATAAGCTTCATCATCAAAAAAAGCCCTTAACCACTGTTTTTTAACAGCCTTATCAGACTTAGTTATATTTGAAGGGATAAACCAGTTATTAGATTTTAAAGCGCCAGTCTCTTTAAAAATATCGTAAATCCATTTAGCTGTAACTTCATATTCATTTCTCCTTAATTTTGTGACCTTTCTACAAAAAACCTTTTTTATATCTTTTATGAACTGCCCAACTAACTTTTTTTCGGTATTTACATAACGAATTGAGCAGTCTTTCCTAAAAATATTCTTTCTTGGATGTTTCAATAAGTCTTTCTTAGATCTCCTACAGCAAGTTTCTTTTAAATATCCATCTGCACATATATGGGCATGGAGTCTGGCAAATTCAGGAGTAGCCTTTAAATCCCGGATACCTATTCTTCTAAAAATCATTTTGATCATCTCCAAAGTTTTTATTTTTCTCTAAAACTTGGGAATAAAAAAGAGAACTTTAAGCGAAACTAAGTAATTGCTTTTCGTGTCATTTTTAACCGAAAAGTATTATTTGGCAGTTTTGCGTGTTCTCTCTCCAAATTTAACAGAATAAGTTACTTATAAACCTCACGCGTGAATGTCCAGTGCTTTAAGAGTCCCAGCAGTCCCATTCATCGTTCTACTAAGAAAAGTTAGTCTTTCCTGTGCTTACAATAAGAATCTTCCTTTTTTTAGGCAGCCTGTCTCTCATTTGCAGCATTAATGCGAGGCCTGCTATCCCGGAATATTCGCAGTTTATACCCTGGGACTCTGCGAGCTTCATCGCTTTTTCCAGATAGATCTCTTTTATCAAATGAACATTAGATTCAGGACCGCAGAATCCTGCATACCTATATAGTTGTATCCATTGCTCATCGTAATGCACAAAAGGCAAATGCGGGGAATAAAGCTTGTCTGCCTTGGATTTGGGGTTATTTGTCGTCGCTCCCATAAAATTGCATTTTCTTAATGTGTTTACATTTCCCCTGAACCTTGGATCGTGATTTTCAGTCGAAACTTCTTTCTTATTGATATTTAAGATATTCTCATACAAATTTCCAGTCCCGAATGGAATAAAGCAATACTCTGGGGAGTTATTTATTATTTCGTAACTCATCCAATCATAAAATCTTGTGGTAGGGTCTAATGCCTCATTTGAAGTTATATCTAACCCATTTGGGTTGTGGGTTAATGTTAGTATTTCCCTCCAACTAAAGGGTTTTTTCCTTAAATCAGTTTCATAAATTTCGCAGCCCAGTTTCCTCATGGTTTTCATCGCCTTGAGGCTGATAAAATCCGTATCGATCAGCACCTTTAGGTTTGGGAGATTATATTTTTTCAATTGAGTCTGGATTGCAATAGCAACTGAGCCAAAAGAAATAATGGACATCTGGGGCAGGGGTTTTTTAATCTGCCCCCTCTTTTTAGCCAGTAAAAAGTCACGATATGTGACAACCATTTCCCATGCCATCCTGTCCTTATGCGTCCCAGTAGGGTTTAAACTCTCGTCTTTAAGCCAGACATTAGAAAATCCGGGAACTTCAATCTTGTAAGTTGGCGTAGCGGGAAATTTCGGATTGTCAGCTGGAAATTCCGGCTTATTAGGATTATTTTCAGAAGCCACAAAAATGGATTTCAATATTTTTTCTTCTTTCTTGGGCAAAGCCATAAAAGCTGCTTAACCAGATTTTAATAAAAACTTTTCGTTTGTGCTCTCAGCCAAAAGACCTCACCAGTATCTGCGATGCTATCACATTAAACAATACCATGACAAAGAGGGATATAAAGCAGTAAAGGGCAGTGCTTCTTATCAGGTTGTTTCCCAGCAGGTATTTCTCATTCAGCTTGTCGTCTCCATTTTCAATTCCGTTTACCAGTATTGTCAGTATGTATGTTATCTGGACAATGTACAAACCGACTATTATCTGGAAATAATACGTTGGAATCCCGTCCCCAAACATTGATGTAAGGCCTGCAGTGCCGACATCGCTGCCCATATCTGCTGTAATCAGTTTTAACTGCGCCCCTAATTTGCCAAGGATCGCAGTCACCATGGATGTGATTCCAATGACAATTCCTGCTATCGCCGGAGTCAAAAACTTAATCTGAGAGTTCATATCAGACACTATGTCTGCCATCAGGTCCCTCAGCCTCTCATTGACGCTGTGGATCTCCTTTATGTACCTGGAAACATTTGTCAATGCCTGCGCAGCTATAAGCGGCCCCTTTTTAATGGACTGCACCAGAACCTTCATGGAGCTCTCAATTAAATTTGAAGGGTAAGTTATCAAAGCGCCGTATACAGGGTCAAATACAGCCTTTTTGACGCTCATTCCCAGCTTGCTTATGTTCCTGCTCACAAGATTAAAAAAGGACCCGGAAACAGTTCCTCTCATTACGTTTGCAACTTTGCCGAAAGCTATCTCTGCCGGCAAGCCATCTCCAAGCCTGTTGCCAAGCTGGAATAAAGATGATGCAAATTCCATCTCAAGCTTTTCAGCCCTTCTCCTTATTTTTATCACTCCCCTGGACCTCAGCCTGTAAAAAAGCCCAAGGCCAATCCCAAAAGCCAGTGTCACTGCTAAGCTTAAAACAGACGCTCCAAGGCCGTATGGGCCTACTAAACCCTCAGTTAGAGTGCTTCTCTGGTAGCCCAGCAGACAAAACTTCCTCCCGCATGCGCTTGTCAGGTCCTCTGCCCCAAAGCCTATATCAGAAAAATGAAGGCTGTACATTATGATTGGGCTGATTCCCAATATGAACAAAGCCCCTCCTACAACAATGCTTAAGAAAATCGGATTGACTAAAAATTCAAATTTTCCAAATCTGAGTATTATATTCTTATATTTTTTAAGCTCTGGATTTTCTTCTGATATGTCCATCTGGCCGTATCCGGTAGGCCTTTTTGACAGGATGCTTTTGCCCAGGTAATAGACTGCAATAGGCAGGACTATGTTATATAAAGTGGCCAGATGATACCACTTAACGCCTTCCATAAAATTCACAACCATAGGAAGTATGACCAAACCCAGAATAGGGAGGATTATTCCAAGCATATGCAGCATAGTTATCGGACTCTGGAGATTATGCGCATAATGCAGCATCTTCTCGTAAGTCTCGCTCAGGATAACATCCAATGACTTGTCCAAAGAGCCCAGCCTGCGGTCTTCGCTTCCCTCATACAAGGATGCTTCTATAAGGTGAAATGCCTCGATAAACTCAAAATTCCATTTCTTCCATGTCTCAAGGTACGTATCAAGGCTCTCTTTGATGCTGTCATACTTTTCTGTCTCAACATCCCACAGCACTTTTTTTAAGTCAATGCTTAAAGGAGGGGATAAATGGTCAGCGGCAAACTCAATTGCATTCTCAAGATTGCTTGTATGCCTCATGTAAGTCACAACATAGAATATGCACAAAACCATTTGGTTGCTTGCTTTTAAGCGCCAGCTGTTTGCGATATACTCCGGCAGTTTTCCTAAAGGCATTATCAAAGATATTCCTGCTATGAGAAAAAAAAGGACAAAAAAGGTTGACTGCAAAACAAGAAAAGAAAACAAGGAGCCAAAAAGCATTATACACAAAGGAGCTAAAACTGAAAATGAAGTAACTCCCATGGGAGTGACATTCAAGTGGGCTATGCTGATATTTTCAGCAAGGATTTTCTCCTTTTTTTTGTCCGCCTTCAGCTTAAGAATTCTCTCGCTCAAGCTGCACAGCTTCTCATACAAGGTCAAGTGCTTCGGCATTATTTCTTTCTTAAATTCCTTGTATTCCTTGGATGTAGCCTCAGGCTTTTCAACTGTCAGCCCCAGCTCTTTTTCTATCTGCCTTTTGTAAGCATCTATTAAATCCTGCATCCCTTTTTTTTCTTTCTTTTGGGGCATTTGAAGAATTGACTTTTACCTCTCTTTTGGTTAACCAGTTTTATTATTCTTGATTGCTCCTTTTTACCGCATCTTCCCACATGCAGTTTAAGTTTATTCCATATTGATTTTCTTAATAGCAGTCTTAAACCACTCATTCCAGTAAAAAAATATTTTTTTGCTGTCCAAACTGCCTGATTCCTTCTTTACGCTTTCAGATATTTTATGGAACTCGTCATTTGACTGCACAACAAAGCCTGCTTCAAGGAGGTTTAACATCTTGTTTTTTTTGGCAGTTTCCACCAGTTTTTCCTTTATTTTTGCCCTCAATAAAATATTGTCCCAGACTGCATCCCAGCTTCCTGCCCAATCCTTGATGCTGCCTGCTATGCCCTTCAAAACCTCGCTTTCCCCGTTTATCAGGTCATCTGTCGGCTCAAGCTGGTCTGTCCTGTAGTCATATTTCATCAAATCAACAAATCCGTTCTCAAGCAAAGGATCATTTTCCCAGTGCTTTCTCACCTCAGTTATCTGCGTCACTCTGCGCCATCTATGCAGCCCGTCTGCGCTTCTTACAGGATTTGCAACAATAACAATGTCTGTTGCCTTGAAGCTTGTTCTTGGAACCTTTAAGTCATTGACAACCCTGTCAAAGACTCCGTAAGGGCTGTCTCCGTGAATTGTCCCGGCAACAATATTTGCCAATGCCCCTATCCTCATCGCCTCGTACAAGGCCAATGCCTCTTTGCTTCTTATCTCTCCCACAATCAAGGCAGAGTCTCCCATTCTAAGCGTAGTCCTTATTCCCTCATCAGCAGGCACTTCTACAGAGCCTTTTGTCAAGGCTGCTGCCACTTTCATAGGCTGGATATTGTAGCCCAGCTTTCTCAATGAGTTTGTTGGCAGCTCTAAGGTATCTTCTATAGTCAGGACTCTGTACTTTCTCATCAGCTCAACAAGCATAGAGCCCAGTAATGAGGTTTTTCCTGCAGACCTTGTGCCTGCTACAAGCAAGGTCCTGCTTCCATCAATCAGAAAGCTGATCAGCCCTGCTGCCAGCGGGCTTATCATTCTGTTGTTAATGAACAAGGGCAATGTCCATGGCTTATCCCTATGCCTCCTAAAGGCATAAGCAAGGCCATAGGGGCTCAAAGGTTGCCCGACTGCTGCTACACGCACATTGGCTCCCTTAAAGCTCAGCTCTGTGTCCAAAATAGGATTGGCCTCATCTAAAGGCCTCCCGGAAATAAGCCTCAGCTTTGTTGCCCAGGATTCTGCCTCGGATATAGTTGGAATTATATTTGTCTTACAATCCCCAAAATCCTCATGCACAATAAAAATAGGAACTTCCCCAACCTGGTTGTTCACGGTTATATCCTGCACTTTCTCGTCCTGCAGCAAAACTTCAACCAGGCCAAAGCCCACTGTGTATCGCACAAGTATATTTGTCAGCTGCTCAGTCTCTGCAGAGGTTAGATTAACATTTTTTTGGTTTGCCAGCTCGTCAATCAAATCTATGCCTACATTAAAAAAAACCTGCCGCATTCTTGCAGGGTCTATAAACTCGCTTCTTTTTGGCTTGTGCTCTGCCATTACTTTCCTTGCAGTATCAAGGATTTCATATTTTTCCTCGCTTAGCTTAAACTCCGGAGGGATTATATGGTACAAATATTGGACTGTATCCGGAAGTTCGAACACAGTGACCTCTGTGTCTTTTCCGATATTATAGCTTTCAATCTCTTCTGCATCGTGCGGAAAAGTGGCCATAAGTTTTGTGAACATAAAATCCGGGCTTATGCTCGAAGCGAAGAATCTCCGGTATATTTCCCGGTCACCGACTTTATGCCCCGCAAGATAAGGCTTTGCCAGTGAGATTAACCTTGTTCTTTCGAGCATTTTTATTATATAGTCCAAAAGCCCGACATATTTGGCGGAGCACTTTAGGAACGTTTCGTCTATGGATTTTTCTTCTTTTATCCTCTCGTCGCGGGCAATTCTCACCAGCTCAACATAAGCCCCAATCGGATCAGACCTCAAAAGGTTTGAAATGACATTCTGCACAGAAGAATACCAGCCATTGGCCCACCTGGTGCAGGACGTGTCAGAAACCAAGGCGGCATAGCCGAAGATATCCTTTCTTCTTGTCAGCTGCAGGTACAGCTTCGCTATCTCCCTAAGCAGGGATGTCTGCGAATAGTCATATTCATAATTCCTTTTCTGGATAAAGACAAGTTTGGTGGCATCTTTCACCTCTATCAGCATGTCGCATGCCTTAGACATCACAACAGGGTCTTCCTCCACTGAGGGGATATGCATGTAGTCCTCTAAATTAACAGAAAGAACCACATCGTCTCCTTCCCTTATAACCTCGTACGAAAAAGGTTTTTTATTCTCAAACAGTGCCATTCTCAACAGCTACTTTTTTGCATTTTTTAGCAGGTTAAGGGCTATCTCAATAAGATGGGACTTATTCCTGTACCTGTCTTTGTCCCTAAGCTCTTTTTCCAGCCACTTTATCAGCTCTTCATCAATTGTCGCGCTAATTGGTTTTTTCATGCGGCCAATTATAATATAAAATATATTTTATAAATTTT
>JAHWGX010000018.1 GCA_019323655.1 Candidatus Woesearchaeota archaeon | reverse complement strand
CCTTGTCTATAAGCTCCGGATCCAGCTTTCCTGCTTTTATCTGCAGCCCAAGAATTCTAAAGGCATCGACAATCTCCTCCTGCCCGTCATAATTTATGCAGAAATTCACAAAAAACCCGTCATAATCCCTTGTTTCCTCTATGGCCCTTTTTACTGAATCAACAACTCTCCCGGGAAGGTCATACCACTTCCCCAAAACAGATATCTTTATTTTGTTTTCATTTACAAGCCTGCTTTTTGCAAATTCATCAAGCATATTTTTAATCGCATCCAGAAGATACGGGTAAGTTTCATCCTTTTCGGCATTTTGCTCCAGGATGTAAAAGCTAAGGATGGGAATTTTAAGCTTTACCTGAATTTTAACAGTGTTCTTTAATATCAGAAAGCTTCTTTTGAATGCATCCTCATAAGGAGTGTTATTTTTCAAAGCCCATTTTCCAATTCCGTCTGTAGTAATTGCAATATGCCTCGGCACTTTTATCTTTAGCACGTACTTTTCTTTTTTTATCATGCCTTTTATTTTTTCCAGCATTTTGGGTACCTGCTGTAGCAAAGCCAAGACCGTCACCGCCAGCATTTGCATTGGCTACATTTTTTAGTAGCCAATGCAGGCGGTGGCGAGGCAGGGGTTGCTCCCTTCGGGATGCCGAGTAGGTCTTGGCTTTGCTTAATTTCAAAAAGCCTTAGGCTGTTAGCAGGTAATAGACTACCAAAAATATTTATAAAGGTTATTGTTTTAAGCGTTGAAATGGCATACATCACTTTTATCAGTTATCTGGAAAACATACCCTTAACCATCCTTATACCTTATACCATCGCCTTTTTTGTTTTGTTAATAGGCTCCTGCACAGACCTAAAGACAAGGGAGGTTCCGGACTGGGTTAATTTTGGCTTGATAGGCACGGGCTTTGGGGTGAATATTCTTTTTTCGGTTATTTACTGGAAAATAAGTTTTATTATAGGCAGCGTTGTAGGATTTGCGGCTTTTTTTGCCCTGGCATGGGTGATGTTTTACACAGGCCAGTGGGGCGGAGGGGACAGCAAGATTCTGATGGGCTTGGGCGCTTTAATAGGCATAGACATCTTTTCCAACAAGTTTTTTCTTGCGGATTTTTTAATTAACGCCCTCCTTATAGGCGCTTTGTACGGAATTTTGTGGAGCGGTGCTTTGGTTTTTAAAAACAGCAAAAAATTCTCCAGAAAATTCAAAAATTACATTGCAAATAAAAAAATAAATGCTGCAAAAAAACTTGTTTTTGTCCTGTTTGCAGCCATTATTCTTATATCATTTTTTGCTCCTGATAATCTTGTCAGATTAATGCTGTTGTACCTTGCGCTGATATCGGTAACCACATTTTACCTCTGGATTGCAATAAAAGCAGTTGAAAACTCGTGCATGCTCAGATATGTTGCTCCGGAAAAGCTCACTGAAGGGGACTGGATTGCCAAAGAAGTCAGGGTGGATGGGAAATACATAACAGGCCCAAAAGATTTGGGCATAGAAAAGAAAAAAATCAGTCTTTTAGTAAAACTGTACAAACAGGGGAAAGTCAGGAAAATTCTGATAAAAGAGGGAATCCCCTTTGTTCCGAGCTTTTTCATTGCTTATGTTGCTACTTTAGTTTATGGGAATTTGGTGCTTTTGATGATTTAGGGTATCCTCCTCATCTGCCTTGTAAAATAATCATCTTCTTCGCCTGTTATAGTCTGCTGGGCTTTTTGCGTTGATTGTGCTGCTCCTGGCTTTTCTGTCTTTTCAATCTTTTTTACCCCTATATTTTTTATCTGCTCTTTAAGCTTAAGCTCAACAGTGGACAGTTCCTCTTCGCTTAATTGCTTTGGCTTCCACTGCAGGTTGACCCCGTCGTTTTCATTTCTCGGTATGACATGAATCATAAAATGGGCTACTGTCTGTCCGGCAGGTATGCCGTTAGCGACAAAAATGTTTGTTCCCTGCACCTTCAGGTTTTCAAATATTGAGCTTGAAATTTTGTTTGCAACTGAGAAAAGGTTTGCAAGCTCGTCATCAGGGACCTGCTCCATTATGGGATAATGGTTTTTCGGGATTACAAAGCAGTGGGCAGGATTTGCGCCGTTTACATCCAAAACTGCCAGCACAAGCTCGTCCTCATACACTTTGTAGGACGGGACCCTGTTTGCAATTATCTGGCATATCAGGCAGCTTTCCCTTGCTTTTACCATTTTATTTTGCACCCAAAACTTTTGCTATATCATCAAGGTCTACTTCTTGTTTTCCACTAACTTCCTTTTTCCCCTTGGGCTCTCCAAGTTTTTTCTTTGTCTCCTTAACTTTCTTCTTTTTTCTTTCTTCCTTACTTTTTGTTATTTTCTTTTCTTTGCCTTCAACTTCCTTGAAATCAGCTTCCAAAACCTTTTTTTCTTTTGGCATTAACGGAACAGGAGGAATACTTTCTTTTGTTTCCTCTGTTTTCGCTCCAAGGCTGCCAGCCAAAACTTTCTGAATCTTCTGCAGCTCTTCTTCAGAAATTGTTTTTTGCGGCAGCTGGAAGCCCAGGTTGTCATTCTCTTTTCTGGGTATTAAATGCGCCATGAAGTGCTGCGCCCTTTGCCCTGCTGCAACGCCGTTTGCAACAATAATGTTTGAGCCCTGTACTTCCAAAGCCCTTAAGCACGCATTTGACAATGCCTTGGAAACCATGAAAATATGGCCTATCTCCTCAGCTGGGATTTGAGGCATGATAGAATAATGCTCCCTCGGCATAATAAGGACATGGCCCGGATTGGCAGGGTTAATGTCCAGAATTGCAACCACATATTCATCTTCATAGATTTTCCTTGCCTGGACTTTTCCGGCAATAATCTGGCAGAAAATGCACTGCTTTTTCTGGAACTCCCTAAGCTCCTCAGGAGACATGTTCTTAAGCTTCTCCTGCAGAGCCTTGACCTGCTCCTCATTCAACTGCTGCTGCGGCATATCAGTTTCTGTTATTTTGTTTTTTATAAATGTTGTTGTTTTGGTTTTGTAATTCACCCTAATGGAACCTTCTCAAAAACCCACGGCTTATAGATTGGATACTCAGTAATTTTCCACGCCTTGAACCCTTTTTTTGCAAGCAGTTTTGCTTTTTTTGTTTCGCATTCTGCTCCGTGCATTTCTTTATTATAATCCAAGCCGAGTTTTTTTGCGTCTTTCCTGCTGCATTCAATTACTCCGTATTCCAGCATCCCATTGGCGTTTATTTCCTGCCATGATTTTTTTACATTAGCTGCTCTTCTCTTTAATCTTTCAGTAAGCTGCCTGTATGTTTTTGCCCTTACAGTGCAGAAATGCGCCTTAACATTTTTGCTTTCTGCATACCTTAAAATATCAAGCCCTAATCTTTTTGAGCCATTGACAGCATAGCTGTATTTTTTTTGCTTAAAGCCCCTGTTTTTCAGCTCATTCCAGTTTGTCTCAGAAAACTCAAACTCATTTAAATTCAAAAAAGTTCCTTTCTCTGCGCAAAAATCAACTAATTTTTTAAGGTATTCTTTTTTTCCTGGAATGCATGGAACCTCTAAACCAACATCCATTTTGGTCTTAAGAGCATTTTCTATATTATTCAATGAGTGGAATCTTATCTCATCCAACCCGGATTTTTCAAGGGCTTTCAATTTTTTATATGCTGCAGAATTTCCGTATGTGTACAGGTGAGAATGAAAGCTGCTGCCAAATTCCTTCTTTAAAGCATTAAGGTATTTTACAATTTTTGGGACTGCCAATAAAGGCTCGCCTCCGGTTATTCCAACGCCTTTTGCATCCATTTCCCTTGCTTCTTTAATAGCACCTTTTACGCTTTTAACAGGCCTTTCATTTGCATAAGCTTTGCCCTTTCCCCTCTTTTCATCCGATATCGGGCAGTACCAGCATTTGTTTGGGCATTTTCCTGTCACAAAAAGAACCAGCTTTGAGCCCTGCCAGCACAGCTCGCATCCTTTCGGAATAAAAGTCCATGCAGAGCCGTATTTGTTTTTGCGCATAAAAAAAATATAACCAGTATGCTTTATATTTTTAGCGGTTTTGCAAAAAGAAAAACATGTAAATTAGCAAACTATAATTGTGGGGGTCTCCATACATCAAGGGTGTTAGCCAACTTTTAGTAGTTGCATTAAAGGGAAAATATAGTTATCACAAGATTTAAATAGGTGAGAAGCATTATTAACTACTATGGAACTAAAATCGGTGTCATTAGATTTAGCAATAGAATTTCCTGAAAAAAAAGTAAAATTAATTGAGTTTAGCAAAAAGTTAATTCAGAAAGTGAAGGGAATCAAAGAACTTAAGATATCTAAAGGTAAAGAGATAGTTTTAGAATTAGAGAGTGATTCATTTAAATTTTTAGTTACCCCCTTAGGAATAATGGGCAGGTTAAAACCGCAACATTCCCTAGAGACATTATTTATCGAATTGGAAAGATTATTAAATTCACTAACAGAAGTTATCACAAATTTAGTCAAAAATGCAAGTTGTGGAATTGACATTCAAGTAGTATATACTAATGATTTTTCGAGCATCATACAAAAAGTCATTAGTGATAGTGAAATGAAGGTAAATAAAAAGAAAATAAGAATACCTTCATTTTTAATTGATTTGAACGAGAAAGAGAATGAATGTCCCTACAATATTAAGATGTATAACCATAAGGCGGTAATTCAAATAAGATTTTGTGTGGGAAGCCCAAAAATATGTGAAAAAAACTTATGTATTATGCCAAAGGAAGTAAAAATTTCGGAAAAAGTTCAAGTTGCTAAAAAAGTCATTGAAGGTTTATTATGAAAATGGAGACAGTATTTCAAGATGGAATGGAGGATAAATTAGGATTTCTTAAATTAGTTGGAGATACACAACTTGTTAAAGTAGTCACACGGGAAGTCACAATAGTTCAACCTATACAAAAAAAACAATCACAAATCACTTCTTTAATTAAATCAAAAGCAATGGAAGATGAATTCTTGAGAGATATTATTCCTACTACTAAGGATCCAGATGCCTTAAAAAAATTAT
The DNA here is from genome assembly GCA_019323655.1 of Candidatus Woesearchaeota archaeon. GTDB lineage: Archaea > Nanobdellota > Nanobdellia > Woesearchaeales > GW2011-AR4 > JACPJP01. The sequence continues at coordinate 1,961 of JAHWGX010000018.1, read as the reverse complement.
GGGGTTCAGGCAAAAAATTATTTAAATCTAGGGCGGAGATTTTTAAAGATGAGTGGGTCGAATAATTCTCTGTTGTTAGATACAAATATTTTTCTTGATGTAATTGGTGGTTTTGATGAAAGAGATGCAATTATCTCCAAACAAGTTTTAGAAGATGTAAAAAATGGTAAAAAAATAGGGATTATTATTGGTCCTGTACTTACTGAATTATATTACCTTATCTCAAGAGCAAAAAATGAGAATGAAGCGAAGAAATATCTAAAAATGATTTTGTCCTTACCAAATGTTCAGATTATTCCGATTGGTAGAGAGGAGTCCATTAAAGCAGGTTCAATCTATCATAAATATAATAGTGGCCAAAAGCATAAAGACTGGTTATCGATAGTAGATTGTTTAATAATTGCTTGTGGTTGTTATTTAGAATCTTCAATCGTATGTAGTTGGGACCCTAGATTTAAACAAGTAACTGAAACAACTATTTGTAAACCAACTGATATAGTATCATAAAAAAGAGAGTTTCCCTTTTCTACTGTCTAGGAATCCCCATTCGTTCTAAAAAGTAAGAATTTTATGAGGTTTAGCTAAAATTAATCGTACTCAGTAACTTCACTTACACTTTCTTTTTTCTCTTCTTTTGCTTTATGCCTGTGAATTCTGGCAAATGAAGGCACTGCAGCAATCCAGTTGTCGCCAAACCCTGCTATGTCCCCTTCAATGGCGTCACAAGTCTTTTTTATCTTGTTTATAGCGCGCTTTAGCTCTACAAGATCCCTGTCCTTTAACGGCTTAATGTTAACAAGGGCTATTGTATGGCCTTCCCTCAAAGAATCAAGTATCGGCTTAATGCTTTCAAAATCCTCAATCACAAAAGGCCTTACCGTCACTTTGGCTCCTGACTCAGAGCCAGTATCTGCCCCGAGCTCTACATAGCCTTCCTCCTCAGCCTCATGCATAAGCTTAGAAGCATCGCCTCCCATTTTCTCTTTTAATTTTGAAAAAAAACCTGCCATGCAACCACCTTTATTTCTCTCGGTTAAATTTTTATTAATCAAATATTTTTGATTACTAGCAAATATATAAATCTTTCTATTAGCTTCACTCAAAGCCCATAGCAACGAAAGATTTTTAAATCAGGATAAAGTCCGTTTTCTCATGACAAAGAAAACAGGGGGCCCAAGGAAAAGAAGCAGATATAAGCTTAATAAAGGGAGAAGGGAGAAGGGCAAGATAAGTATCAGCAGGTTTATGCAGACATTTAAGGCAGGGCAAAGAGTGCATTTAAGTATTGAGCCTTCTTTACATAAAGGCGCCTATCATTCCAGATTTATAGGCAAAACCGGAGTTGTTAGAGGCTCAAGGGGAAAATGCTACGAAGTTGCAATAAAGGACAACGGAAAGGAAAAACTGCTTGTAATACACCCCGCACACCTGAAAATGAGTGGTTAAGATGCCAGAAATATTATCAGAAACACCTGTAAACACCCAGCAGCTGAAAGAGGAATTGGACAGGATAAAGAAGAGGGACGATGAACTAAACCTCAGAGCAGCAAAAACAGAAGAGCACCTGGAGCATATAGGCACAAACAAGAATGCAGGGGCCCTCTTTGACAAAATAAACAAGCTGAACATTTCAAGGCTAAAGGAGCAGCACATAAACAAGATTATAGACATCATGCCGGCAACAGTTAAAGACCTTAAAGTTGTCATGCAAGGATATACTATAAGCCTCAGCAATGAGAATATGAAGAAAATTGTTGATTTGGTAAATGAGCATATAGGGAAGTGATTTTCTAGCTGTTTTTTATCTGGTGAGCCATTTGAGTTACATGCACCAAAAATATTCAAACTAGAATCATTAAACCCGAAATTTAGGGTTCCCGGAAATTTACTGCAAAATTCCGACATATTTATAAACAGAAACTCCAACATACAAAAAAATGAGGGTGGATATTGAAAAGAGG
>JAHWGX010000017.1 GCA_019323655.1 Candidatus Woesearchaeota archaeon | reverse complement strand
TGGGCTGTAGACCTCTCTAAAGAAGCTCTTGAACTTGCTTGGCAAGCAAGTGATAAACAAAGAGTGGAGCATTATAAGAAAAAGACAGCAGATTTATACCTTGAGACTCTTGATTTTAGAATTGAAAATGGAGTTTATACTTATGTTAGGAAAGCTTTTAGTAAAGGACTGAATTTCTGTGAAAAAGAAGATTTAACCTCTGAGGCTTTGGGATTTTTTAATAAATTTATAGATTTTTGCGGGGAAGAGTTTAAGCAATATAAGGATAAATCATCTGAGACCCAATTTATTAATGCAGGGTTAGAAGCTGCAAGGTTTTGTGTTTCTAATAACCTTGTGGGTAAGGTAGTAGGATACTATTTGGGTGCTTTGGAGCATATTGATAAGGAAGTTACAGGCATTTATGCTTATGATGTTGCAGCAAAAGCAGCGATTGAAGCTGCCAGAACTTTTAGAAATAAAGAGGAATTCGGCGGAATTGTAGACCATTTTTATAATCTGGGAATAAAACTTTTGGAAAAAAATGGCTCTTTTGAAACATGTTTAAAAATTGCCCAAGAGTTTAATGATACCCCACGCATAAATCTTTTTACGGCACTTATCTCTTAAAAAGTATTTGATGCTTCTTTTGAAAAAATTATAAAAAAAATAATTTAATATTCCATTCCTCCCATTCCACCCATGCCGCCCATTCCGCCTGGGGGCATTGGAGGCATTTTTTCCTTTGAGCCTGCCGATGCTATGACATCATCAATCCTCAGTATCATGACTGCGACTTCTGCAGCAGAGCTTACAGCCTGCGTCTTGATTTTTAGCGGCTCAATGATGCCTCTCTTCCACGCGTCTATTACTTTTCCTGTAAAGACATCGATTCCTGCCCACTTCTGCTTTTTTGAATGGGCAGCTTTAAGGTCTGTCATTGTATCTATAGGGTCTAAGCCGGCGTTTTCTATCAGTGTCTTTGGCACTACTTCCATTGCGTTTGCAAAGGCTTCCACAGCTAATTGCTCCCTTCCGGACAGGCTGTTTGCGTATTTTCTTAATTCCGATGCAAGCTCTATTTCAGGAGCTCCTGCTCCCGCTACAACTAGGCTTGTTTTGATTGCAGCAGCAACATCGCCTACAGCATCAGTCACTGCCCTTTCAATCTCATTTGTAACATGCTCTGTGCCGCCGCGTATGAGGAATGTTACTGCCTTTGGGTTCTTGCAGTCCATGATGTATGTAAATTCCTCGTCTCCGACTTTTCTTTCCTCAACAGTTCCTGCATAGCCAAGGTCTTCCTTGCTTAAGTCCTTTAGGTTGTGGACAATCTTTGCGCCTGTTGCCTTTGCTATTTTTTTCATGTCGCTTTCCGAAACCCTTCTTACTGCATAAGCCCCTTTCTTGGCAAGGAAATGTATTGCAACATCATCAACGCCCTTCTGGCACAAGACAACACTTGCACCTGTGGATGTTATTTTTTCCACCATGTCCTGGAGCATTTTTTCCTCCTGGTCAAGGAAAGCCTGCATCTGGTCAGGCGTCTTTATCTGTATGTTCGCGTCAATCTCTGTCTTCTTTATCTCAATTTCCCTGTCTATCAGGGCAATTTTTGCATTCTTGACAGTTCTTGGCATGCTTGAGCTAAGCCTTTCCTTGTCTATGACAATCCCTTTTATCAGCTCAGAGTCCTCTACAGAGCCTCCGGTCCTTTTTTCAATCTTGATGTCATCCTTGTCAATGTGGCTGTTTTCCTCAACCATCTTTACTGCCTTTACAGCCAAGGTTGCAAGCGTATCTCTTGAATATTCTGCCCCTTTTCCTGTCATGGCTGTCTGCGCTATTTTTTTCAGTATCTCCTCATTGTCCGGGGTTATCTTTTCCCCTATCTGCTTCAGGATTTCCTGCGCTTTTGACTCTGCAAGCCTGTAGCCTCTTGATATAACAGCAGGATGCACATCCTGGTCAAGAAGCTCCTCTGCGTTTTTTAAAAGCTCGCCTGCGATCACAACAGCTGTTGTTGTTCCGTCGCCAATCTCGTCTTCCTGCGTTTTTGCGACCTCAACAATCATCTTTGCAGACGGATGCTCAATGTTCATCTCATTAAGTATTGTAACACCGTCATTTGTGACAGTAACATCACCTAAAGAATCAACAATCATCTTGTCCATTCCCTTCGGGCCTAAAGTTGTCCTTACTGTTTCAGCAACTAATTTAGCCGCCATTATGTTTGTCCTTTGGGCGTCCCTGCCCACGCTTCTTTGCGCGCCTTCCGGCAAAATAAATATTGGTTGTACTTGCTGTGCCATTTTCTAACCACCTTCCGTTTAGTTAAATTTAAGAAAAAAGTAAATAAGCGGTTCTATTTAAAGGTTATGGTTTGGTGGGCTTTGTTCTGAATAGGAGATTATAGCAAATAGAAAAGGTTTATAAAAACTAATCTTAACTTTGCTAATGGATATGTATGATACTTTCAAAAGACGAAGCAGTTAGTTTAGTTCTTCATTTTGCAAAAAACAAAGTAATTAATTCCCAAACAAAACTCAATAAGCTTCTTGCGAGACTTAATTTTTATATGATTCCGATTGACATGGATTTTACTCTTAACAAATATGGTTCTTTTAGTATGGACACTGTGGGCTTAGAAAGCAACGAGTTTTACAATATAACCCATTACCAGTTTGGAGGAGGAGAGATTCCGAAATATATTATTGAGGAAAAAGGGGAAAAATTAGCCTTAGGTGTGATTCGTTTAAAACTTTCCAAGATTTTAAAGCCAGAGGAGATAGAAAAATTAAGAAAAGAAATAAAGTATCTAAGCGATTTAAATGCTGATGAAATCTCTTCTGACGAGCATAAAAACTTATTGGTAGATATGGATGAAAGGGAGAAATTAAAGATGAGAATTAACTCCGTTCATATCGACATGCTTGACTTGATGGGGGAAAAGAAGAAAATAGCTAAAGATTCTATTGTAAACTTAACTCTTTCTTCTTTAATTGAGTATTGCTATTACTTAACCCAATACCTTATGAAACAGAGGTTTAGGAATATAGATGAGATGGAATATGATTTTGATGCTTATATGCTGGATTATTACCTTTTATGGAATTTAGAAAAGCAGGTTATTCCTTTTTTGAAACAACAGACTAAAGCCAAAGAAAGGGACGAAATAGTTTTAAACAGGTATTACCAATATATTATAAATTTTGCCCAGAGTAAAAGTTATCCGTTTTCTCTGCAAAACAAATGCTTGAGAGAGCTAGTAGAAAATTAAAATGGCGTTGGGTGAAAGCAATATATACTCATTTGATGATTGCTGTATCCTTAACCTTTGTGAAATACCCATTCCACCTTCTCACCATTTTTTGACGCAGAATAAAGATAGGATATGCACAAAAAACAATAAAAAGCTTAAAGCTCTTCTTAACGCTCTTAATGATAAGAGAATATATCCTTACAAGTTTGTACCTTCTCATAATTTTGAAAGGAAGCTGTTTGAAGTTGCCGAGACTTTGATAGAGGACAATAACATAAATGTTAATTTTCTTCCTGATACTTTTCGAAAGGAAACCATTGACCACCTTAAATTTTTTTATGAATCTCTTGAAGATTTTAAGGACATTAAAAAGTCAGAAAATTTTTCATCTGTTAAATCTTTCTTCCAAGCAAATGCGAGGCCATTAAAAAAGAGCCAGAAGCCTAAATATTCCAACATTCCGGAAGATGATGATTGCATGATATTAGCTGGATTAGCGGAACATACCTCTAATGGGGATGTTAAAAAGTATTTAATTACTTCAGACGAGCATTTTTGGGGTTACAGAGATCTGATAGACTCAAAATACAATATCCTTATTGTAGAAGAATGGCTCTGCCATAAGCTAATATAAGCACAGGCGCGTGGAAAGCTTTTCTTTTGTATTCTGGTGCAATAAGCCTGAAAGCCAAGAGACTGAAATACTGGCTAAAATAGTTTGTTTTAACGCAAGTGTTTTAAGCGAAGCACTCTTATCTTATGATTTAAAGCCGTTTTTTGGGGGTGTGAAAATGAAAAAGAAAATATTGCTAGAAAAAGATTCTTTGTCTAAAATAGTTAAGATTATGGAGTATATAGAAGAATATCATGGACAAATTAATGTAAATGATATTAAAGGTGAGTTTGGAGAAAATGGGTGGTATCTGTTTTCACGATATTGCATAGGGACCAAAGAGGATTATGTAACTTCTGTTGGTAATAAAGGTGGTACACCCATATACACTCTTACTGGGGTGGGCATCAGAAAACTTCATGAATTAAGAAAACTATTATTGGAGGAGAAGAGATTAGGATTACAAATAAACACTAACATAATCATTGCAATTACAGCCTCTGTTTTAACATTTATTGCAGCCTTGAATCTTACTGTTTCCTTATATGGCAGGGGTAGCATTGCAAACCAAATAATTTTATATATTCTATCAGTATCAGTTGGAGTTATTGCTGGTGTTCTTTTAACCCTTAGTTTGAAATTTTTATCTGAATTATAATTTATAGACACTTTATAGCCAAAGCTCGGTTTTTGGTTTTTTGCTGTTAAGCCCTATATAATATCCTATTTCTTCTGCGACTTATACTGCAGGCTTCCCAAAACAATTCCCAATACAACAAAAGCCCAGACAATTGTTGGCAGCACTGTCAGCATCATTTCCTTGGCAAAGAGCATAAACAGCACTATTATCGCCAGAAGTATTCCTCCAAGAGCGCTTCCGAGCTTTACAAAATCGCTTGGCTCTGCATTCTTTGCAGCCATTTGCACCACCTCTTTTAACTGATTTTGTTTTGCAGTATAAAAAATTATTGATAAAAGCCGGGAATTTCTGTTGTAACACTCTGACCAAAAAGCGTTGATTATTAATAGCAGAGCCTAATAATTTTTAAAACCGTAACTTTTAAATATATCTTATGATATCATTATATATTAAGTGATATTATGGACATAACCCAGTATGATTTTGAAATAAAAAGGCACGCGTTCATTAGGGCTATGGAGAGAAAAGTAACCCCTGACATGATAGAAGCGACGTTGAAAGGCGGAAAAATAGAGAGATTTGGAAGACACAATATAAGGTTCATTAAAGATTACAAAAATTTTACAGTCATTTGTGTCGGACAAATGCTGGGCACAACCATAAAGATTTTTACAATTGAAACCAAAGGTGCCGAGAAATCATAGATTTCTGGCGCTCAGAAATTAAAAATTTTGCAGGTGAGAAAAAATGAAAAAATGCTCTGAATGCAAGGGAGAAATGAAAGAATTAACAGCTAAGACCCCTGAAGGAGTGGAGTACAAATATTTTAAGTGCAGCAAATGCGGGGAAGAGATGCTAAATATGAGCCAATTGCACAATGTTGCTGAGAAATACAGGGAAATGAAACGATTCCATGCTAAAATATCCAAGTGGGGCATGAGTTTGGGGTTAAGGATACCTAAAGAATTAGTTAAGAAATATAATTTCAAAGACGATAAAGAAGTAACTATGATCCCAGAGAAAGAAGGGATAAGGATTATACCATCATAAAAACAGAATGATGCAGCCTATTGTCAAAACCCGGATGCCATAAGAACACAAATGCCCCTGCATAGGGCAATCGCTTTGCTTGCCTGGCAAGTGACCAAGGCGAAGGTGTTCGGAGGCAATCCGAATGAGAAAAAGATGGAAAAGAAAGAGCGGCTACTTTACACCTCGCTTAGCCATTTCTAAAAAAGATTTAATCAAGTATGATTTATTTATTAATCCCTATTATGACGACTGGAATGATTATAGGGACGGGTTGAGGGATTGGTACGGCGACTTTAAAAAAATAAAAAGAATCGATCCCGGGGTGGCATGTTATAGGGAAGATTTATACAAAAAAAGAATTAAGATGAATTTAAAGCAGAAAAGCCTCTTGAAGAGAAGGCAAGCTGGAAAATGTATGGAGAAATTGCTGGCTCTGGGCAAATAAGTTTTTGTCAAGGCATTTTTTCCCGGCGTGTTATTTCAAGAGAAAGGTTTTTATACAATTTAGTTCAGGGATGGGCAAAAGAGGTGATTTTATGGAAAAGAAAGATGCAAATCTGGCCTATGTTCTTGGAATTGTTGCGGTAGTAGCGGTTTCCGGGCTTGTGATTATTTCTTTCGGCAAAGGCGATGCGACCGTAACAGGCGCTGCCGCAAAAGGAAAATACGCGGACTGCACAATGATACCAAGCGGCGAATTGTATGCAAGCGACGGCAGCCTGATAATGCCGGGCTACAACGAGTGGGGCTATAACTACCAGGCGCACCTGTTTAACGGCATGTACTGCGATTACCACCCTGTGTACAGGCCTGGCGGGCCGTCCTATGAGTGGTGCCAGGAGAACTACGGCGATGTCAAGCTGCTGATGTACTGGAACGATGCATGGCTGAGCAACAAAGACTGCGACGGGGATGGCTTGCTGGACAGGCACTACGGATATGATAGTTATATTGGCTCAGGGGCATGGGAGACAAACCACATGTGGGGAACATACGAGATTGGCGGGGAAACCTGCAAGTGGGATTACTTTGTAAAGATTGTAGCAGCACCGGCAGACGCATACAAGGAAAGCGGGTACTGGTATGAATCCGACGGAACATTGATCGGTGAGGACATTTGGGGCGAATTCGCAATAATCCAGCAGGTTGAGAATGATCCCTGCGCAGGATACCACGGAGTAAGCTACCACTCTCCGGCATCATCAGGATTCGGCTATTACCAGCCGTAATTTTTTTATTTTTTTTATTTTTTCCGGCTGTTTCTGAATAATTAAGAATTTTGCCTGGAACAGGAAGTCAGTTTTCTATAACAACCTCTTTTTTCTTCTTGTTTTCCAAAGCTTCGGCAATTAATGTTTTTTCCAATTCTATTATTTTTTGTGTGACAGGGCTTTTGCTGTCTAAAGTGTACAGTTTTGTCTTGCCAAAGCTCCTCGTGGTTTTTACAATGCCATGCCTTTCTAATTCGCTCCAGTAGTTGAATAATGATGCTCTGGAAATTCCTGCCCCTTCTGCAATGTCTGTCTTGCTGAAGTCCATCCCCTTGTTGTCAAGCAGAAAATCAATTATCCTAAATAGGGGCAGATCTCCAGTCAGGTTTAGCAGTAATGATTTATCTTCCATTGCGAATCATTTGTTAATAGGAAAGTATATAAATCTTGCTGTTCAAAGTCTATTTTGGTGGACTTATTTATGTGGACAGACGCGCAAATTAAAGGAAAAATACTGCACAAGCTGACACGTAAAGGAAAATTTGAGCACAGCCATACTGCCTTGGACAATTTGCAGAAAGGCTTTCCGCCGGATTTGAAAGGCAGGGCAAAAGATTTGGCAGGCGAACTGATTAAAGAGGGCATTCTGCATTTGAAGAAAACAGGATATGGAAAACAGATTTCAATAAATGTTGAAATGAAGGAAAAAATAATTATGTATATTGATGAGTTTTTGAAGATGTAGCAGGCATGATTCTGGTTTAGAAATTTTATTAAAACTTTTTCCCAGGCATAATTAAGAATTTTGCATGGAACAGGTGATGGCAATCCGGAGTTTTTTTGGAAATGTTTAAATATTTCAGCATTTTTGGCAATAAAAAAATAATTCTTTCGGGAGGTAAAAAATGAAAAAAACAATTTTAATTTTGGCAAGCTTGGTTCTGATGGTGGGGCTGGCTGGAGCTGTCGGCGCTGAAGTTCTTCCAGACTGCGACATTAATGTGCCCCTGGATTATGCAACAGTACAGGCAGCAATCAATGCAGCAAGCCCAGGAGACACTATCTGCATTGCTGACGGGACATATGGAGTGTCAGCTCTTTATTATTCCGTGGCCGGGATATCAAAGCCGTTGACTTTGTTAGCCGCAGGGGACAATGTTGTTTTTGATTGCGGAGGTACAGGCTGGGGAATCGGCTTTAGGGTTGCAGGAGTAAGCGATGTAACAATAGACGGCATTAAAATAACCAATTGCGAGTCCGGAATTGTGTTGGAAAAATCAGTAAGCAATATAGAGATTAAAAATTGCGATGTCCACGACAACCTGAATTATGGAATATTCAGCTTTAATGCAGTTGTTGACGGCTTGGCTGTTGATAATGTAAAATTAAGGGGCACTAAATACTATGAGGGCTTTTTCCTTGATAAGGCTGTTACTGTAAACAACCTCCAAATGAGCAATGTTGAGATAACTGACAACAATGAATTCGGTTTCATGAGCTACGGCACAATAAACACTGCTGTTCTCGACACATTAACTGTTGAGGGAAACAGCATAGGCTCTGGTTACGGATTTGGCTTGGCCTTAAAAGGGACTGCAAATGATGTTGCGATTAAGAACAGCGTATTTTCCAATAACATGGAGCATGGAATTGCGTTGGGATTCTGGGGAACGTTCAAGGTTCCGCTGTCAACCACAGGCATAACAATAGAAAACTGCAATTTTGAGCCGGGATTTGCATGGGGCTCAATATTGATTGACGGAACAACAAGCGGAGCAGATAACATAGTGATCAACTACAATAATTTTGGGAAGTTTTGGAGCTGGGGCGTTGAGAATTACGCCGCAGCCAAAGCAAACGCCTTGTATAACTGGTGGGGATGCCAGACAGGCCCGGGGGGAGGCTGTGTTTATGTAAAAAATTCATATTACGACCCGTGGCTTTGCGGTCCTGCACCGACTGGCGCAATAGCTTATGATAATGACGGGGATGGCTACAGGTGCAACGATTGTGACGACACTGACTCAAAGACATACCCCGGAGCAGGGGAAATATGCGACGGCAAGGACAATGACTGCGATGGTGTAACTCCTTTGGATGAGGTTGATTCTGACGGTGATGGAACTGCCCCATGCGAAGGAGACTGCAACGACGAAGACCCTGAAATAAACCCATCCGCATTGGATATCCCAGGCAACGATGCAGACGAAAACTGCGATGGCAATTTACTTTGCGACCCAGCAGCAGTGTGGAAAAACCACGGCAAATTCGTGAGCTGCGTAGCCAGGGAAGCAGAGGCACTGTTCGAAGCAGGGGAGATAACAGAGGAAGAGAAATGCGACATAATAAGCGAAGCGGCAAAATCAGATATCGGCAAAAAATAAGCCCTTTTTCTTTCTTTTTTCTTATTTTTTTAAATTCTTTTTAATTCTGCCTTCGGCATAAAATAGTGCCCGGCAAAATTTTGCCCCGCTTGCCTATTCATTCTTTCTTTAATGAAAAACTTGTTTGCATATGCAATTTCCGTGATTTCCATTCAAAAATCTATTTTTGAGAATATTCATAATTTTGCTGTCAGTATGGCGTAACTTTTTTAAAAAAACGAAAATCTTAAATATAAGATATATCTTATAAGTAAGATAGGTGAGGAAAAATGGGAACAATAATTGAAATGGGAAAAATAAGCTCTCGCGGCCAGGTGGCTATACCTGCGGACATCAGAAGCCAGCTTGGGCTGGATGAAGGCTCAAAGGTATTATTCTTCCTGGAGAATGATACAGTCTTAATGAAAAAAGTAGATGCAGAGTCTTTTGCAGAGCTTACAAAGCCGTTAAGGCTGGCAAAGAAAAAGATTGCAGAGCAGGAAGCCCCGGACCTGGTGCATAAGCTTAGAAGAAAAAAATGAAAGTGACTTTAGACACAAATGTACTGGTCTCAGGCACATTCTGGACTGGAGACTCTTTTAGGATACTGGATATGATAGACCAAAAGAGGATCAAGAATATCACTTCAAAAGATATTATTCAGGAGTATTATGAAACAATGAAAAGTGGCGAGATTGTTGATAAGATCCAAAACAAAAATCTTGTTATGGCAAAAATTGTCAATAAAGTTGTAAAAATTTCCGTATTTGTTGAGCCTGCAAAAAGATTAAGCATAATAAAAGACGACCCGGACGACAATAAAATACTGGAGTGCGCAAAATCCGGGAAAGTTGACTGCATAATAAGCCAGGACGAGCACCTGTTGAAATTAAGGAAATTTGAAGGAATTTCTATTGTCAGGCCAAAAGAGTTTCTGGAACTGTTTAAATAAGCGGTTTTTCCATAATCTTCACCCAAAACCCCGTTTCTGAAAATATTTGCGGTTTGCTGCCAGTTTGGCGCTGCTTTTTTGAAAGAATGATCTAAATTTCCACTGCTTTTTATGCAAGCTTCTCTTTTATCTGGGAGGTGCTAAGCACTTTTACCTTCGACTGCTTTTTTAGCTTCTTGTCATCCGACCAAAGGATGCTTCCGGGATAAGCTAATGCACAGGCAATGAAAATCTGGTCGTCAGAATCTATCTTCCGGACAATTTCAAGCGATTCTTTGCGGTAGGGATGCAATATTTCATTTGGGACCGCCAAAACTTTTTGCAGGATCAGCTTAAGAAGCTGGTTAAATTCTTCCCGGGACATCCCGGACTTTTTCATTAGTTCCGCTTTGTGCTTTTCCATCTCCTCAAATATAAACAATGGAAACAGGAAGAATCCCCTGTACTCCAGAAGGAGCTTTCTCGTCAGCGAATCCCTGATTAATGCGGAAAACAATACGTTTGAATCTATCACTATATTCATGCTGAAAACCTTTTATTTGCGGCGGATTTTATTTTTTTGCTGAAGTCGCTGACGTCTTTTTGGGTAAGCTTGCTCTTTTTTGCAAGCTTTTCCGCTAACTGCAGAGTCTCTAATCTGTCCACAATGGCTTTTCTGGCTACTTCGCTCCACCTTACTTCAGAAAATTTCCTCATTTCCTCATGTATATCGTTTGGAATTGATAATGTAATATTCCCCATGCTTATCACCGCAAATATTTATGTGATTGCACATATATAAATATTTCGGTTTTTTTATTCGCAGCATTCATCCTAATCCAATTCGCATCCAAAGAAACGGCTTTGTAATTCCTGTCGAATTAACGCCTTTAATCTGCAAAATCCGCTGCACAAGCATGCAGTTGCGGTTTGCTGCCAGTTTGATGCAGTTTTTTATGATTTTCATTCAAAACCCCGTTTCTGAAAATATTTGCGGTTTGCTGCCAGTTTGGCGCTGCCTTTCTGCAGTTTTAATTGAAAAATCTATTTTTGAGAATATTCCTAATTTTGCTATCAGTATGGCGTAACTTTCTTCAAAAAACGGCGTTTTCCCGCCGGGAAGAAAATGTCATCTGCACCCAGTTGCGAAAACTAAATTTCGGTTTTTTATTATATAGTTTTCAACCTAAGCGATTTCTTGTATATTTTATAGTCCGAAAAACTATTTATATGGGATATCTTTTACTATTTAAAAATAAGAAAAACAATTTATCATTAACAGATAAATAAATGGTAAGCTTACAGAGGTGTGGCGAATCTTGGAAATAAAAGAAGGTGGAATAAAAAACCTGTATTCTCATCTTGCTCATAGGTATATTCATGCTCACGCGGAGATATTTTTTTCGCAAAAATACCTTCGCTGAATATGCAGGCACAATGAAGTTGGGGGATGGTAGTTGCAAATTGATGTGCTGTAAAGCATATCAAGCAAATCTGCCTAACTCAATGGGAGTGTTGGCATAGGCCGAAAGGCCCCGCAGTTGAGGCAACTTGACTGCAATCAGCCGGCAAAGCTGTCACAGCTGAGCTGGCAATAAAACACAAGGAGGAAAAAAAAATGAAACAACTATTGGCAATATTGGTTGCTTTGTTGGTAATGCCAGTTGCTTTCGGTGCAGGTGCTTCAACATCAATCGGTGTTGACATAGTTACCGAAGACTTCGAACCACTAGTCTGGATGTGCGACAGCAGAATTGTCTTAGATGACCCAGTACAACCAGGAACTACACCAGGGGATAAATTAATAGAGAGAGAGCAAAACTATGCTTTCGAAGGAGAGCAGATTGTCTGGGAAGTGCTTGTAATGGACAAGAACGGAATCAACAAGATTGAGGACGTTTTCGCAACCGTTGGAGATGTGCAAGGAGCAGGCAACTACATTGAAGTCAACTGTGTAGAAGACCTAGGCTTTAGTAGTACAATAGACTCAAGTTGTAATGCAAGGATACTAGAAGAAAATTTGACTGGAACAAAACTTGACACTACAACACAGAGATACTACACATGCACTCTAACTGTAGAGACAGACGCTAGCATGTATGGTGAGTATTGGATAACTGTTGAGGTAACAGACCTTGATGGCTTGTCCGGAACAATGGACGAGAACGAATATTGGTTCCTAAACCCAGTCATAGCATTGACTGTTGATGGGGATTTGATATTCGAAGATGTCAGGCCTGGAACAGTAAGTTATTCAGACACTATATTAGTAGGCAACGACGCAGATGATGGCTCAGGAGTAAGGCTTGAGATGTACATCGCAGGAACAAACTTCTATGACAGCTCATTTAGCGGCGCAATGTGCCCAACAAGCAACGTGCTTGACTTAAGCAACTTCAGGTATTTTGCTACAAATGGTTATTATTCCACAGCTAATGTTGGTGGAGTAGGACCGTTCTCGGCAGATGCTGAAGGATACATGGGCATACCACCAGGAGAGACACTAGCACAGGCTAAAGAAATAATTGGTACAGAGATGTTCAAGCCGAACATAGTTAGCAATATCGGAAACGTCTTGACACCTGGTTCAGAGATGGCTTTAACCTTTAAGTTGAGCCTGCCAGAGCCATGCAATGGTGACTTCGACACAGGAGCATTTTACTTCTGGGGAGAGGCTATCTAAGCGTGCTGAGGGCGAAAGCCCATTTTTTTATTTTTTTTATTTTTTTTATAATCATTCAGAAAATCATGTTCATTATTATCATATAACAAAGGGGGTGCGGAGATTAATTCATTGCAAAAAATGATTTAGTTATCAGGTTAAAAATGACCAAAAAAATTACTCTCTTGGGAATAACTGCATTGTTTGTTATTTTATGTGCTAGTTTCGCATCTGCATATTTCTGGGGGTGTTTTACTAAAGGGGAATTTATTGACTTCTGCTATCAAAGAGACAGGACATGCGGAGCAACACTATGCAAATTCTGCATGAACAATTATGATGAAATAAATGGGTGCTATACTTCTACAGATTTTGACTATTGCAATGCGCTTGTCCCTGACCAACAGGGTTGTAACACAGATGGAAGTGGCACAGTAATAGACTCAGCGCCTCCTGAGCTGGATATTTTAAGTCCTTTGGACGGCTCTATGCATACATCAAGGTCAATTCAATTAATATATACCTTAAATGAAAATGCGCATGTATATATTTATTCAGGGGACAGATGGTCAAGAATCTGCAATGATTGTTTTGGAGAAATTAGTCAAATAAGAAGCTTTGACGAAGGTGATAACGAGCTGCATTTGAAAGCAATTGATCTCGCTGGGCTGGAGGGTTATGCTGACGCGCATTTTATTGTCGACTCCCAAAAGCCAAAAATAAGCAAAACCGAGCCTAAAAAAGGCTATGCTGACGGGAATTTCTATGCGGAGTTTACTGAGGAAAATCCTGACACATTAAAGTTAATTTACGGGAATTCGTTTAGGGAAGCGGATGTTGATTTAGGTGCCTGCGCTGACCTCGGAAAGGGAAAAAAAGGGTGCAGTATATTTGTTGACTTGACTGAGTTTGACGGAAAGGACATCCAGTACTGGTTCAATCTGACTGACATTGCGGGGAATTTTGACGCAAGCAGGCCTGTGGAGCTGGGCGTTGACACAACCCCTCCGGAGATAGTTTACCTTTATTATGACATAGACGGGAAGTTTGTGAACTTCGACATAAGGATTGACGAGCTCAATTTCGATGAGATAACATACACAGACAGCTTTGATGAAAGGCACAGGTGGGGAAGCCTTTGCAGGAGAAGGCTGGATGACGGCGCCTGCGAGAAAAAGGTTTCATTCAGGGACGGCCCCCATATCCTTACAATAAACATAACTGATGAAGCTGGGAATTACGTATCCAGGACACTGCCTTTGTTCCATACCGACAGCAAAGGCCCTAAAATAACAAGGACAAACCCGAGAAGCGGATTTGCTGACGGCAATTTTGATGTTGAGTTTAGGGAGGAAAATCCGGTCCTGCTCGAACTGAATTACGGCAATTTGGAAACAGGCTACAGAAGCCATGAGCTAAGCATAGAAGACGACTGCTTCCCAGGCAATGGGGGAAAATACCAGTGCAATGCCTTTGTTGAATTAAATGATTACGACACGGAGGAAATAGAATACTGGTTTGTTATAGAAGACATAGTAGGCAGCGTGGATGAGTCAAAGCACATAAGCCTCGATGTTGACACAACAGAGCCAGTAATCAGCTCTTTGGATTACACAATTGACGGGAGCTATGTAACCTTCACAATTGAAGTTAACGAGCTGAATTTCGATGAGGTCTCATACACAGACCATTCAGATTCTGACAGGGAAAGAAGGCTGTGCTCAACATTAAGGGAAGGGATATGCGAGGCAAGGGCTGCATTCAGCATTGGCCGCCATGACCTTACCGTAACAGCAGCAGATGAAGCAGGAAACAGCGTCGGAGAGCCAGTTTCGTTTGACATTGTGTAAAAACCTTAAACAAATAACTAGGGGCTGGAAAGGAAATTCCCGTTTTTTTACCACCATTTTCCGAGCACACAGGGTTTAAAAAACTTTTGGGAAAGTTTTATATGCAAGCTAATCCCGGAAGCTAATGGGTTTGAGGATTCAAGGGGATTTAATTGGATAAAAAGAAAAACCGCCTGTTTAGAAATAAGCTTATTGCCAGATTTCTGCTATTTGCCGTTGTTTTTGCCCTGAGCATTGTTTTTGCTGCAGGGGTCGAAGCTGCATGCGTAGATACTGACGGCGGAAAGGACTATTATGTTGCAGGAGCAGCAGGCCCTCCACCCCCGGAATCAGGGCCAGGTGCGTATGACTGTTGCAAGCAAAGTTACCTGGGTACCTGCGAAAGCGGAGGGCAATGGCTGCATGAAGCCTACTGCTCTGGAGGCCATGCAACATTTGAGGAGATTAGGTGCGCTTACGGCTGCAGGGATGGGGCATGCCTGAGAGTGCCAAAAACACCGGTCTGCGGAGATTGGATTCAGGATACAGGAGAGGAATGCGATGACGGAAACACAGATAACTATGATGCCTGCAGAAACGACTGCACTTTGCCTTACTGCGGAGACGGCATTAAGGATGCAAGAGAGCAGTGTGATGACGGAAACACCAATAATCTCGACTCCTGCAGGAACAACTGCAAGTTCCCATACTGCGGAGACGGAATAATCGATGCAGGAGAGGAATGCGATGACGGCAATGGCATTAACATGGACGGATGCTCAGCAGACTGCAAAACAGAAGCAGAGCAATGCACCAAAGTAGAGTATTCTCCGAACTATGGCAAGGATACCACTTCTTATCATGCATATATCCTTACTTCCTCTGATTTAGGCAAACTGGCTTTGAGCGATGACAGCAGATACGGAACTCACGATTACTGGCCCCAAACCGGCTATTCAATTAATGAATATCTCTTGTTTGAGTTTCCTTTTGACATGGAAGAATGCGAGACAATTAGGAGTGTTAAGCTGTACTTTGAGTGGTACAGCTATGTTTACGACCCTGCAAAAATAATGGTCTGGGACCAGGGCACATCTTCCTGGGTAACCCACACTTTGCCTTATCCTCCCTCAATTGACCGAACTGATGTTATAGACTTAAGCTCATATATCACAACTGCAGATGAAGTTAATAATATACAGATTAAGTTCCAGGCTTACAGCACCTATGCGTATTGGTATACCTACCACGATTTGGTTAAGTTAGTGGTGGAGAAATGCGGATGCCCTTCAGTATGCGGGGATGGTGTAAAGGATCCCGGAGAGCAATGCGAGCTTCCTCAGACTAACAACAACCAGTACTGCTCACAAACAACCGAGCAGTGCTCCGGAACAAAGCTTGGGACAAGAGATGCATACGGCTATTGCGATGATGAATGCGGATGCCTTCCAGATTCATTTACTTATCAATGCGTAAAAGACGAGTGCGGAGCAGCATGCGATTCAAATGATGACTGCAGCCCAAATTATTGCGCAACAGTTTATACTGATTATTGCTATGGAAAGAAATTAGCTGACTATAACAACAACAAGCTGTATGACAGCTATACCAAAACAGATTCCTGCGGCAACACATGCAATTTGGGCACATGCGGATGCAGCAACTGCCAGCCGGACTGCAGCGCAACTCCGACAAAACAATGCGTAGCTGGAATATGCGGAGCAGAATGTGATTCAAATGATGACTGCAGTGATTACAACCCAAATACTATTGACACATGCAATTTAGGTAATTGCATGTGCGAGCATGAGCAGCAGCCTTACTGCGGAGACGGAAACATAGATACGGGAGAGGAATGCGATGATGGAATAAATAATGGCGCCCAATGCACTCCTCCTTACGGCGGAAGCTGTACTTACTGCTCAGAAACCTGCGAGGAAATAACATTAACAGACGGCTACTGCGGAGATGGGATCTTACAAACGCTTTATGAGGAATGCGAAGCAGACGGGCAATGGGGAGATGGCCATGAGTTTACATGCAACCAGGACAATACCTATAATGAATGTGTTGATTGCGAATATGAGCCTGTAAATGAATGCAGCTATTACTGCAGCGGCTCATCACAATGCGATGGAGTGCCTCCAAACACTTTCCTTGAGGAATGCGGCTATGGCTATAATTACTTAGAGGATTATTGTGATGAAAACTGCGAGATACAGGATGACAACTGCGAATCTGACTATACAGGTTGCACTGCTGATCCTGAATGCGATGAGGAAAATCCCTTTGCCCCTTCAAACCCATACTGCACTTACCAGTGCGATTACAAGCCTCCATACTGCGGAGACGGAATAATAAATGGAGATGAGCAATGCGAGCCTCCTGAAGATGATAACAATGAATACTGCTCACAAACAACCGAACAATGCTCTGGAACAAAGCTTGGCACAAGAGATGCATACGGCTATTGTGATCAAAGCTGCGGATGTTTACCTGATTCATTTACTTATGCATGCGTAAAAGATGAATGCGGCGCAGCATGCGATTCA
This sequence comes from Candidatus Woesearchaeota archaeon, assembly GCA_019323655.1. Classification (GTDB taxonomy): domain Archaea; phylum Nanobdellota; class Nanobdellia; order Woesearchaeales; family GW2011-AR4; genus JACPJP01. Next base: position 494 of record JAHWGX010000017.1, on the reverse strand, counting down.
AATGATGACTGCAGCCCAAATAATTGCGAAATAGTTTATGATGATTATTGCGATGGAAAGAAATTAGCAGATTATAATGGCAATGATATATACGACAGCCATACTGAAACAGGTTCATGCGATAATACCTGTGATTTAAATGACTGCGGATGCAGCAACTGCCAGCCGGACTGCAGCGCAGAGCCTCAATTAGGATGTGTAATTGGAGTATGTGATGCAGAATGCGCTGTTGATGTTGATTGCCCTGAAAAATGCACTTCAACATCTCATAAATTATACAATTTTATCGGATGCAATGACTGCGGATGCGATTACTCAGGCTATCAATGTGTTGTAGGAAAATGCGGAGCAGAATGCGATGAAGACACTGACTGCAGCTGCCAGGATGATCATTGCGATGGCACAACATGGGTTGATTATCCTGATTATGGAATGTGCGGAACTGCAGGAGAAGAAGGATGCTTATGCCAGGTAGATACTGGAGCAGGAGGGGA
>JAHWGX010000016.1 GCA_019323655.1 Candidatus Woesearchaeota archaeon | reverse complement strand
TTTGTAGATATCTGAAGGCAGAGTGCTACACCACTATGCTTCAGAAAGCAAAGCATGTTGACAAAAAGTATATTGAAGAGTTTGCTAAGGAATTAGCTTATGCTATGTAGAAAACACGAAACTTCAGGATATTGTATTATAAAGTAAAGGTGTAAAGCATATTACATTTTCAAGAAAAAATTCTACAAATAAAAATAATTCTGTTGCCTTCGGCAACAAAAAATAGTCTCGGCAAAAATTGACTGCCACTAATTTTCGCCTCGGATTTATTGCAATATCATGAAAATCATAGATTTTCAGGACACAAAAAATCGCAAAGCGATTTTTTCGTGAATAAGCGGGGCGGAGCGATATGTTCGGAGAGCGACGCCCCGCACTAGAATTGCGGAGCAGAATAAAAAAAAGTGAAATACAACCTTAGAAAGTATACTTAACAGATATGATAATGCTTTAAATTGGCAATATTTTTAAAATATGCCTAAGTTTCTTATGCTATGAAAAAAGTAATGGCTTTTGGCTCTTTTGATATTCTGCATAAAGGCCATGAGCATTACCTCAGAGAAGCGAAAAGTTATGGTGATTATTTGATTGTGGTTGTTGCAAGAGACAGCAATATTTTGAGTTTTAAGGGGAAAAAGCCAAGGCATGATGAGGTGTACAGGCTAAAGCAGGTAAGGAAACTTAGTTTTATTGATGAAGCGGTTTTTGGCCATGAAAACAACATTTTTGGGTTTCTTGGGGAATACAAGCCGGATATTGTGTGCTTAGGCTATGACCAGGAATTTGTAGATGAAAAAACCCTGCTGGAAGAGATTAAGAAAAGGAACCTGGATGCGAAAATTGTAAGGGCAAAGCCCTTTAAGCCAGAAGTTTATAAGTCGTCCAGAATGAAGGAATAAGAAAATTATTTTTCAGTTAATTCTGCATCTTCAATAAGAAGCTTACCAGTGCAATAATTTTCCATTTCAGTTTCTGCTTTTTTTATTTTTATTTTTTTATTGAAGAGCGGGCAGTCTGTTACCAGAGACTCGTATTCCCCGCCTTCTCCTGCTAAATGGATTTTTGTCGCTTTTATTTTGTCCAGAAAGCTAAGGCTGATTTCCTTTCCAAGAAAATCCTTTGCCAGCCCTTCTGCTGCAATTGCAGTTATAACAGCTTTAAAATTATCCTTAATTAAATTTTTTAAATACTGCTTAGGATTAATGTGCCATAAGGGCGCTAATGAATTTAATTTTAACTCTTTGCATGTTCTATCTATCCTATCTTTCTGGTAGTTTGAGGCCAAAGCCCCTGAGACAACGCCCTGTATTTTATATTTTTTAATTGCTATTTTCAATGCCTTTTTAATGTCATCGAGCTCTTTTTCCTTTATGCCGGAAGACTCAACGAATACCAACGGCAAATCCATGGCTTTTGACTGCAATTTAACAAGTCCTATGTTCGGAGTGTGAAACATATAGGAATCTTCTTTTTTGGATTTAAGGCTGACTAAGCAAGCTAATTCGTGCTTTTTTGACGCAATGAATGCCGCATAAATGCTGTCTTTTCCTCCTGATACCAATGCTGCAAGTTTCATTTCAAATGATTTTAAGAATAAACAGTGCCAATTTAAAAATATATTTGTGTAAAAATGATTAATCCAAAAAATTTGGATTAATCTTTATCCTCCTCAAAAACAAATGCCTGGTATGTTTGGACCTCTGTTTTTGTGTCTTCCCAGCAGTCTGGTTTCATGCCGCCTTTTGTACATAAGCTGGACAAGAATTCTTCTTTGTCTGGCAATTGTTCCCATACCTGGGGCAAATAAGTTGATTGGCGCCATCCCTGCTTTAGGACTACTCCGTCAACCATTGGCCTGAGCTTTTTCTTTAAATCTTCTCCTGATGAAAAGCTTAATTTCTTAGGGACTGTTAAGGCAGATATTTCAATCTTAATGTCTTTTAATTCATCATATTTTACAGGCTCAAATCTTGGGTCATGCAAAGCAGCGCTAATGGCGTTGTCCATAACGCATTTATACAGCTCTTCCTGGGGAAGAATGTGTCCTATGCAGCCCCTTAAATCATGGTTTTTGTTAAGTGTTGTAAAGCAGCCCTGGACCTGCTTAAGCGCCGGCGTTAACTTTGTTTTGCCTATATCCGGCTTTTTTCCTGTCTTGAGATAGCTCTCAAGAGTGTCTCTTGCCAGTTTTAGCAAAAATTTCTGCTCTTCTTTTGTCAGCGGCTCTTTTTCCTCTTTTTCTTTTGCTGAACTCTCAACAAAAGCTATGGCGGAATAGCCCACAACTGCCGACTTATCGCCAAGCGTATCCCCTGAGTTTGCATAATAAAGCAAAACAGGTTTCCAATTTTTTTCCTTTGCGATATTTATTAAGGTTGAAACTGCCCATGGCGCGTCTATCTCTGCATTGAAGATTCCATCTGAATCAAGACCAAGTATCCTGCCTATGGAGTAGGAGTCTAATTGTTTTGCCTCATCATAAGGGTGGTAATGCGACAAGTCGACACTGACAACAATTAAAGTCTTATCATCAATATGCTTAAGCAAAACTTCCTGAAATGAACCAGGGTCTATGTTTCCAACGAGAATGGGGATAAGCTCAAACTTAGCCAATGCCTGCTGTAGAAAGGGGAGCTCGATTTCAAGTGAATGCTCTTCTGAGTGGGCCTCAGGGATTGTTTTTATTATATCCTCTTCCAACAGAGCTTTGACTTTTTTTGACAATGGAACCTCTCCAAGCGGGGTTTTGTAATGAGTTACATTGAGAATAGAAGCGCCGTATAAAGGATAACCATGGCTTGGCCCAAGCAAAATTACCGTGTCGTAAATATCATCAAGCTGATTAAATGCTACGGCAGCAACCTGGCCAGAAGCCCTGTAGCCTGCATGAGGCACAATAATGGCTTTAATTGCGCCGTTTAATCTGGCTTTTTTAACATTATCCAAATACTCATTAATTGCTGACTTCAAACCTGCTTCTGTTCCCGGGTACCATGTTCCTGCAACAACAGGCTCTCTTATTTTTTTCATTTCGTTTGAAAAATCATTTTCCGGTTTATTTGAAAATACCATCAATAGCAATATTAATAATGATAAGGTAATATAAATATGTTTTTTCTTTATCTCAAGATTTACGCTGCTTTTCAAAGCTTCCACTCCATGCGCCTTTTCCCCGCATAATTACCAGCGCCATTGCAAGGCAAAACAGCGGAATATGACCGCTGAAGCCAGAATAACGGCAAATAGGGATATATTTCTAATTTTTTATTCATTTACATTGCTTTCTTATTATTATAAATCTTTATTTTTAGATGCTCCATATCCCTTTTTAATTTGTTCATATTCTTGTACTGCAGGCTTTTTATCCCAAAGATCTTTGCAGTTGCGATGTAGCTGCAGACATCATCAATGTAAAGCACCTGGTTGGGGAGTGCTTTTGCCTTTTTCAATGCGTAGAGGTAAATTAGTGGATTGGGCTTTTTCAGCCCTGTTTTGTAGGACAATACAAAATCATCGAATATTTCCAGAACGCTGTATTTTTTCCTGCAGTACTCATAATGGATTGGGTCTGTGTTGGACAAGAGGACAAGCTTGTATCTTTTTTTTAAGCTGTAAAGAAGGCTAACCATATCCCTGTTAAGCGAAGTAAAGCATGAAGGCCATATTTTTTTGAACTGGCTTAGGCTTGTTTTTAAGTGCAGGTTTTTCTTAAAGCTCTTGAAAAGGGTTTTTTCGCTTATTTTTCCAATGTCAAAGCTTTTCCTTGCCCTTGAGCTGATAAAGAACCGGTATATCTGGCCTGCATTCTTGCTGCTGTATTTTGCAAGGCCCTGCGCAATCAGCTTTTGGTTGAAAAAGACTATTACATTGCCCAAGTCGCAAAATATGGTTTTTATCATGGATTAGGGTATAAGTCGGATATTTAAAAAGATTTTTAAATTAGGTTGCATTGCGAAGACTAGGCATTAATTCACAATTAAAAATAACAGTTCAATAAGCAATTTTCGATAATAAAAATTATTAAAATAACCGCACAAATAAAAAAATAAATAATTAATATCGGCAAGCAATATCGATTTAAGAGATAAAATAATTGAGCAATAGAAATTAAAAATGCCAAACGAGGATATGGGAAAAACGTATAGGTCATTAATCGGCGGAATAAAGGATTATTTCAAAAAAAATAATTTTAAAAAGGCTGTAATTGGGCTGAGCGGGGGGATTGACTCTGCTTTAAGCGCAAAGCTTGCTGCAGATGCCATTGGAAAAGAGAATATTAAGGCATTGATTATGCCGGTACGGGGGTTAAGCTCTGAGGAAAGCATACAAGATGCTGTTGAATTCTGCACAATAACCGGGATAGGCTATCAGCTAATTTTCATAAATGATTTTATCGGAAAATTCGAGAAAGTGGGTTGGGCTCAGAATGATACTGCAAAGATGAATACTGCCTCAAGAATAAGGGCTGTCATTCTTTATAATTATGCCAACTCAAACAATGCTTTGGTTATCGGGACTTCAAACAAAACAGAAATTTTGATGGGGTACTTCACAAAATATGGCGACGGAGCTGCAGATGCCGAGGTTATTGGGGACCTGTATAAAACAGAAGTAAAAAAGCTTTCTGAATTTTTAGGGCTTCCAAAAAAGATTATATGCAAAACCCCCACAGCAGAGCTTTATCCAGGGCAGACAGATGAAAAAGAGCTTGGGATAAGTTATGATGAACTGGACAAAATATTGAAGCTTTATTTTGAAGAAAAAAATTCTGTGGAGGGAATAACCAAAAAAGGCTTTGAAAGAAAGGCTGTTGAAGGCGTTATAAAAAGAATAAAACTGAATGAGCACAAAAGAAGAATGCCGTTAATTCTAAAAGCAAAGGGGTAAAATATGAAAAGAGGATTATTTGTAGGAAGGTTCCAGCCGTTTCACCTCGGGCATTTGCAGGACATAAACAATGCCCTAAAGGAAGTTGATGAGCTTGTCATAGGGATTGGGAGCAGCAATGAGAAAAACACAAAAGAGAACCCCTTTTCCGCAAAGGAAAGAATTGAAATGATTGGTTTGGCTTTAAAGAACAATAAGGCCGGCAAGTACAAATTTTTTACAATCCCCGATTTTAATGACGATAAAAAGTGGGTTGAGCATATTGAAGCCTTAGCGCCAAAATTTGATGTTGTTTATACAGGAAATGAATGGACAGAAAGGTGCTTTAAGGGAAAGTACGAAATAAGAAAAGTCAGGATTTTGGAAGGCATTTCAAGCACAATAATAAGAAACAGAATGCTGAAGAATATGGACTGGCAAATGCTAGTTCCAAAAGAGATTGCTGACTATGTTACCAAGATTAATGGTGTGGGGAGGGTTAAGGAGATTTGCAACTAAATTGGATTTCTTATTAGTTAACTAAATAGGAAGATGTCTTTACAAGGGATTACAAATCACTAAATCTTGAGTTTCCTATTTTAGGAAATCTTTTTTTAGATAGCTTTAAGAAAACCTAGGAAGGATATTAATAGGATATATCCAAAAATTATTTATATTAATTTAAATTAAAGTGTGATAATATGAACATTGAAGAATTAATTGAAAGAGATTTGATTGCTCTTGTCTCATCAATCATCGGTGGAATGGTAGTGCTTTTTTCTGTAAGTGGAGGGGTAAAAATAAATTATTGGATATTGGGACCATTATTTTTAGTTGGATTTTTAGGGATTGAATTTGTGAGGTTTATGATAGCATTAACATCAAAATGTTTTAAATCTTAAATCCTTTCTCAATAAACAACCACTGCCTATCCTTAACAGAAAACTTAGAATAAACCTAAAATGCTTTAAGACTTTTATTAACGCTTTATTCTTTTGTCAAGAACTTAAAAGCCCCGAAAGGGATTTGCACCCTTGACTTACAGCTTACGAAGCTGTCGCTCTGCTAGCTGAGCTACCGGGGCGTGATAGTAAGAGAAATAAGGCACTACTTAATGTTTTCTAAAATTTTTTCCCGGGCAGGAAATTTTTTCTGGCATTCCTGGCAGACTGCATGCTTTTTGCCTTTGTCATCCTTGATATAAGTGCCCAATAATTTCCCCATGAAAGTTGTTTCTATTTTTTTGCTGCAGATTTCGCATTTCATATGATAAAGTAATTAGATTATTTATTTAAATGTATCTTTGGGGTTATATTTATTGTGCATTAATTTGCCGAAGGCAGATTGATTATTGCACACTTAGAAGAACTAAAAAAGGACAAATTAGCTTAATCTTTATAAATGCCAAATGAAATCTAATGCCTTATGAAACGCATTGCTGTTGTGGACAATGAGAAGCTGAAGGATATGCAGAAGAAGCTCCATATACAGAGCCTGTGCCCTGTCAACAGGAGGGGGGTGGAGTGCATAAAAATTGAAAAAGACGGATGGCTCAGCATAGACGAGGCTTCTTGCATTGGCTGCGGCATCTGCGTCAAGGCGGCTGATGATGCAATAAAAATTGTAAATCTGCCGGAGATTCTTGAAAAAAAGCCTATCCACAGGTACGGTGACAATGAGTTTGCTTTGTTCAGCCTGCCTACTCCGCTGTTTGGCAAGGTAGTTGGAATTTTAGGCGTCAACGGAATTGGAAAATCCAGCGCTATAAGCATACTTGCAGGCATGCTTAAGCCGAATTTCGGGGATTTGAAAAAAAAAGATGCTGATTACAAAGAGATTATTGATTTTTTTAAGGGAAGCGAGATACAGCTTTTTTTTGAAAAAGTAAAAAGAGGAGCTATCAAAGTCAGCTACAAGCCTCAGCATGTTGACTTAATACCCAAAACAAAAAAAGGAAAAGTAAAAGATTTGCTAAACAAGGTAGATGAGAAGAACAAGCTGGAGGAAACTGCAAAAGAGCTTGAGATTAGCGACATATTAGGCAATGAAATTGACAAGATTTCAGGAGGTGAGCTGCAAAGGGTCGCTATCGCAGCCACTGTCCTTAAAAAAGCAGACCTGTATATTTTTGACGAGCCAAGCAGCTATCTGGACATTAAGCAGCGCATAAATGTAAGCAAATTCATAAGAAACCTTGCAGATGAAAAAACTGCTGTCATGGTTGTTGAGCACGACCTGATAATCTGCGACTACATGTCTGATCTGGCGCATATTATGTACGGAACAGAGGATGTTTACGGCAGCGTTTCCGGATTAAAGCCGATAAAGAATGCAATAAATGTTTACCTGGGCGGCTACCTAAAAGAGGAGAACATAAGGTTCAGGGGCAAAAAAATAAAGTTCGAGCCGAGAAAGCCCTTTTTTAAAAAGCAGAAAGAAGAGCTTGTCTCATGGTCTGGGCTAAGCAAAAAGCTTGGAAATTTTTCGCTGGAAACAAAAGACGGAAGTATAAGCAAAGGGGAAGTAATAGGCGTTTTAGGCGAAAACGGGATAGGAAAAACCACATTTGCAAAGATACTTGCGGGAGTGATAAAGAAAGACAAGGGATTGCTGAATGAAAACACAGTGGTAAGCTACAAGCCACAGTACCTTGCATCCGGGGATGAGATTGTAATGGAAATTTTAAAAGATGCAGCATTAAAATACGCCAATCAGATAATAAACCCCCTCAACATAAAGCCCCTTTTTGAAAAAAAATTAAATGAGCTTTCCGGTGGGGAGCTCCAGAGGGTTGCTGTCGCATTGTGCTTAAGCAGGGATGCCGGACTTTATCTTTTAGACGAGCCTTCTGCTTATCTTGATGTTGAGCAGCGATTAATTGTTTCCAAAGTCATAAGGGATTTCATGGAACTCCAAAATACCTCTGCACTAGTCATTGACCACGACCTTCTGTTTTTGGACTACCTATCAGACAAGCTGATGGTTTTTGACGGAGTGCCTGCAAGAAACGGGATTGTAGAGGGGCCTTTTTCCATGGAGGAGGGAATGAATATCTTTCTGAAAAAATTGAATATAACTTTGCGTAGAGATAAGGAGAGCCTAATGCCGCGTGTCAATAAGTTAGACTCCAAGCTTGACAGGGAGCAAAAGGAAAAAGGGGCGTTTTATTATTCCTAAGGACTTTCATGGAAATGGCTAATCGACACGCAACCCAACAATTATAGTGATAATCCCGATAAAAAAGACTGGATAAAAAAAAGCGTGCGTGGCAGGATAAATTGTGCTGAGAGAATCCTTTACAGTGCCTAAAACCCCTTCTTGTGGGCTGCCAAAATCGGATGCTACAGCATATGCAGTAACTTTATCCAAACCTGTTTCTTCAGTTGAAGCAGATTCTGTTATTTTTAAGAGGAATCCTGGCAGTAAAAAAATTAATGCTATTAGGATTATCCTCATCCCGCCAACAATAACCTTGGGGTTCATTTTTTAGGATGTAACTGTTGTTTTATTTAAATTTATAGGTGTATGGCCGAGTAGAAACCTTATCCTGCTCCGCTTAACAGAATTCCCTACTTGGCGGCAGCCTGTTAAACTCCGCTTGGACATCCATGAATGCCTCTGGCATTCATTGGAATCCACGGAACAGACGGCCAGGATTTCCACTGGACTCAGAGAATTCTCAAAAACCTTTATAAATAACAATTCTTTTGCTTGTTTTATGAGCAGCTACGGAAAAAGAGAGGCTAAGGCTGTCGAGGCTGTTAAGAAAGCAATACCTTCTTCTTTGAAGAGAGACATGCTGCCAGAGAGCAAAGGCATGTTTGCCGAGCTTTATGAAAACAATGAGGTTTTTCCTGAGCATTATATTGCCTGCGCCATAGACGGCGTCGGAACAAAAATAATTCTGGCTGAGGCCATGGGAATTTATGACACAATAGGAATCGACTGCGTTGCAATGTCTGCAAATGACCTTGCAACTCTGGGAAGCATAAGCCCTTTTCTGTTCATGGACTGCATTTCCTGCCAAAGCAAGATTGAAGAAAAAGCAATTACAGGGGAGATTATTAAAGGAATTTCCAAAGGACTGGAACAATGCAATACATCAGGGATATTAAAAAATTCCATAAGGGCAAACTTTGGCAAGGGAGAGACGGCAAGCGTGGATGAGTTAATATGCTCAACAAAACCGGGTTATGGCTTTGATTTGGTAGGGTGTATGATTGGCTTTATAAAAAAAGATAAGATAAGAAACCAGAAAGTGAGTGTAGGAGATAAAATTATTGCATTTCCAAGCTCTGGCCCTCATAGCAATGGCTATACTGCCTTGAGGCATTGCTTATTAAATGGGGATTTTGAGACAAGAAAGGAATTTAAAAAACTGTATGGGGGGAAGTATTCCTTAAATGCCAAATTTGATGATTCCACAATTGGAAATATTTTGCTGGAGCCAACAAAAATTTATTTGCAGGATATCGCAAAGATAGCAAAGGATTATGATGTTGTGGGTATAAACAACACAGGATACGGGCTAAAGAACTTTAACAGGATAAACGAGAATTTTGAATTTAGAATAAACAATCCTATAAAGCCGCAGCATATTTTTGGGCTGATGCAGAAAGAATCAAAACTTTCAGATAAACAGATGTATGAAAGCTTTAACATGGGGATGGGGTTTTTTGTTGTCTGCAAGGTGAATGATGCTGATAAAATTCTGCAAATTGCCAAGGGCAGTGAGGTTGTTGGGGAAGTGAGAAAAAGCAATAAAACCAGAACAGTTTTAGAAAAGGGAGATAAAAAAATTGTTTTTGAGGGGTATTAGTCCATATTAAGAACAGATCTTGCGATATGCTTGATGAAAGTAATTGTCGCTTTTGAATACTCTCCTATTCTGGATATTGAAACTATGTTTTTACCCGGGAATATGTCTGAGGCTTCTGATTCCTTTTTTAGTTTTAATGCTGATTTGGCTGAATTTTTTTGCTGAGAGCGGAGAGTGCATATTTCCTTGCTCGCACTTTCAAGAAACTTGTTGCACTTTTCAATAAGATTCTTGTTTGTCACCTCTATTTCGTATGCTATTGCCTTGTCGTTGTTATAATACGCTTTCATAACATCGCAGTACATGTTCTTTATGCCGTCGCTCAGCTCTTTAAACCTTTTAAGTATATCCTTACTAAATTTTTCTTCTGAAATCAGCCTTGTTATCCTTTTTTGCTCATCGGCAATTTTCTCTATTCTTGACAAGATTATTTTATCGTTAAGAAGCTTCCAGGGGGTTGTTTCCAATTTGCTCATGATGGCAGGATTTTCAATTGCATTTTTTATTACCCTAAAACCAAGATAGTAAAGCCTGTTGACCTCTTCGTCCCTGTGTACGATGCTTTTCTGGCTGCATTTTCCCTGTATGCATAAAATGCTGTCATCAATCATCGATCTTGTTATGACATCCATCCTCCTGATTATATTTTGTATTGGAATGCTGTTTATGTCAATAAGGTCCTTTGCGACTATTCTGCTTCCTGTCTGCTCTATTACCTCCATGCCGGAAAGATTTCTTAAAATGCCCTTTATCACAGGAGCGTTATCTTCAAGAGACTTAGAGAAAATCTCGATTAGCGTAAAGTTGTTGAGGTAAGCTGAAACTATCTCTGCCTTTATCCTGTCTAAGCTTTTGCCCTCAACATTTATTAAAACAGACTTTTCTTTCTTTTTGTGCTCTCTTTCACCAGCATAAAAAATCAGCTCTTCAGCACCTTCTTTGATACTTATAGTATCACCTTTCTTCAGATTGTGCTTTGTTACCCAGAATTTTGGCAAGGTTACAACAAAGGATCCTTTGCTGAAACCTATAAGCTTTCTATAGTCGATCTGCGCCACCCCCCTGCACTAAACTCTATAAGCTTATTTAATGAGCCTATATAATAAATATATCTCCTATATAATATAGGGGGTAACTATATATATTTAACTCTTTCTGCTAACTCTATACCTTATTCAGAAAGTATGTACTAGTAATGTGAAAGATTTTGAATTTGCTGTGTTAAGGTCTTAACCTGCAAGGGTAATACAAAAAACAAGGGGTGGTGTTTGATGGACGAATTCCTTCCAGATGAAGAAATTGAAAGGATTATAGATGAGGACAGCATATATTCGGAAGAAGGTAGAAACCGGCTTCTAGAGAATGATGAGTTGAGCCCTGTCGAGGTTGCTTTTATGGAAGGCTATGACAATGCTTGTATTTGATAGGCAAGCTAAAGGTGGTGGTGGTATGCAGAGAAAAAGGTGCATAAGATGCGGATTTATTATTTACAAAAGCGCGGAGGGCGATCCGTACATATGCCGGGAATGCGAAAATGCAATTGCTGGTGAGGAAGCAAGGTATGCTTATTTAGATAATCTGTAGAGGTGATAGGAATGGATTTAGTAAGTAAGCCGTATAATGACACTGAGTTCTATGATTTTTGGAACATGTCTATGGCTGATTTTACAGATAAGATGGCTAATTTTAAAGACAAGTAAAAAAATGAGCCAGGGAAAAATGGCTTTTTACTTTGGCTGAATTTTGGAGATATTTCTATTTTCTGAAAATAATAAACTATCCATGTTATTAAAAAAGCAGTTGCACAATTCATTCAGTTGAAAATATCAGTTGCACAATCAAAAAATTTAAATAGAAGCTCAGTTTTTGGAATTTGCTGAAAAAACACAATATGTAGTGTTTACTTATTATAAGGCATACTATATGTAGTGTTTACTTTTAGTAGTAAAATTGCGGCAAAAATGGCAGGCATTATTTCTGAAATAAGGAAGCGTGATGGAAGCGTTGCGCAATTTGAGGAAAACAAGATAGTAAATGCAATATTCAGGGCTGCCCGCTCTGTTGGAGGCCAGGATATAAATGAAGCAAAAAAAGTAGCGGATAAGGTTGTTAATGAGCTTGAAAAGCAGGTAAAGGGTGTGCCGACAGTTGAGCAGGTGCAGGACATAGTTGAAAGGGTGTTAATAGAGCTGGGCCATGCCCAAACAGCAAAGGCCTACATCGTTTACAGGCAGAAAAGGGCAGAAGTAAGAGAGCAAAAGATGAAAGTCTTAGAGAAAGACTGCCTGGACGAGGTTGACAAAAGGTTTGATGTCAATGCTTTAAGGGTTTTGAAAGCGAGATATTTGAAGAAAGATGAGAAGGGAAAACTGACAGAAAGCCCCAAGCAGCTGTTTACAAGAGTTGCTTTGCATTCAGCTATTCCGGATATTTTTTATGATGAGAAGGTTTATGATATAAACGGAGAGCAGAGCATTTTCAGCCTAGAAGAGTTTAAAGCTTCAGATTATGAAGATAAGTTTTCAATAGGAAAATATAAACTAAACCAATATCATATGGAGGGCTTAAGGAGGATATACGAAAGGTATAACACGGAGAAAAAGATAAAAGTTTCCTGGGAGCAGCTTTTGGAATTGCTTGAGCAGGGTTATTTCAATAAGTATGAAGCTGTAGCAGAGAATTTCTATAATTTAATGGTGGAAAGAAAGTTTATGCCAAATACCCCTGCTATTGCTAATTTTGGAAATTCTTTGGGTATGGGCAGTGCGTGCTTTGTACTGGGTATAGATGACAGCATGGAAAGCATAATGGATACCTTAAAGCATACTGCAATTATCCACAAAAGCGGTGGAGGAACAGGGTTTAATTTCTCTAAAATAAGGCCGGAAGGTGATTTTGTAAGCTCCACATCAGGAGCAGCTTCTGGCCCGTTGTCATTTATGAGGATGTTCGACACGATGACTGAGGTTGTCAAGCAGGGTGGCATAAGGCGCGGCGCGAATATGGGGATATTGAACAGCAACCATCCGGACATTGAAAAGTTCATAACCGCAAAAGAAGGGAACAAAGGTTTGAGGAACTTTAACATATCCGTTCTGATAATGGGGGATTTCTGGGATTACTACAATAAGAACAAGCCCTACCCCTTGGTCAACCCAAGAAATAATGAGGTAGTGAAAACAATAAGCCCCAAGATGCTGTTTGACAAGATAGTTTACCAAGCATGGGAAAGCGCTGAGCCCGGGGTCATCTTTTTTGATATTGTAAACAAGTATAATCCGTTTTTTGAGTCTTTGGGGCCCATAGTAACAACTAACCCATGCGGGGAAGTCCTGCTTTACCCTAATGAGCCCTGCAACCTGGGAAGTGTAAATGTATGGGCTTTTGCCAAAGAGGATGAGAATGGTGATGTAAATTATGATTGGGATGGATTAAAGGCTGCTGTCCGTGCCTGCACAAGGCTGCTTGACAATGTTATTGACATAAACAAGTTTCCATTGAAGCAGATAGAAGAAATGAGCTTATTGACCAGAAAGATAGGCTTGGGCGTTATGGGTGTGGGGGATTTGCTGTATGAGCTAAGGCTTCCTTACAACAGCGAAGAAGGAAGGAAGTTTATGGAAAAAATTATGGAGTTTGTTGCCTACCATTCCAAGCTTGAAAGCATAGAGCTCGCAAAAGTTCGGGGCAAGTTTCCGTATTTTGAAAAAAGCTTCTATTCAGAAGGAAAGCTGCCTTTCAGGGGGTCTGAGACAAAAGATGACTGGAATGTTGAGTGGAATGAGGTAAGCGAGGATATAAAACAGAATGGAATAAGGAACAGCTTTACAACGGTAATTGCGCCTACAGGCAGCATATCAATGATTGCAGGATGCTCTTCAGGGATTGAGCCTGTTTATAGCCTGGCTTTTGAGAAGAATGTTAAGGTAGGCAGCTTTTATTATGTGGATCCTGCATTTGAAAAAGCCCTGAAGAAAGAAGGGCTTTATTCTGATGAGCTTATGGAGGAGATTTGCGACAATAACGGATCTGTTCAGGGGCTTGAAAATTTCCCAAAGAAGCTGCAAAAGGTTTTTGTCACTGCGCTGAATATAACCCCCGAGGACCATATAAGGGCTCTTGCAGGCTTTCAAAAGTGGGTTGACAGTTCCATTTCAAAGACAAATAATTTTCCCGCTGATGCAACAGTTGAGGACATGAGGAAAAGCTATATTCTGGCTTACAAGCTTGGATGCAAGGATGTAACTGTATTCAGGGATACAAGCATTAAGAACCAGGTCCTGGTTGTTGCAAAGAAGAAAAAGAAGGATATTGTGGAAAAGGCAGAGGCAGAAGAAGGTGTTTTGGAGCCTGAGAATTCTGAAAGCCAGCCGCAGTCAAAAGCAAGGATATGCCCTGAATGCGGAGCAAAGACCAATGTACAGGAAGGTTGCGTTTCCTGCAAGTCCTGCGGATGGGCGCTGTGCAAGTAGATGACTTTTCTGAAAAGGGGTACTCACTTAGTATTTAGTTTAAAAAATCCAAACCTTTATAAACAAACTATATATTCCAGTATATAGATAAGAAATTGGATAGAGGGAACAGAGAGTTGAGTGACTAACTTTGCTTTTTCTGTTTCACGCGCAGTAGCGAGATTTGAAACGCGCGTTTTATTCAAGGAGGAACTAGACAAAATGTTATTCGAAGATTTAAATGTAAGCCCCGAATTAGCAAGTGGGCTTAAGGAAATGGGGCTTAAAGAGCCTACTGAAATACAGGTTAAAGCTATCCCGTTGATTAGGGAAGCCAAGGATGTTATAAGCATATCAAAGACAGGTTCCGGCAAGACTGCCGCTTTTGGGATTCCATTGCTGGAGAATGTAAAGCATGGGCATGGTGTGCAATATTTAGTTGTAGCGCCGGTAAGGGAGCTGGCAGTTCAGATTTCCAATGAATTAAAAAAATTCGGGAAATACCTGCGATTCACTGTTGCTACGGTTTATGGCGGCGTTTCTATAAATCCGCAAATTGAAGCTATTGAAGGAGCGGATATTGTTGTAGGGACACCCGGAAGGCTAATTGACCATTTGGAAAACCATAACCTCAGTTTAAGCAAAGTAAAATGCGTCGTACTGGATGAAGCCGACAAGATGGCTGAGATGGGGTTCATTGAAGACATCAGAAAAATTTTAAACAAAACCCAAAAAAACAGGCAGATACTGCTGTTCGGAGCAACAATCTCCTATGAAATAGAAGACTTAAAACAGGAGTACATGCACGAGCCTGTAACTGCACAGGCTGAATCGCATGTAGAAGAAGAATTTTTGGAACAATATTACTATGATGTAAGGCAGTTTGAAAAATTCTCTTTATTGGTCCATTTGCTTAAGAAAGAACAAAAGGATTTGGCAATAATATTCTGTTCGGCAAGATCGACTGTGGAAGCTGTTACAAAAAATCTCAGGGCTAACGGAATCAAAGCAGAGATGGTTCATGGAAAATTAAGCCAGAACAGGAGATTAAAGGCAATTGAAAATTTCCATAAAGGGAAGCCGAATATTTTAGTGGCATCAGCAGTTGCTGCAAGAGGCTTAGACATAAAAGATGTTTCCCACATATTCAATTATGATCTTTCACAGGATGCACAGGAATATGTTCATAGGGTAGGAAGGACTGCAAGAGCAGGAAAAACAGGAAAGGCAATAACTTTGCTAAGCGAGAGGGATTATGATGTTTTCAGGGAGATACTGGGCAGGTATCCTATCGAAGTCAAGCAGCTACCCTTGGAAGATTTTCAAAGATTGAGGTTTTATATTGGGGACCGCCGCAGCTCTGGGGGGGCAAGAGGATTTGGAAACAGGAGTTCTGGAAGCCGCCGCCAAAGCCCCTACAGGCAAAGGCATTATGGCAGAAGGCCCAGAGCACCTAAGAGAAGGCATTAATTAGCCTTAAAATGCTCATACCCATGCCTTAATTTCTTTTTCCTGCCTTTGTCAAGCAAATAGATTCCCTCTTTTTTCGGCAGAATTTTTCCGACAATTGTAAACTTTATTCGGTTGTTGATTTTTTTTAATTTTTTAAATTTATTTGGGCTTATTGTAAATACAAGCTCAAAATCCTCTCCGCCATACAGAGCATAGCCATAAGCATTTTTATTTACTTTTTTTGCATCAATGACGGATGTTTTTTTTAATGGAATTTTGCCTTTGTAAATAACCGCGCCAACTTTGCTTTCATTGCATATGTTGATTGCTTCAGAAGCCAATCCGTCTGAGACGTCTTCCATGGCATTAACACCATATTCTGCAAGCAATCTTCCAATATTTAATTTGGATTTTGGATTTAAGTAGTAATTAACTGATTCTCCTTTCTTTTGGTGTTTTAATAGCTCTAAACCCGCCCTTGAACTGCCTAGAAATCCTGTTACAATAATCCTATCATTAATTTTTGCATTGCTGCGCAAGCACAAGTTTTTTTTCTCAACAAAACCAATTAAATTTACAGATACTGAAATCTTTTTTCCGCTGCTCAGGTTTCCCCCGATAACACTTATTTTGTATTGTTTACACGTTTTATTAATTCCATTATATAACCTATCAAAAAAGCTAGCATCTGTTTTTTTAGTCAGAGTTAATGAGATTAATGCGTATTTGGGAAATCCTCCCATTGCCGCTATGTCCGAAACATTGCTTTCAATTGCCTTGGAACCAATCTGCTCTGGCTTGAACCACTTTAAATTAAAGTGGTCATCTTCCACTAATGTGTCTGTAGTCAGCAATAATAAGAGTTTCTTGTTGAAATTCAGGACAGCTGCATCGTCCCCTATCCCCTTTATGATGTCTTTGGAGAATAGTTTTGTTTTTCGTCTTATTCCTTTAATCAGTTCCATCTCCCCTAAATCCGATATTTTCATGCAAACCATAAACTTTTTAACTATTATATAGTTTTCTGTTTATTCCAAATATCCAGCTTAGTTTAAGGTGGTGAGATGGTTTATCCTATTTCCAAGAAGATAGTTGGACTGTTAGTAAAGCTATTTTTAAAGGAAGTAAAAGGCACAGAAAATATACCAAAAAAAGGCCCTTTTATTGTCGCCTCCAATCATAGAAGTTATCTTGATCCTCTTTTGTTGATGTACTACATTATAAAGAAAACTAATCAAAAAGTCCATTTTATAGCCTATAGGGGGAGGTTTGATTTTCTTGGAGAATTGATAATTAAAAAATGGGCAGGATGTATACCTATTAGGTATAATAAAGAAGAAATATCAGCTGCCTTAAAAGAAGCAGTTTCGATATTAGGGGAAGGGGGGATTGTAGGTATTTTTCCTGCAGCACCTCATCAGAACTTGTCAAAACCGGAGACAGGAATCGCGAGAATCGCATTGACTGCTAAATGCGCTATTTTGCCAGCTATTTTAAAAGGGACAGAAGAGATTATGCCTGCACCTTCTTTGATACCACACCAAGTCAAATGTGCATCATTACAATTTAAAAAACCTATGGTGTTTAAGGAATCACAAACGAATTTAAAATTTGTTGCAAACAAAGTTGCTCAAGTTATCTTAGAGGGGGTTAAAACAAAATGAGAATATGTATAGTCTGTGATGATATTTTTCCGTCCCTAGGTGGAAAAGGAAAAGTAGCAGAAAGATATGCAAAAAAACTTGTTGAAAAAGGCCATGAAGTAATTGTATTTGCTGGAAAGTATAAAAATAAAAAAGGATTCCAGAAAAAGGACAAAATAAAACTATACAGATTTTCTGGCTTTGCATTACCGAAGAGCAACTATACATTTTTTATTGGAATTCCATTTCCCTATAAGCTCTACAGAATTTTAAAGAATTACCAAATAGATATTGTTAATATTTATTCCGGAACTTACTTGACTTTGCTTTCAGTTTTAGCCGCCAAAGCTCTAGGTATCCCCATACTTGCATCAATACATAGTCAGCCCGAAAATCTTACAGCTAATATTGGAATTAAAAGTTCTTTAACTAAAAAATATTTCTATAGGTTTATAGTTGGACTGTGTAATATGTCAGATGCAGTTCAAGTTCCATCTGAATTTACATATAAACTTCTAAAAAAAAATGGGCTTAATAAAAAAGCAGAAGTTATAAGCAATGGTGTCGATCTAAAATTTTTTAATCCTCATGTTGATGACTCTTCATTTTCCAGAAAATTTCATTTAGAAGGCAAAAAGATTGTTTTGTATGTTGGTAGACTAATGAAAGAAAAGAATGTTGAGACACTTATTAAAAGTTTTCGCATAGTCTCAAAAAAAATAAAAAATGCTGTACTGGTTATAGTAGGTGATGGATTTTTGGGAATGAAACTTAAGCAATTAGCACATTCCTTAGGTATCTCTAACAAGGTTATATTCACTGGTAGAATACCCGAAAACAGTCTTAATATGGCTTTCGCAAGTGCAGATTTATTTGTTTTGCCTTCATTGGTTGAACTTCAAGGATTAGTTGTACTAGAGGCCATGGCATCAGGAAAGCCTTTGTTAATTGCAAAATCAAAGAAGAGTGCTTCTAAAGAACTTTTAGTTGAGGGGAGGAATGGATATACCTTTAAACCCAAGAACAAATATGACCTAGCATCGAAAATAATTAGACTGTTAAAGGATAAAGCTCTTAGGTTAAAAATGGGAAAATATAATCTTGTACTAATAAAGAATCATGATATGAAAAAGTGTGTAGATAAAATGGGGAACCTCTTTAGGACTCTGATTAAAAATGCTAAAGAAGGTAATCTTGTTGATAGCAATAATTGAATAAAAACAGTTTTTTACACAATATTTTAAAATAGCAAACTTTTTAACTATTATATAGTTTTCTGTTTTACTTAATTTTGTTAGTTTTATCGAGGTGCTTAAATTGGTTTATCCAATATTAAAAATAACCCTCCTGCCAGCCCTGAGATTATTCCTAAAAGATGTAAAAGGGCTGGAGAACATACCCAAGAAAGGCCCTTTTATTATAACATCTAACCATGAAAGCTACTTAGATCCCCTTCTTATAATTTCTGTGATAACCCCTATTTTAGACAAAAAAATACATTTCCTTGCGAGTAAAGGCCGCTTCTGGGATTTTTTTGGAGATAGGATATCTGGAGATTGGGCTGGCTGCATTCCAATTGACGAAGGAAAGGGAAAAGCATTAGAGGAACTCCTCTCCCTATTAAAAAAAAGCGAGATTGTGGGAATTTTCATAGAAGGCGCCAGAAGTCTGGATGGGGCATTAAAACGAGGAAAAACTGGTGTTGTAAGGTTAGCGCTTAAAGCCCACGTTCCTATTTTACCAGTAGGGCTTTGCGAAACATTTGACATAGCTCCAAGAGAGAAATTAATACCTCGGCTAAGAAGAGCTAAGCTTAGTATAGGCCAGTTGATATATCTTAACAAATATTATAAAAAGCCTGCAAACAAGAAACTTTTGAGAGAATTGACAAATGACATAATGCAGAAGATATCAAAACTTGCAAATAAAACTTATAACTACTGATTTGCATAGGCAGTAAAAAGCTTGAAACCATCATAAACCACAAAGATTCCCCTCAAGACACAAAATGCAACTGTAAACAGTACAATTGAATAGGTAAAACCCTTAAAAACTCCAATATTCTGGTAGGAGACGGAAATAAGGTACATTTGAAGAGCAAGCAAATAGAATGTTATTGATTTTGCAGTGGCGTATAATGCTCTGCTGATTCTTGAAGATACGAAAAATAGGCCTATTTTTCCCCTCATCATAGTTTTTTTGCCAAAAGCGGTTTTACCTCTTGATAGCGCATAGCTTCTAAAACTGTCTACTATAAAACTTCTTGATAGAACAACAAAGGGAATCCATAAGGGTATAAGCATGACCTCCTCCCCAAACCCTAAAGGGTGGGGTTTCCCGCTTGTTTAAGCATAGGCTACGTTGTGGTGCTTTTCCTGGTTCTCGATATATGCAATGACTGAATTAAGGTCATTATAGCCTACTGTTGTTGCGAATCCGCCAGGGCTCCAGAAATGCCCTTGCGGATAGCGAAGCCTGAACTTCTCCTTGGCTCTGAATATAATGTAAGCAGAACGCCCTTTCAGGTATTGCATGGCTTTGCTGTCAGTCATTCCGTGCGGCAGCGTTACAAGCGTGTGGACATGGTCAGGCAGAACCCTCAGGTAATGAACATCGATTCCATGCTCATGGGCTGACTTTCTTATTGCCGCAGCAACAAGATTTTTATTCTCAAACTTCTGCATCATCTTGTAGCGGTACTTCGGGCACCATTCCATATGCCAGTAGTTGATGCCAACCTTGTGGCAATAGCGGTTTAATGCTG
>JAHWGX010000015.1 GCA_019323655.1 Candidatus Woesearchaeota archaeon | reverse complement strand
CGAAGAATATCCAGGAAGAAGTGATTAAAGAGCTCCATAAGCTCAAAATCATGCACATTGTGGAGCACTCGAAAAACGAGCTTGCGGACATAGGCAAGCCCATGGAAAATGCGAACAGGCTTTCTGAAACCATAGTCAGGGTAAGGTATCTAATCACCACATTGAAAATAAACGAGGAAAAAAGCAGGTTCAAGCTTAAAAGGGGCTTACAGGAAGTTTATCAGACAACAAAAAAGCTTAATGACGAACTGAACAAAAGGCTTGAAGAATTAAAAAATTTAGAGGGGCGTATCCTGAAAAACCGCCCAGCAATTGAAGAACTGAAAATCCTGGAAAAAATCAATCTTCCTCTTGAAGTTTTTGCGCCATATAGCTCTTTGTCCCGCTTTACAGGATATATCAAGGACAAGAGCAAAGTTCCTGCTCTCAGGGAGGAATTGTCAAAAATAACAGAAAAGTTTATCCTGCTTGAGGACACTTCTAAAAAGCCGGCATTTGCGGTTCTGTTTATTGACCGAAAAAGCAGCGAGGCTGCAAGCAATCTGCTGCAGAAAAATGCCTTTTGCCCTGTAAATTTCACGATTATAAACCAACTCAGGGGGACTGCATCAAGCAACCTGATAAGAATTAAGAAAGAAAATGAAAGGCTCGAAAAGCGCATAAACACTGTCCAAAGAGAGATAGAACAGCTAAGAAAGGAATATAAGGGATTTCTTATAAAAAGCGATGAGTTTTTGAGCCAGAATCTCGAAAAGGCAGAAGCGCCGCTGAAGTTTGCAGTTACTAACGATGCTTTTTTGATTAAAGGCTGGATTCCAACAGAAGAGCTGGGCAAGTCCCTGGAAAGGTTAAGGCAAACCAGCAAAAATAAGCTGTTTATTGACTTTGAAGATGCAAAGAAAGAAGACAAAGTGCCTATCAAGCTTAAAAATCCAAAGCATGCAAGGGCATTTGAAATGTTTATGAACCTGTACACCCTGCCGACATACGGGGAAATTGACCCCACTTTTTTTATCTTCCTGACTTTCCCCCTGCTTTTCGGCTTTATGCTCGGGGATTTTGGCTATGGAATTGTTACCCTTATTTTGTTTTTAGTGCTGAAAAGATACATGCCGCAGGCAAAGAATTTTTTCAATATACTGGTTTTCGCGTCCTTAGCAACAATATTTTTCGGCTTGTTGTTCGGGGAGTTTTTTGGCTACGAAGAAATTGCCGGCATGCATTTTCCGCACATACTGTCAAGATCGCACCAAATTAATGAATTGCTGTACCTTGCAGTGGGTGTAGGAATTATGCACATAAACCTCGGGCTTATAATCGGTTTTGCCAACGAGCTCAAATCGCATGGATTTATGAAAGCATTGTATGCAAAAGGGGGCTGGCTCGTGCTGGAAGCCGGAGTTGCGTTAGCGGCATTGTCTTACCTTAAAATAATAGTGCTGCCGCTTTATGCCGGGATAATTTTCTTTGTTTTATCGCTGTTTATGCTCTTCAAGGGAGAGGGCATCAAGGGGCTTATAGAGGTTCCAAGCATATTCAGCAATACGCTATCCTATGCAAGGCTTATGGCCATTGGCTTGTCATCGGTAAAATTAGCGGAGGTTGTGAATCATTTAGCCGGCTCCATGTTCAATAAAGGCGGATTTTTTATACTCTCCGGGATAATCTTATTGACTGTTGGGCATGTAATAAACATTGGAATAGGAATGCTTGGAAGCTTTTTGCATTCACTAAGGCTGCATTACGTTGAGTTTTTTACAAAATTTTTTCGGGGAGGTGCCGAGAAGTACAAGCCGTTTGGCATAAAGCCGTAAAATAAAAAGTCGGGGGTTTTTAGGGCTGTGTTTGACCCTAATATTTTTAAATAACCCCCTTACCCCTATTACGGCAGTTTTTAACAAACTGGGAGGAAAAAATGGAACTAACAACAGGATTGATAACATTAAGCTCGGCAGTGGCTATAGCCGGCAGTGCTGTGGCTGCAGCATGGGCGGAAAAAGAGATGGGTGTTGCAACAATAGGCGCAATGGCCGAGAAAGAGGAGTTGTTTGGCAGAGGCTTAATCCTTACAGTCATCCCGGAGACAATAGTAATCTTCGGCTTAGTTGTTGCGATACTGATATTGGGAGTAGTAGAATAAACCAAGCAGAATAAAAATGGGACTGGAAATAGTAGAGGAAGAAATAATCAGGAACGCGGAAAAGAGCGCAGGCTCTTTGATTGAAGAGGCTAAAAAAGAAGCCAGAATCATAGCCGGCAAAGCAGAGAAGAAAGCTGAGG
>JAHWGX010000014.1 GCA_019323655.1 Candidatus Woesearchaeota archaeon | reverse complement strand
CGAAGAATATCCAGGAAGAAGTGATTAAAGAGCTCCATAAGCTCAAAATCATGCACATTGTGGAGCACTCGAAAAACGAGCTTGCGGACATAGGCAAGCCCATGGAAAATGCGAACAGGCTTTCTGAGGCGCTGGTCAGAGTAAGAGCCCTGATTACAGCATTGAAAATAGAGAAAGGGGAAGGGAAATCCGGGTTTAAGATGGGCTTACCTGAAATAGACCAGACCGCGAGAAAGATTAATGAGCAATTGAACCCGCATACGGAGTCTTTAAGGATAGCAGAAGAGCGTATATCCAGTAATAATGCCTTAAAAAAAGAGCTTGAAACCCTAAAGGATATTGACCTTCCGCTTGATTCGCTTGCGCCTTATAAGTCTCTGGCATGCTTTACGGGCTATGTGCAGGACGAGGAAAATGTTGCATACCTTAAGAAAGAGATGTCCAAGATGACTGAAAAGTTTATGCTGTTTGACGCCGATGCCAAAAAAAAGATTCTTGTAATAATATTTGTTGATGCAAAAAGCAGGGAGGATACAGTCAATAAACTGCAGATGGTGGATTTCAATCCCATAAACCTTGCTGATGTTTGGAGCCTTAAGGGGAAAGCATCAGGCAATTTGCTGAGAATAGAAAAGGAAAATGCGGAGCTTGAAGCCGAAAGGAGTGCTGTTAAAAGCCAAATAGAGAAGCTGGGGCAGGAAAACCGGTCATTTCTGACAGGCGCAGAAGAGTTTTTGAGCCAGGAGCTTGAGAAGGCAGAAGTGCCGCTGAAGTTTGCAGTGACTAAGGACTCCTTTTTTGTCAAGGGCTGGGTTCCGGCTGAAGACCTGCATGGCATTACAGAAAAGCTTGGCAAGGCCACTAACAACAGGGTTTTTGTGCATTCCGAAAGCCCGAAAAAAACAGACAGGGTTCCTGTTAAGCTCAATAACCCCCGATGGGTTAAACCGTTTGAGTTTTTTATGGATATGTACTCTTTCCCGAGATACGGCGAAATAGACCCGACATTTCTTATATTCCTGACGTTCCCGATATTTTTCGGCTTTATGCTCGGGGACTTTGGCTATGGAATTGTAAGCTTTGCCTTATTTTACTATCTGAAAAAAAAGTTTCCAAAAGGCTCCGGCTTTTTCAATGTGCTTCTTTTGGCCTCGGTTACTTCCATTGTATTCGGCATTTTGTATGGGGAATTTTTCGGGCTGGAAGAGCTGTTTGGGGTCCACCTGCCAATTCTGCTCAGCAGGACGCATGAAGTCTTCACCCTGCTGTATATGGCAGTGGGCATAGGGATTGTCCACATAAACACAGGATTAGTGCTTGGCTTCATAAATGAGGTAAAACACCACGGCTTGGCCAAAGCGATATATGAAAAGGGAAGCTGGATTATACTCCAGATAGGAGCTGCCCTGCTTGCATTGTCCTGGATGGGCAAAATTAATTTGGGACTGATAGTCGGAGGCATGTTTTTGGCACTGTCTCTGGTGCTGCTTTATATGGGGGAAGGGGCAATAGCTATAATCGAACTGCCAAGCATTTTATCCAATATACTGTCTTATGCGAGATTAATGGCGATTGGGCTTTCCTCTGTTTCACTGGCAGTGGTAGTAAACGAGATGGCAGGAGGGTTTTTCCAGAAAGGCGGGTTTTTCATATTAGCGGGCATATTAATCCTGCTCATTGGCCATGTGATAAATATTGTGCTTGGATTGTTTGGAAGCTTCTTGCATTCCTTAAGATTGCATTACGTTGAATTTTTTTCAAAATTTTTCTCAGGAGGCGCTACAAAGTACAGGCCTTTTGGGAGCAAAGAATAACGCAATTAGCAAATTTGGAGGTAAAACAAAATGGTTGTAGAATCAGCAGGAACAATAACTGCAAATATGTCAGTCGGATTGATTGCAATAGGCTCCGGCTTGGCAGTTGGCTTGACTGCTATTGGAGCAGGTATTGCTGAAAAAGAGATTGGAGCTGCGGCAGTAGGAGCAATTGCCGAAAAGGAAGAGATGTTCGGCAAAGGTCTGATTTTGACAGTGATACCGGAATCATTGGTCATATTCGGCTTGGTAGTCGCTATACTTGTGCTGAACCTGGCGTAACAAGAAGCCGCTTAAAATGGGACTGGAAATAGTAGAGGAAGAAATAATCAGGAACGCGGAAAAGAGCGCAGGCTCTTTGATTGAAGAGGCTAAAAAAGAAGCCAGAATCATAGCCGGCAAAGCAGAGAAGAAAGCTGAGG
>JAHWGX010000013.1 GCA_019323655.1 Candidatus Woesearchaeota archaeon | reverse complement strand
TTGATATTTTAAACAGCCAGCCAGACTCCGGGTTTGGTGATAATGGGATAGTTGACGATATTATCCGCCCTTACAGCACAAGGTTTTTTTTGAAAGGCCACCCCGTGCTTGTTGACTTAAATACTGATGGCAAATTAGAAATTGCTGTAAGCGCTTTTTATGATGATCCCACCAGCAGAGAAATGTACACAGACTGGTTTACTGAACTGTTTGTCTATAACAGCACAGGAGGAAAAATGTTTTCAGTGTGTGAAACAAGCCCTTCAGGAACCTGTAATGACGGCTCCAGTGAAACAAATAAATGGGAAGGCACAAATCCTTTTGTTTTGGACAGCAACAAAGATGGGTTTAATGAAATATGCTTTATAAAAGACAAAAAAGAGAGGTATTACTTCAAAAGCATGGCTATAAACTGCTACAATTATTCTGGTAATGTTATACTCGATGCAGAACTTTTCCCTGCTACAGACACGGTTAAAACAGCCACTGTTGCAGATATGAACAGCGATGGGATTATGGAAGTAATTACTCCGGATGGAATTTATGACTTGGAAGGAAACCTTGTTTTTTTATACGACCTGGATTTTAATTTTGTTATACCTGCAGATATAGACAAAAATAATGCCCTAGATTTGTTATGGGCAAAAGAAAACCAGACAATAGTTTTTCTTGATAATTTCAGCTATTCTTATGATTTGGCAGTAGAAGAAAAAGATATTTTTTTCCAAAAAAACAATACAAGAATTACTGTTCATAATTTAGGAAACGGCTTTATTGAGAACGCAGAAATTTTATTGTTGAACCCTAATACAATGGAAAATGCCACTTTTTTTGCAAGTATCAGAGGCAATGGAAACCTAACAATAAATTCCAATATCAGTCTCAGCGAAAATGAACAGCTCTTAGTACAGATAGATTATGGCAATAAAATAGAAGAGGCAGATGAAAAGAATAATTTCGCCTCTAAAACTTTTGAAGGCTTTCCATATGTTTTTGTTTCTGCTGAATTCGAAATAAATAATCTGGAAGAAGAATTCAGGGATTTTATAAAAGACAAATTAAGCTCAGGCTACTATACTGGCAAAGAAGATGAAGCATCTGTCAAGGTTTATATCGGAAAAAATAATTGGTTTAACAAAATGAAAAATGCTTTCACCAGGTTTAATTACGGCTATTACTATGATTTCGGAGCCATTTACTGCAAAGACAGCACAGCAGCTTACCCTTACAACGGATTAATCGGAGCCTATAAAGAAAACGATATTGTTTACATTTTAATTTACGGCAATGAAATAGACGGGGATATAGCGGCAGTAAAGGAATTTATCAATCACGAAGCGGATTTTTTAACTATTGATGATGAATACTCTTTTTTTGTTGGCAACGATAATTTAGCTGCAGTAAAAGTTTTTGATTTCCTGCACAATACCGGAAACGGGGAAAACTATAAGAAAGACAATGATGCATTCAGGCAGATAGTCAGGAATGCGTTAAGGGGCGAGATGTTTGTAGATAAGACCTATACTGTAGAGACTTCCAACAACATAATTTTGCAATTGAAAAACTTTAAGCCTAATGCAAGTAGCATGTATCTGCTTTATTTAAATTCCAGCAGCTATGACGCATTTATGCCTGTTGTAATGGCAGGAGGAATTTGGTCCAATATATCCTCCTGGGCAGAATTAGGAGGGGAATTAGCCAATAACGGCAGAGATGTATGGCTAATAGAAATCACTGGAGGACATTATACCGAATGTGATGAATGCATAAATTACAATTACATTGATTTAGTAGATGACTTTTGGCCTGCCTTAATAGCGGCAGTGGAAGAGTACACAGGAAATAATAAAATCCAGTATGTTGCCCACAGCAACGGCTGCAGAACAGCCCTAGATTCTTTAACCAACTGGAGCTCAACAGGAAAAAATAACGTCGGAACAATAACAAAAGACGGCAACACAGTAACAATAAGTTTATCTGCAGATCCTATTGATACTTTTGTTGGTGTAGCATGTCCTGGTAATTTTAGTGAGCTTAGTTATTTTACTGAAAAAGTTAAGAACAAAGGAGCCAAAGCCATTGACAATTTCAAAAATAAAAATAAAAACCACTTAAATTTTAGAGACCTAAAAGAAGAAATATTAGATATACCTTTTATAGGGGGTAGAGAACAAATATCTTTAAATTTATTTAAACAATACGTTGAATGGATTAACTTAACTACAGATGAACAACCTGGCAAAAATTTATTTATAGATTACTTTACATTAATTTATGGTACAGATGGTCTTTTTTTTGCTGGAGACAATGATTTTATAGTTCCAATAACTGACGAAGTTTCTATATATAATCAAATAAATTCTAGCAACAAATATCTTCAATCTGTCCATACATGGCATATAGGTATGACAAAAAACGATAAAGTTAAAAATACAGTTAAAGACTCATTAGACAAAAGTTTGTTTCCTAGCTAAAAATGAGAATAACTAGCAAATTAATAAAAGTTAATATAATCAACTCATTGATTATTGCTATATTCTTCATAACTTATTATAACAGATGCGGTAAATCTTTTGATTATTGTTTACCTCTTATAGAATTTTTTGTCATTTATGGTATAATCGCATTAGTAAGTGGATTTTGGGGTTCTACTATAGCTAAAGACACAAAAAATAAACTACTAAATGGTACATTAGCTATTGTTCTATCTCCATTTGTGGTAATATTACTTTCATTAATTCTTTTAGGGATAGCAAATATTGATGTGTCAGACCTATTCTTCCAGTTCTACGTATTACCTATTGCATTTATCGGTGCCCTAATTGGAACTCTAATCTATAAAGTAAAAGTCCACTAACCCTTCCCCTTCTCTTCCTTCTCCTCCTTCACCTCCACAACAAAAAACCTGACAAGCCTTAAAACAACTGTAGACAGGATTATAGAATAAAGCATAAATGCCAAAACAAGATTGAGTATCGTCTGCATGCCTTCTATGTTCAGGGTTGCGAATGAAAAGACAACGACAGCCACAGCAATCCCCTTCTGCACATTTAAAGACATAAATATTTTCTCCCTTAAAGTAAAGTTCATGCCCCTCAAGGAGGCGGATATTGAGGAAAATCTTATCAGGAGATAAATAACAAACAGCATTAAGGATTTAATGAAAAAACCAAGGGAAAAAGGAATTGAGATTATAAGCCCTATGAGCACAAAAACAAGTATCTCCAAGGAATTTGAAAACACCAGGGCAAATTCCTGGAGCTGGAATTTCTGCTTTACGTAAAGGTTCCCGAACAAAAGCCCCATTGACATAACAGCCAAAACTCCGTTTCCTTCTAAATTTTCAGCTATTATATAGGCAAGCAGGGCAGAGGTAATCACAGCCAGAGGGCTTAAAACAATAGAATATGTTTTTCTCATAAACTTGAACATGACAAGGCCGATTAAAACTCCTGAGCCAATCCCAACAACAAACTGCTGCAGCAAGGGCACAATCTGCTCCAGGAATGTGGATATTATAATGCCGTCTTTTAATGTCATTTTTAGCTCCAGGATGATGAAAGGCAGCAAAACAATTAAAGGCGTATTCAGCAAAGACTCAAACTCCAAAAACTCAAACACCTTATTGCTTGCATTCTTAAGCATCGTAAGCACAGCTGCCGGATCAGTTCCGGACATAACTGCTGAAAAAATCAGCGCAAGAAACACAGACTCCACCTTAAAAATAAGCATGGTAAAAACCGTCAAAAAAATAAGGTTAAAGACCAGAAAGACAAAGGAAAGCCATAAGGTTTTTAGCGAGAAATAATCAAACCTTTTAAGCTTAAACCTTGAAGCAGAGTCAAATACAATCATAACCAGAGCCAGTATGCTTATGCTTGTCAAAAACAGCTCTGGAAAGTATATCAAAGGACCTCCCTTGTACTCCATCCTCCCCAAGCCTATTCCTATAATCAAAAGCAGCAGAATGTTTGGAATCCTGAATCTCTGGCTTAGAATAGAGGTAAGCAGGCCTATCAGCAGAATAACCGCAAGATAAGTCAAAAAAACCAATACATTGGCCATCAATACACCTCTTTAACATTTCACAGAAAAAGCACATATAAATAGTTATCGTAAAAGCAAGGCGCGGTTGGGCAGAGAAGAAGGGTATTGTTAATATTTATTCTGTTGAAGGGATGTTAAAGTAAACTTTTAAAAATAATTCTTATAATTAAATTTGCTAAACCAAATCTTGGTATTGTCAAAAACATGCAATTTTTGAGATGGCTCGCCATCCAGATTCCAGCAGTGCCTGAATTATTTATTTTTAAACTCTTTCTCAACAATTGCTTTTATCTTCCTCTTTAAAGCAGGAAGATCTTTTTTAACTATGCTCCAAACAATATCCAAATCCACACTAAAATAAGCATGTATCATTATGTCTCTTGTTCCTGCTATCTTTGCCCATTCAACTTCAGGATGTTTTTCTTTAAGCTCTTTGGAAATATTCTTCACAGCTTCTCCAATTATTTCAATCCTTCTAATAGCGGCATCTTTAGTATCCTTACTTCTTTTAAATTCTTCTTTGGATAACTTTTTGACTGAACCTTCTATATCCATAATAGCGTCCACTATGTGCTTCAGATAAGGAAGATTTTCATGCTTGCTCATAGTATTCTTATCTCGCCATCTAAAATGTATTTTTTCAAATAAGGATGGATTGAATTGTAGGTAACTAAATCCACTTTCCTGCCTAACTTTTCTTCTAATTCAAGCTTTATGCCTACAAATCCGAGGCCTATGCCCTTAGGAGGCTGGATTAAGATATCTATATCTGAATTTTTGGTTGCATCCCCCCTTGCATAGCTCCCAAATATTCCAGCTTTCGCTACATCGTTTTTCTTTAGTATTGCTATAATCCTTTTTTTCATAATTTTATCAATATCCGCTTTAGCCTTTTTAGATTGCATTTTAGCCTCTAATCTGACAATCTCATTAGGTATTTATCAATTTTTCGTTCTTTTTCAATTTTAAACACTTTTCTTTCAGCAATACGATTTTATTATTAGGTTTGCAAGGAAAACAACACAAAATTACTAGTAAGTAGGCAAACGCTGTTACTGAAAAAAGAAAATTGGGAAAGGCATTGAAGGTTTTGAGGTATTGCAAGCTCGGAATCGCAACAGCACGAAGGGGATGGGCAGAGAAGAAGGATATTGTTAATAGTTATTGTGTTGGGGATATGTTAGGGGTGTTGAAATGAGAGACTAAGTATTTTAAGGTGCTTCTTTCAATTAGTTTAGGATTTCCACTAGCCCGTTCTATTTATTTACAGCAGTATGCATATACGCTTAAAGTAACTTGAATGCCACATCCATTATGATATATTACTTGCCATCCGTTACCTGATAAATGTGGATATGAATTGCGTATTGCGGACCCAGGACAAGTACTCGTAGCAGAACCTCCTCCACTAACTATGTTTTTGTTTGGCGGACAAATTGCAGTTTCGGTTTGCACAGAATTTGCATTCACTTGTATATCGGTACTTATCCATTCACAATCACTTAAAAAGGGTGAATCTCCGCTCACATCCAAATCCCCTTCAACCTTAACACCTTTGCCTCCTGAGAAATAACCGGAATAAATATTCGCATTTTCAGACTTTACAGAAAGAACTTCGTTTTCGGTCCAATCAGCCCTGCCGTAAAACCTTCCATAATAATTGTCTCTTGCTTCTGCTACCATATCTGCCATCGCTCCTAAGTCTCCTGCATCTGCGCTAATTCCATTGTTGTCAAGATCTGCCCTTGATGAAGGTATTACTTCTCCAAAAATGTCATGTGTTGGCATTCCTACAGACATCTGTTTCATAATTACCAAATCATTTTCTGCGATTGAGCCGTCTAAATCTAGGTCATACTTTTGTATTAATTTTCCGTTAACCTCCAAATCCCCTTCAATCTTAACGCCTTTGCCTCCCGTGAAATAGCCTGCATACGCAGTGGAACCAGTTGCATCTGCTTTTAGTGCGTCAAGATTGCTGTATGC
Organism: Candidatus Woesearchaeota archaeon; assembly: GCA_019323655.1. Taxonomy (GTDB): domain Archaea; phylum Nanobdellota; class Nanobdellia; order Woesearchaeales; family GW2011-AR4; genus JACPJP01. Next base: position 710 of record JAHWGX010000013.1, on the reverse strand, counting down.
CCTAAAGTAAGCGTAAGGTGAAATTGAAGCAATAGAGTCAAATGGCAAAAAGTATGTCGGATTAATTTTTCCGGATAATATCTGCCCAAGAAACATAGCATCACTAAGTCCAACAACACCATCCCCGTCAACATCACAATCTACTAAAGGATCGTCACACTTAGTATTCCTGCCATTGCGGTAATCATATATGCACTTAGCATCCTCCATATTCACAACACCGCTCTTGTTGCAATCGCCTTTAACATAGCCTGTTTCATAATCAACTGTCCCGCATCCAATACATTCTCCTGTAACTTCTAAGTCGCCCTTAATTAAAACACCTTTGCCTCCTGTAAAATATCCTGAGTAGGCATTAACGTCTGAAGAGCAGAAATGTCCTGCATATCCTGTAGACATACCCTTTATACAAAGGCCATCCCCAAAAATGCCCGATATTCCCGCAGAACCTAGCTCAGTGGCTTTCCCAGTAAGGCTATCTCCTTCTGCTGAGTTTATAAATATATTTCCGTCAACATCCAAAATGCCTCTAATGGTGGTTATATCGCTGTCATCGTAACCCAGCTGGGTATTGCCCTGGACTTCCAAATCACCTTCAATCTTTGCGCTAGCGCCAACTTTCAGGTAAGCGGTATTCACATACCATCCCGGATGATAGACTGCAGGCAGATTGTAAAACCCTTCTTCATCCTGGTCTATATAAAGGGTGT
>JAHWGX010000012.1 GCA_019323655.1 Candidatus Woesearchaeota archaeon | reverse complement strand
CTAAATAGAAAGATAGAAATAGTATCTTTAATTGATTTTTCTTGCATTGTGGGTTACATACATGCAATGAGGCTAATCCTATTTATAGGTTAGCCTCATTTTCAGCTAAAAAGAATCTGCATCACGTTGGATAATTGGGATTAGTTTTATTAACTTCCCTTCTTTCCTTAGCAAAAAACGCATCAAAAAAACTGTCTGGCTCATCATAAGTAATTATAAGTTTTGTATCAATAGCATATCTCATACCTACATTAGCGATTTTAACTGATACCCCGTAAGGTGTAAGAAGTTTGACTGGAGTTTCATAAGACTCCAGAGCGAACCCCTTACATAAGTAAGTAGCCTGTTCAGGAATATGCAAAATCAATTCAGGTCTTGGTGTTTGTAATTTAATCAGGTTATAATACCCAATAGCAGTTACAATCATAGTCACAATAGCAACTATTGCTATTACTTCTTGTGTCCAATTTGTTTTTTCTTCACTTTTTTGTTTCTTTCGTTTCATCTAATCAAAAATAAATGATTAATCTATTTAAATTTATTTAAAAAGCATTTTCGCAAAACCAACTGTATAACACTAGTCTATCCCTTTTTACCTAAAACAACCCTTCTCGCACCACTACCCGGAAATCAAAGATTCATTCAAAAAAAGGGCTGGGGCTTTTTCAGGGGAGGTGGGTGGGCAGAATCATGCAAGGATATTAACCAAAACTGCCCGATAGGGATTTTTGCCTAAAGTTCCGCTCTGCCCCAGTCCGAAAATAACTTTTGGGTAGAGCTAGTCAAGATAAGATTTCCAAATAAATATTTTAGCAACATATAAATACAACATATTTTCATATAACCCTATGCTGATTATAGGATGCTCGCATGGAAGCCATTTAGCAAAGAAAATAGCCAATAAGCTGAAAAAGCCTTATTCTGCGCTGAAAGTAAAGAAATTTCCAGATAATGAGCTTAACATAAGGCTGACAGCCAATATAAAAGGCAAAATAGTTGTTTTAGTCCAGTCTTTCTACGGTAACATAAGCGATTGCATAATTGAATCAGTATTTGCAGCTGAAACTGCCAAGGAATTAGGAGCAAAAAAAGTTTTTCTTGTTGCGCCATATTTTCCTTACATGAGGCAGGACAGGAGATTCAAGCCAGGCCAGGTTATAAGCAATAAAATAATGGATAAGCTTATCAGCAGATATTTTGACAAAGCATACATTATCGACCCCCATCTTCATAGGGAAACACAGCTTTCCCACTTATTTTCCATCCCAGCTAAAAAATTAAGCGCCAATCCCTACATCGCAGATTATATTAAAAAAAGCATAAAAAACCCGTTGATTGTCGGCCCTGACTGGGAAAGCTACAAATGGGCAAGAAAAGTTGCTGAGAAAATAGGCTGCGATAACTTAATCTTGGAAAAGAAAAGGTATTCTGGCAGGAAAGTCAAAGTCAGCTTAAACAAAAAAATTGAAATCAATAATAAAAACATTGTTTTTGTTGATGACATGATCAGCACTGGAAACACAATCATAGAAGCGGCAAAAAAAATTAAAAAATTAGGCGCAAAAAAATTTTATTGCATAGCTGTACATGGAATTTTTGTTGAAAATGCACTAAAAAAATTAAGAAAGGCTAATATTAAGGTTACCACTACAAACACAATACCAAACAAGGCTGCTAAAATTGATGTTTCTGGGTTGATAGCAGAAGTCCTAAAAAAATGGAAAAAGAAGAGGTTATAGAATTTTTAAAGCCTACTCGGAATAAACTAACAACATTTATCTTACTTGCACTGATTACTTACATTTTCCTTATCGTAATAGGAAAAGGTAATTTGAGGTTTGGGAGTATGTATTTCGAAGGGGAAAATAATTTCCTTTCTTTTACTTATAAAGTTGGTTTTATGTGGGCTACTGTAAATTTTCCTGAAATAGATTTTTTATTGGCTTTCACTTTCTTTATTGGAGGAGTTCTTCTGGCAATATATATCATCTCCTGCCTCATAGCAAAGTTTAGATTAATAGAAGCCATAAAATCAAAAATAAAAAAAGTTCCCATTCTAAAATCTTGGCAGGATAGTTCAGCAATTGTTGCAGTTTTACTAATCTTATTCTCTCCAGAAATAATTAGATATCTTCTGTACAAAATCCTGCAGTATGTGCATTATCCTGCTTTCTATTTCGTTTCAAGTGACATAGTCACCAAGTATAATACCCTAATGATGGCTGTACTCTCCTATTTAGGCTATTTTTATCTAATCTACTATTTAACAACTAAGATAAAGAGGCCATTAAAATACAACTTTAAACAAATTGCTTTTATTTTTCTTATTGCTATTCTTTTCACCAACTTCATAGTTTCTACTTTTAGTAGCGAGAAAGGCTTAAAACAAGAAGAATGTAAATCTGTGATATACAACTATAAGCTAGTTGCCATAGCAGATTATTCATGCTGGTATGGGCCTTATCAGGGTCATGGGTATATGAAATATTTTCTAAATATTTATGGAAAGTGGGTACCCTTATATAAGATGGAGACTTTTATAACTTAGTTATCAATACGCTTTTCCAAAATAAACCAGATGCTTTCCTTCTTCGCCGCAATGGACGCATTTGCCTGTTTGTTTTATCTGCTCCAAAGGAATCAGCCTGGAAGTTGCTCCTCCTGTTTTGTCTTTTATAGAATCCTCACATTCTACATTGCCGCAGAAAAATGCCTTGACAAGCTTCCTGTTTTTTAGCTGCTTTAAAAAATCATCCCAGTTGTTTGCTTCTGCAACGTTCGCTTCCAACAGTTTCTTTGCCTTTTCAAACATGCTGTTTTGCATATCCTCCAAGGCAATTTTTATTTTCTTATCCAATTGTGTTAATTTTACAAACTCTTTTTGGTTATTATCCCTTCTCACTAAAACTGCCTGCTTTTTCTCAATATCCTTCGGCCCGATTTCAATCCTCAAAGGTATTCCCTTAAGCTCCCACTCATTGAATTTCCATCCGGGTGTATAGCCATCCCTGTCGTCAAGCACAATATCATAAGCTCTAAGCTTGTTTTTTATTTCAACTGCCTTCTTGATTACCTTATCTTTATTATCAGTTTTGTAAATCGGCACTATCACAAGCTGTACAGGAGCGACTTTTGGAGGCAAAACTAACCCTTTATCATCGGAATGCGCCATAACCAAAGCCCCTATCAGCCTTGTTGAGAAGCCCCATGAATTCTGCCACGGCAAATATTCTTTCTCATCTCTCCCCAAAAACTTAACATTAAATGCTTTTGCAAAATTCTGCCCGAGGTTGTGGCTTGTGCCCATCTGCAGGGCTTTGCCGTCAGGCATTAAAGCCTCCAGAGTGTAAGTTATTTTAGCTCCTGCAAACTTTTCCTTTTCGGTTTTTTTGCCTCCCAGAACAGGTATTGCCAGCATGCCCTCGCATAATTTTTTGTACTCGTTAAGGTAAGTTAATGCCTCCTTATTGCATTCCTCCTCTGTTTCATAGACGCAATGCCCTTCCTGCCATAAAAACTCCCTGGTTCTTAAAAACAGCTTTGTCTGCTTTACCTCCCACCTGAGAACATTGCACCATTGGTTTACCCGCAAAGGCAGATCTCTCCAGCTTCTTATCCATTTTGCATAAGAGTCATACATTATTGTCTCTGATGTCGGCCTTATGGCATACCTTACTCCTTCCTCTTTCTCAGATATCCACGCCAGCTCAGGAGCAAACCCTTCTGCATGCTCTGCCTCTTTCTTAAAAAAGTATTCAGGAACAAGCAATGGGAAATAGGCATTTTTTACTCCCAAATGCTTTATCCTTTTGTCAAAGTAATCCTGAATTCTTTCCCAGACTGCATAGCCCCTCGGCTTTATGACCATAAACCCTTTAATTACGGAATGCTCTGCAAGCTCTGACTTGATAACAACCTCATTGTACCATTCAGAAAAGTCCTCTGTCTTTTTTATTAAGATGCCAAGCTTTTCTTCTTTTTTTGCCATAAGGAACACGCCTTGATCAGTGTATTTAAAGTTTTTGTGGTACGTTGTGTATTAGACACCAAAAACATCAGAAAAACCAAAATATTTAAAAATCCTCCCCTGTTTTTAGGGGGTATGGAACTTGGGGGTAACAGTCTTGAAAGCTTGAAGCATGAAGAAAAGGTTAGAGTGTGCCCCGACTGCGGAAGCAGGGAGATAGGCCTTGAAAAGGGGGAAGCTTACTGCAAAAAATGCGGGCTTGTTCTTGATTAATCCTGATTTCAGAAACTCTTAAATAATATTATATTTTTTTTGTATTACTGGACTTTTTGCTAAAATTTTTGGAGGTGTAAAATGGCAGAAGAAGAACAAACTCAGGAAACACCTGCTGAACAGCCAGCAGAAGAGAAGAAAGAAGAAGCGACAGAGGAGCAAAAAGAGGAAACAAAAAAGGAATGTGGTGAAGCCCAGACTGGAGAAAGCAGCGAAGATGCGGCTGAAGGCAGCGGAGAGTAATTCTTATTTTTTTATTTAATTTTTTATTATCCTCTTTATTTGGTTTAACCTAAAACATCTGCCCTTAGGTCATAAGCAGTGCAGTCATTTACCTTTACATTAGTTTCGTCGCCTAAATTAAAATTCCCCCTTACAATCACTGGCTTGTATGCAAAGTTTCTTCCAACATGCGTATTATTTTTTCCTGTTTCATCTATTATAATTTTTCCTTCCCATCCAAGCCATTTTTTGTTTTGGTTTAAAGCTACAGCCTTAAAAAGCTCTGTTAAAATCCTGCTCCTTTCTCTTTTTATGTCTCCAGGCAGCTGCTTCATTTTTGATGCCATCGTGCTCTGCCTTGGGGAAAACCTTGAAATATTCAGTATGTCCGGCTTTATTTCCTGGACTAAATGCAAAGAATCCTGAAACTGAATCTCTGTCTCTGTGGGAAACCCCACAATTATGTCAGTTGCTATTGTTATGTCTTTAACATACCTCCTGAACTTACTGACTGTCTCCTTGAACTCATGAACATTGTATTTTCTTCTCATCCTGCCAAGGATCTCATTATTTCCGGACTCAACAGGAATATGCAAAAATTTGAAGATTCTGTCATCCTGGTAAATCTGGGTAAGCTCATCAATCATTCCCATAACATGCCTCGGGTTGATCATTCCCAGCCTGATTTTGTAATTCCCATTAACCTTGTCAAGAATTTCTTCCAGCAGTTTTGGCAGCTTTCTTTTTCCCTCATCCATGCCATAGGCTCCATTGTCTTGTGAGGTCAGCCATATCTCCTTGCACCCTTGCCCAACATTCTTCTTAACCTCATCTATAATGCATGCTTCAGGATAGCTGAAAATATTTCCCTTAATCAGCCTGACAGAGCAGTAAGAGCAGAAATCCGCGCAGCCGGATGCTATCGGCACTATTCCGACAACCTTGTTTGACCTTACCTTAGGCAGCTCTGCCTTATTGGCCCTATCGTATGTAAGCGCTTCCAGAACATTCCCCTGCAATGACTCTTCAACTGCTTCCACAATCCTGTAAACATTATGGGTATTGACTAAGCTGGCTTCCTGATTTATTTTCCTTATTTTTGGTATTATGTCCCTGCTTATGCATCCGGCAACAACCAGTTTTTTGTCAGGAAATTGCTCGCTAAACTTCTTTATCTCCCTCAAAGCGACACTATGGCCTTTAACAGTGCAAATGCTGATTACAATTACATCTGAGTGCTCTGCATTGTCCAATATAAAAAAGCCTGCCTTGACCAGCAAACCGCTCATTGCTTCTGATTCGGAAAAATTTGCAGTGCACCCATGGGTCTGTAGGTATACTCCTGTCATCAGCCTAAGAACTGTCAGTAAATTTAAAAATGTTTTTTATTTTCAGCAGCCAAATTCTTTCATTACTCTTTCAAAATCTTTTTTGTTTATTACCTTTATACTATTTTTTCTTGCCTTCTCCTTTTGCTCCTCAGAAGCATAACTCCAGCCAGCCAAAAAAACGTTTATATTAAAATTTTTAGCTTCAGTCAAAAACTCTACCTGATCCTCCACAAAGGCGCATTTGTCTGGTAACAAGTCTTTTTTCTTAACCAGATCTAACAGGTTTTTTATTTTATCCTGAGCTTCGGTATAGATTACATTCTCTTCAGGAAAGCTTATTCTGTGGTAATCCAAAATTTCAATTACATATTCTTTTCTCTTCGTAGTTAATATGAAAACATTCACAAAATTATTTATTTCCCTGAAAAAGTCTTTAGTATACAAAGGATTTAAGCTTAGCCACTTTTCCTTATTGCAGCTTAACAGGAATTCCCTTTCTTTATAAAATTCCTGTTCGTATAATGGCAGATCATGTTCCTGTTGCGCTCTCACCCTGTCAAAGTCTTTTTGAGTCCTTACAGCAATTTTGTTTTCTATAATCCAAAAGAAGAGAACATAGTCTTTCCCCTCTCTCAGAAAAGGCCTTAAACCGGAAAATTCTTTTTTCTTTTCTGAATCAATCTCGTTCAAATCTTTTATCCTGTTCAGCCCTTTTATTTTCAGGTAAGCATTATACGAAGAAAGCATGCATTCATTTAGGCTATCACAAATCACTCCATCAAAATCAAGAACTAAGACTTTTCTGTCCATTTTGTTTTAAGACATTGGTTTTATAATAGTTTATTTTTTTTATTATTTGATATACTTAAGCCTTTCTTTTGCCATAATCCACGAAGTAAGAACCCTTGTCTCATATTCATTAGGCGTGTGTATGCTTTCGTGTATGTCCACCATTTTTGCAGTTTCCCCTGTTAAATCTGCCCTTCTTGCCATGAAATTTTCCCCCAGGTAAGTAAACCCAAGAATTCCTCCCATCAGGCTCTCAGGAAGTATATGCATATGTTTCCCCGGAACCCTGTCAGTAAAATCATTAATGGCTTCCTGCCTTCTGTTAAGGTATGTGCCTATTGTGGATTTATAGGTAACGCTCAGCCTCTCCTGCTCATAGTTGTTTTCATAAACTAAGCTTAAGGAATAACTGTCCTTTGCCTTATTCTCTTTTGCTATTACAAAAGAATATTCTTTTTTATCCTCTTCTAAGCCATTTACTTTTTCTGATTTTTCATTCTTTGATGAACTGCCTAACTTAATTTTAATGCTGAGCTCTTCTTTGCCTTCATTCTGTTCATATTTTATTGAAACAGAATAGGGCAATTTACCCTTATCTTCTTTTTTTCTTTCTGCAGCAAATTGCATAAGTAAGTCCTTCCCGTCACCGCTGTCCCCCAACAAAGAAATATTTTGTGTTTTTATTTTGTCTGACATTCCGGTTTTCTTGTCAGCCAAAAACGAGTTTACCAGATCTTCCAGAAAAACAAGCTCTAAAGGCTTTAGCTTTGCCTTTTCTCTGTTTACTGTCTCCTCAAGTCTGCTCTGCTTTCTTTTTTTTGCATTATTTTTGTTGAGAAATGGAAATACATATCTCACTAATGAATCCCGCAAAAGTCTTGAGTTATCACATTTCATAGAATAAGGTTATGCATAAGCCTATTTAATTATTCTGAATTTTCTGCCCTTGCAACCTCATGCCTGCACTTCTCGCATTTTAGAATCCTGTATTTGGTCCCTGCTATTACCTGCTCTCTTACTACCCCCATTTCTATTTTGCACTTCCTGCACAGATCATTAGTGGGCATTTTACCAACCTTGCTTATTTGCTCTCCAGCAAACCCAGGGCTTCTTCCATTATTGATTCTGCCTGCTCTTTTTCCGGAGAATCTGCAATAACCCTCAACACATCAGCCTCTGTTTTTGATGTCCTGAACCAGATAAAGGAGTTCCCATTTAAAAATATTTTCAAACTGCCATCCTTTGAGTCTCTTATTTTGCCTTGTTTTTTTGCATAATAACCGGCTAATTTGCCCTTGATTTTATTGTATTTTCCGGAATCTACTTTAACTTTCCTTTTTATATTACAGTAAGCAGGCAGAGACTTTATCAAGCTTTCGAGTTTTGTTTTTCTTTCTGCAAGTATTTTCAGCAGGTAAATTAAAGTCAATATTCCGTCCCTGCACCTTGAAGGCGGGATTATAACACCGGAGCTGCTTCCCTCCCCTCCAACCGGGGCTTTAAGCTCATACATCTTATCGACAACATTTATTTCCCCCGCCTGGGTTTCAATATAATTTGCATTGTGCTTTTTTGCTGTTTCCCTGACCATCCCGGAAGTGGCGTCATTTGCTACAACTGCCTTATTCTTTGAATCTTTCAGAATATCGTCGGCAATCAGCGCAAGCAGATGGTTTCCTGAAACCAGGCCTCTTAGTGTCATTATCTCAACCCTGTCTGCATCGCAGTCAAATCCGGCAGCAAAATCACAGTCCCTGTCCCTTACCTCATTTGACAGGTAAAGCAGCGAATCTTCATTGGGCTCAACAACCCTGTTAAAAACGCCGTGCTTCATATTAATCCCATGCACTTTAACTCCAAGCTTTTCCAGTATTGGCTTGGCAATAATTCCTGTTCCGCCGTTAGGATCGATAATAATTTTCAGGCCTGAATCTTTTATTTTTGCCTTGTCCTCCCTTGATAAAAAATTCAGTATGTAATCAGAATATGCATTATTTATCTCATTATAGGCCTTGTATATTTTTTTTATTTTTATCTTCCCAGTATCCTTCTCTTCATATTTTTTATTTTTATTGTACAATTGCTTATCAAAAAAATCTTCATCGCTTAATGTTTTTAGTTTATTGTACAGTGCTATGACCTTTTCCATATCCTTTGGCCTTAAAACAGCCCCGTCATTGTCCAGAAATTTAAATCCGTTCCAGTAAGGCTCGTTATGCGAAGCAGTTATTATAACCCCTCCATCAGACTTGAAGTGCCTTACAGCAAACTCTGCCATAGGAGTTGATGCTATGCCTAAGTCTATGATATCGCAGTCTAAAGCCTCAATAAAGGAATTTTTTAAAATATCTTTAGATTGCCTTGTATCAGTCCCTATGACAATCTTCAAATTCCTGTCTTTATGCTTGTTTTTCAGGTATTGGAAGTAAGAATAAGCATATCTCTCAGCAACCCTCTCGTCCAAGCCATCGTCATAAATCCCCCTGATTCCTGAAAAAGACTCTATAAGCGGCATAACAAACAGTTTTATTTCAGGAATATTTAAGGTTTTTTATGAAAATTTTACTCATACCTCAAAGCATCAACCGGTTTCAATTTAGAAGCCTGGTAAGCCGGAACAATTCCTGCAAGTATTCCTATGATCACTGAAAACGAGATAGCCACAATTATTGAGTTTATTGAGAAATACAAGCTGATTACAGGATTCATTGATGAGTTTGAATTATAGTTCTTAGGCAAGTTCTTTAAAACAAAGTTTATAAGTTTCAGTGTTTTCTAGGCAGTATTATAACACGTGGTAAGGCTGTGACAAATACAACTCTTGAGTTTAGGCTTAATGTAGCTAGCACATTTAGGGCTTTGAGTCCCAGAGATCGGAATATCCAAGAACTCAGAAATAAAGAAGAGAATTTAATAAAATCTTTAAAAGAAAGGGGATATGATGTCTCTGCAGAGAGCGGCTATTGTAAACATTGTTGTGTCCTTTCAGAAAAAATCATGGTGAGTGGGGAAAACAAAGATAAAATTGTGGAAGATTTTCAAAGAATTGCTAACGACCTGAAATTGTATTATTATTTTAAACAGGCATACTAAAAAAAATTAAGCATAATTCCATAAATTTTGTCACCCTTTCATAACTGCAAGAGGCACGAGCCTTGCAACAAGTTTTCCTATTCCCAATTTATGGCTTGCTCTTACAACTTCATCAATGTCCTTGTACATCTGGGGAGCTTCTTCAGCAAGGCCTTTCCATGGGCCTTTGACTTCAATGCCCTTCTTTGCCAAATCCCTTGCAACCTGCTCCCCTCTTAAAGTCCTTAGTGCCTCACTTCTGCTGCCTACTCTCCCAGCGCCATGTGCAGTGCTGCCAAAACTGATTTCCTCTGCTTTTTTTGTTCCAACAAGCAAATAAGATGCAGTTCCCATACTTCCAGGTATTATAACAGGCTGCCCTATGCTTCTGTATGCTTTGGGTATTTCTTCCCGTCCAGGCCCGAAACTTCTTGTAGCGCCTTTTCTGTGGACGCAAACCTCTTTTGTTTTTCCTTCAACTTCATGCTTCTCAAATTTTGCAAGATTGTGACAGACATCATAAATCTGTTTCATCCCTTCCTTTGTCCCAAAAATTTTTTCAAAAACATCCCTTGTCCAGTGCGCTATCATCTGCCTGTTTGAAAAAGCAAAGTTAACAGAAGCGCACATGGCATTGTAATATTTCTGCCCAAGCTCTGAGCTTATTGGCGCATTTATCAACTCCCTGTCCGGCAGATTGGCAATTCCATACTTATCTTCCATTTTTTTGATGTAATCAGAAGCAACCTGATGCCCCAAGCCCCGAGAGCCGCAATGAATCATAACAGTAATCTGGTTTTCCTCATCAATCCCAAAGCTTTTTGCAATATCCCTGTCAAAAATCTGCTCAACTTTTTGGAGCTCCAGAAAATGGTTTCCAGCGCCTAAAGTCCCCAGTTGGGGCATTCCCCTCTGCAAAGCTTTTTCAGAAACATCATGCGCATTTGCTTCCATATTTCCGTATTCTTCTGTTTTCTGTAGGTCTTCTTCTGTTCCGTATCCCTGCTCAATAGCCCATCTCGCGCCTTTGCTTAAAACTTCCATTAAAACAGATTTAGGAAGTTTCATGATCCCCCCCTTTCCTACACCTGCAGGAACTTCCTTATACAGCTCATTGAGCAATTCTTTTCTTTTTGATAAAACATCATTTACTTTTAAGTCTGTTCTCAGCATACGCACACCGCAATTAGAAACTACAATATTATCTGCAACAAAATTATGGGTTTTATCTATATTTAAATCATAAACATACCCCTTATAATCTTCTTTGACAATAGTGTCAATTGAGTCAAAAAATATACCATACTTGCTGTATTCTGTCGATTTTAATTTTTTAAAGTCTTCAAAAGATATAAAATTGAGAGAAATTCTTTGTCCTGCTGATTCGTAGTAGTGTCTTTCTATGAATCTCTTATTTGCATATTCACATTTCAATAAAGATTGAACTTCTTTAAGTTTTAATCCTTTTTCCTTTAGCTCTTTGGTTTTATTGGTTAATTCTGAACGTTTTTGAGTCAAAAGCTTTTTTTCCTTGATGTATAAAATTCCAATATTTGACAGCAATTCTCTCTTCTTGTTATATGAAAATCCTATTTTGGACCATAATCGTATTAAATTATCCTCATCAGAAGATATCTGAAGCCTTACTCTACATGTTTTTCCTTGTTGGTTTTTGTATTCTTCTCTTTCGCTTATTTTATCTGTTTTAACGTCAAATTCTTCCAATAGACTCATAACCTGTATACAGAATTTTCTCCCATTATCTATAAAATATTTATTTTTATTCATTGAAAGTACTGGGCAATCAAAACCAGTTTTTGTATGCACTCTAGGTGAAGAAAGTTCAGCGCCAAACAATCCAGATAAAAACAATCTTTTTATCCATTTTGGGCCTTGTATTATCCAGTCTGGAACTAAAAATGATGTTGAAGTTTTAATCCCTTTTGGATAGCCTAAATTATAGAACAATTTTACCAAGGATTTGGAAGATAAATGCAATTCAAAATTATCTGCAGTAAAAAATTTTGTTCCATATTGGTCTATTATTTTATGAGTTCTTGTTCTTTTGTAAATTCTTGCTGAAAATCCTAATCTTTCAAAATCTTCTTTTATAGTTTTAAGATCTTCTTCAGAACCATAGGAGCAAACACGTCCTCTTTTATTGCTCATATAGATATTCCCATCACCTAACAGGTAACCAAACAGTTTTGTTAAAATTGGAGTTTTAGGATTACTTAACTTCAATGGCAGGATATTTCTTTTTTCTAGCTCCTTTCTTTCTTCTTTAGAGAATTCCTTATCTTCTAGAATGTTGAAGTCATCAGTTATATCTTCAAAAGACACACCTTCAAATGGATTGATAGAGATTTCTTGATATTTTTTTAGGGATTTGGCTTGAATCATCCCTAGTTTTGTTAGGAGAGGGTGTTCTTCTGTTACTTTAAGACTATAGCCAAGTTTAGTTTTGATTTTGATTATTGAGCCAAAATGTTTTTTCTTCATAAAATAAAGAATGTTTTTGGAAGAAAAAGAATTTTGGCCATAATCAAATGAAATAACATTTAATATGCTCTTTTTAGACCTAAGAACATACTCTGAATTGGGATTTTCAACTTCAACAAAATCCTGTTCAAAATCACCTATATTTTTAGAATATCCAAATTCTGTTAATATTTTTGAATCTTCGGTTAAGCAATTAATATCATAGCCAACTCCTCCCGGGCTTATAACTCCTTCTTCCATGTCAAATGCCGCAACACCTCCTATGGGAAAACCGTAACCGGAATGCGCATCGGGGAGGGCTATAGAATGCTTTATAATTCCCTTTAAATGAGCTACATTAGCTACTTGCTGTAACGTATTGTCTTGCTTAATCTTTTCCATTAGCTTTTCAGAAGCATAGATAGTACCGGGAACTTTCATTCCGCCTTGTTTTGGTATTTGCCAAACAAATTCATTTATTTTTTTAACTTCTACCATATTAATCCCTAAAAGAGAAGTTTTTGTTTATTTATATAGTTTACCTAAGCACTGGGCATAGAACCCACTGGACATTCACGCGTGAGGTATATAAATGGATTATTCTACACATTTTAAATCACTTATAGCTTATCCAACCATTAAATTATGATTTTGATTTGCTAAAAATCATTTAAAATAGTTTCATTCCAAGAAAGATTGGTGATTTAAAATGTTAAAATTTGATAAAAATTTATCTATCATTCACGCTTATCTCTGTGCAGAGGGTTATGTAATTAAAAATCCTGAAACTCAAAAACAGAGGTATTATCATATTGGATTTAGGAATACCAATCTAGTTTTATTGAAAGATTTTCAAATTCGTTTTGAGAAATTTTTTGGTTTAAAACCTTACATTACAAATGATGGAAGGTGTCGAATTCAAAGTAAGAAAGTTTATAAATTTTTAACAGAAAATTTCTCATATTATTCTAGAAAATGGAAAATGCCTGATTTAGATAGATATAACTTAAGATATTGGTTAAGAGCATTCTTTGATTGTGAAGGTTGGGTTTTGGTTAAAAAGGCTAAAAATAGGCATATTGGCACTGACTCTGTTAACCAAAGGGGTTTAATACAAATACACAATAGTCTTAAAAAATTTGGAATTGAATCAATAATTAAAAGTTTAAAGAAGAGGAAAACATTGAGGTTGTTTATTTACGGCAAAGAGAATCTAACCAAATTTCAGAAGGAAATTGGATTTTTGCATCCTGCTAAAAAAGCCAAATTGCAAGAAGCGATTGATTCTTATGTGAACTACTATTGGAATTTTCCAGAAGATGAAGAAAAATTGAAATACTATATAATCCATTTTATTAATAAAAGAACAAAAATTGATAAGAACTTTAGACTAAGAATTTGTTCAAATCTGGAACAGAACCTAATAATCCTTTCAAAGCACCTAAAGAATATATTTAGAGTAGAGTCTAAACTTTATGGTCCTAAATTTAGTGGAATTGGAACTAAGTTTTATGAGTTAGCTATTCATAAAAAAGAAGATGTAAACAAATGTAAAGAATTGTTTAAGTTATAATTTCTTTTATTTTTTCTTATTAATTGCAAGTTTCAATACATATATAAAATAAATTGAAAGAACAACAAAACATATTAAGTAGATAAGGAAGATGATTGCAAAATCACCTAAATGCTTATCTATATTTGCTGTAAAAAGTCTCAATGTTATGTTTCCAGTTACAAGCCCACTTATTAATATTCCAAATAACAAAAGTTATGAGCAAACCAATTATAATTAAGTACCAAATAAATTTTTGTTCTATCTTATATTTCATTATCTTAATCTCCTATTACAAATCCAAAACAACCTGCACCATTGACTTATTTTTTTCCTCTTTAATTTCCATCTCATTATAAGTAATTGCCTTTATGTCCCCGCTTGTCTCGTAATTTTCTGCTTGGTCTCCAGCAGCGACAGAGTTCAAGCTGTATTCGCTGCCTGTTTTTTTTATAGATATTTTTTCAATTTTGCTCAGTAAAAAATTTTCAGTGTCAATCAGAAACAGCAACTCTTCTAAAAAATTATATAACAAGGATTTTAAGTCTTTGCCATTGGCTTTAATTTCCTTTTTTATTTTTTTATTTACTTTTTTTGTGTCTGTAATTACTGAAAACATGGCCAAAGCTGCATTACTAAAAGCTTCTTCCATGTTCTTGCCATAAGCCTGGAATTTTGCATCTGCAGTGTGCTCCAAAAATTTGAATTTTTGCATAATAATAAGAAAAATTTTGGTGTTTAAAAAGGTTCATAAAATAATGTTTGGTTGCATAACTATTTCATAAGTTCCCCCCTTGTTGATAATTACGCTTCAGCAAACCCCATCATCCTTTCATACAGCACAAATTTTCTTCGCGCCTCTTCAATCATATTGTTTTTCTTTG
>JAHWGX010000011.1 GCA_019323655.1 Candidatus Woesearchaeota archaeon | reverse complement strand
TACCTTGCAAAAACAAAAGCAAAGGAAGTAAAGCTTTCTTTCGAGCACATAGGCTTCAAATGGCTCCCTTACAAAAAAGCAATAGAGCAGTTAACCTTCAAAAACGCAAAAGAGATTTTAAAGAAAGCAGATGATTTTTTGAAAACGCATAAGACTTTGGATGAGTTTTGTTGAAAGTGACAAGGCAATGTTTTTACCCCATTGAATATCTCTTAAATACTGGAAAACAACTTCTTAAATTATCTTTTTCTTTCCGATATAAAAAAGATGTTCCCATAGAAAATAAAATTTCTTTGACCAACTGTTCAATCTCACCCGGGTTTTCTGGTTTTGAGCTTCTATCAAGTTTAGTCATATCAACAAGATTAAGATTGCTTGGGGATGAAACTCCTCCTGTTACTCGAATTTGCTCAATATTTTTATCGTACCATCCAGAATTATAAACAAGAATTTGATCTTTCGAAATACCATTAACACCAGTAATAACCGCTATCAAACCTTCTCTTGTTGTTCCTACAGCATAGATGGAACCATTCTCTAAAAAGTGTCCTATTACAGATCCATTAAAAAACTCATATCTCCTAGAAATAGCTTCTAAAGTAGGTTTAGTTGGATTAACATAGATTTTAATCGGCGTTTTAGTGTCTTTAATTAAAATTGTATTACTACTTGGCCCATCTGCAGGTGTTTCAATCGCCATTTTCCATTGAACAGGCAACTTATTTATAAACTTTCCGTTTATTACCACCACTTTCAAGTTTATACAAGATTCTTACCACCCTGCGGCATTGCTCTAAATGAGAGCCGATTACAAGCTCAACAATTTTTTTAATTTTTGTTTTAGGGGATTTATTCTCCCTAAAACCCCTTTTTTTCAAAATATTTATAAACTGATGCTCTATCCCTTAAGCAATCAAGAGATAAGCAGGTCATATCGCTGGAAGGTATGGCGAAAATTCATGGCTCGCTTATGCTGGAGACAAATAATTCTTTTTGTTTCCGCATTGATAAACATTTGAATTTTGATAAAAATGGCGCGAATGCATTCAAGAAAGCACGGCAAGAGCAGCTCTAAAAAGCCAATCAAGAAAGTCCTGCCAATATGGCTTGGGTACAAGCCGCATGAGGTAGAGCTTTTAATCTCCAAGCTGGCAAAAGAAGGAAAAAGCTCATCCGAGCTGGGAATAATACTTAGGGATACATATGGGATTCCTGCTGTGGGGCTTCTTTGCAAGAAAAAGATTTCCCAGATATTAAAGGAAAAAAATTTGGCTGCAGAGCTTCCTGACGACTTAATGGCTATGATAAGAAAGTCTGTTGCAATAAGGAAGCACCTGGAGACAAACCGTAAAGACGAAACAGCAAAAATAGGCCTTACCCTGACAGAGTCAAAGATAAAGCGGCTTGCAAAGCACTACAAAGCCACAGGAAAACTCCCTTCAGAATGGAAGTTTGACCCGGAAAGGGCAGGATTCTTTACAAAATAAGATTATTTTTATATAGAAAGTAGGCAGAATACCCCTAAATTCACTAACAAGTTTCTTTGAAATTTTTGGTGTCCCAGAAATTGCTTTGTAATTTTTTAGGGTATTTGTGGGATGAATGTTGTCCTATTCTACTTTTCATGCAATGAAAGGAGTGGCATTAAAGAATTTTTAGATTGTTCTTCTTAGCTAATCCAGATTCCAGTGAAGAAATTAAGGGAGTAGACCTTCAAGTAACATTTATATATTGCTGTTGCTTATAATCTTTAGTTAGGGGGTTTAAGAACATCTCCATAAAAAAATGCTTGTATTGTGGCTATGAATGGATCCCAAGACTATTATACAAGCCCAAAACCTGCCCAAAATGCAAAAGCTATAGTTGGTATAAACCCCCAAATAAAGCATAGGAGAAAAGAGGGCAGATAATGGTTTCAAAGGAAGAAGCTAAAGAAAATAAATAATGAAATTGATAAAATTGTTTACAAAATCTACGGAATAACAGATAAAGAAAAAGAAATTATTGGGGGAAGTTTGAAATGAGTAAAAAAGGAATTGGTAAAATAATACCTCTTTTTATTGCGATATTGGCAATTATCATAATTATTGGAATTGTGATTGGGGCACAGTTCTATAAATCAATCACAACAGCTAGAACAATTAGCCAAAGAGCTGATGAGATTAAGGAATCGTTAAATGAATTAAATCAAAAACTTGCATTGTTTAATGAATTGCCCTCAGAAATTAATGGTATCAAGACAAAGATTGAAGATATTGAACGAAGAACATCAGAAATAGAATTGGAAAGTAGCGAGATTAATACTGCTGAGGTGAAATTACAAGAGAATATAAATCAATTAGATGGTATAAAAGAAGAGTTAGATTCTATCCAAAAAAGATTAGGGGAATTGCAGAAGGAGTACCCACCTGTCCAAACACAGAATATTCTATTTCAGAATATGAGCAATGAAGAAGCAACCGTTTTGATTCAAAATGCTATTAATCAAAGAACGTGGCATCTTGGATTAAGTTTCGCTTTTGGTTCCCTATTTGCAATATCTATAATTTCATTGTATTTCATATTTAAAAAATGTGTAGTGAAAAAAGAATAACTATCCCCCAATCCATTTCAAATAATCAAAATAACCAAGAAAATCATTAGTTTATGCTGATGGATTGGGCAAATTTCCACTTTTGACAAAAATCGTTAAGGAAATAGGAAATAGTCCACTGGACATGTTCGCGTAAGGCTTATAAGTCAGGCAAATCTCCCATATTGCGGTGTTTATATGGAAAATAACGAAAAATCTTTAGTTGTGTTTCAGGGAAAGGAGATTAGGAGGAGATGGTATAATAGTGGGTGGTATTTCTCTATTGTGGATGTGATAGGAATATTAACTGATAGTTCTATACCCAAACGGTATTGGTCAGACCTTAAAAGAAAACTTAAAGAAGAAGGATTTGAGTTGTACGATAAAATCGTACAACTGAAATTTCAAGCTTCTGATAGCAAATATTACCCTACAGATTGCGCAAATACAGAGTCTATGTTTAGGATTATTCAATCAATCCCTTCAAAAAAGGCTGAACCTTTTAAAAGATGGCTGGCAAAAGTGGGTTATGAAAGGATCCAGGAAATCGAAAATCCAGAATTAGCCCAAGATAGGGTAAAAGAGTATTATGAGCTAAAAGGCTATCCTAAAGACTGGATAGACAAAAGGCTAAGAGGCATAGCAATAAGGCAGGATTTAACAGATGAGTGGGAAAGCAGGGGCATCAAAGAGCAAAAAGAGTTTGCTATACTAACAAATGAGATTTCAAAAGCTACATTTGATAAAACTGTTAGAGATTATAAGAGATTTAAAGGCTTAAAAAGAAAAAATCAAAATTTAAGAGACCACATGACTGATTGGGAATTGATATTGACTATGGTTGGGGAAAAGGCAACAACAGACATCACTGTCTCAAAAGATTCCAAAGGCTTCAATCAGTGTAAGCATTCAGCTATTGAAGGAGGCACAATAGCGAAAAACACAAGAAAGGAAATAGAGCAAAAAACAGGCAAATCCATTGTCTCTAAAGACAATTATCTACATTTAATGGCAAAAAAGAAGCAGAAGCGATTATCAAACGCAAAATAAAGAAGCAATTTGAAATGCCAGGTTATATCGGACGCTTGGCACTACTGCTGGAAGATATCTGGGAATTAACTTAAAGAACTTAAATTTACAAAAAAAATTCCCAAAAAGTAAAATGGTTGAATTAAAGCTCTTGGTAAAAGAAGCGAAACAGATATACCAAATATTAAAAGCATTTGATGAAGGCTTAATCGTAAATCCTTCAGATGACTGGGAATTAGACCATTATGATGAAAAAATTGCTGACAGGAAAGGACTAAAACCAATAATAAAAAAAATTGAGAAATTGCTTCCAAAAGAAGAAAGCGAGAAAACTAAGAAAACAGTGTTAAGAAGGAGATATGATACATTCAATAATGAGATTAATGAATCAGTTTACAGAAAGATTGAAAACGCTTTTAATAATCAAAAAACAGTTGAAATTGGCTATTTTGACATGGCTTCTGCTGAAACAAGGAAAAGGGAGATTGATGTTTATCATAAAGCAAGGAAATACGTTATTGGCTACTGCCATCTCAGAAAAGCTATGAGGAAGTTCAGGACAAGCAGGATTGTTACTGCAAAACTAACTGATAAAAATTACAAAATACCCCATAATTTTGACAAAAATAGATATTAAAATGAGTAATTCAGATTTTAATGATAGGCTTATTAGGCTACTTAAAAAAGAAGTCGTAAAGAAAAATGGAGGAAAAAGCTTAGAATTGATAGCTGCGTGAGAAACTCCCATCTTTAGATGGAAATTTATTTTGGGACTATACCCTTTTCTTTTTTGATTAAATTTATTTTTGATTGCCCTTAGTTTTATTGACTCCTTGCTATTTTCTTTATCTTATCAATAACTTCATTAATGGTGATATCAGGAGTTGAAGCTCCTGCAGTTACTCCAATCCTGCTCTTATTTTTAAGCCATTCCTTTTTCAGCTGCTTTGCTGATTGTATAAAATAAGTTTTAACATTCAGTTCCCTGCTTTTTGCAGCCAGTTCCTTTGAGTTGCTTGAATTTTTGCCTCCAATGACTATCATTACATCTGCCTTTTTCGCAATTTCCTCTGTATCAGACTGCCGCTGCTTTGTAGGATTGCATATTGTATCCACAAAAACAAAATCCTTTTCCATATCTTTAAGATTTAAATGAAGCTGCTCAAATTTTTTATTTGGCAGATTATTGATTCTTTCTATCAGCATCTTATAGCCGCTTACAGACATTGTCGTTTGAGAGATTATAGCCGCTTTCTTCAAATTATTTTTTTTTATGTAATCAGCAACAGAAGATGCATCATCCGGGGATTCAATTATGAGTGTGCCTTTTCCTTTTATACAATAGCTTATTCCGACAGCTTCAGGATGGTTTTTCTTGCCAAATACAATCACATCATACCCGTTGTTTTTCAGTTTAATTGCAACATTATGGGCTAAAGTTACTAATGGGCATGTTGCGTCTTTAAGCTTCTCCCCGGTAATTCCTTTTTCCCCAAGTTTCCTGTAAGTTGTTCCGGGCTCCCCATGCGCCCTTAAAACCGTGACAGCATTGTCAGGGATTTCATCAATATCTTCTGCAAAAACCACTCCCTTTTTCTGCAATTCCTCAATAACCCTTTCATTATGCACCAGCTGGCCGTAAACATAAACTTTCTTGTTTTTTGCTGCAGTTTCCTCTGCTATCTCTATTGCCCTTTTGACCCCAAAACAGAAGCCCGCATGCTTTGCCTTCATTATTTCCATTTTTCAATTATTTTATTTTTTATTATTAACCTTATTCTTATTGTTTTAGTTTCAATTATTTGTTATT
This sequence comes from Candidatus Woesearchaeota archaeon, assembly GCA_019323655.1. Classification (GTDB taxonomy): domain Archaea; phylum Nanobdellota; class Nanobdellia; order Woesearchaeales; family GW2011-AR4; genus JACPJP01. The sequence goes on along the minus strand of JAHWGX010000011.1, from coordinate 3,853 downwards.
ATTGGATTTTCTATCATAATTTTATTTAGTTAATAAATTTTCATTGTTGCAATTAGTTTATTGTAACAAGCTTCTTACTTCCTGCCCCTTCCAAAGCCCCCTGCCTTATATGGCGTATACCTGCTTTTCTCTTTCTGCGGCTTTTTTTCTTCAGGATAAACCTCATACTGCCTGCTTTCATCATAGCCGCAATTACCGCACAAAATGCATTTAATTCCGGCATAACCAATTATTTTTATGTTCCCTGAACCGCATTCAGGGCATTTTTTATTTTCCATGGCCCGGTGTAGCTTTATTCGGTTTATTAAGGTTTTTATAATGTAAAGTAAACTTCCCAAGGTTACATTTTGTTATTCTTTAAATTGAATTTCAATATGCTCGCTAACGCTCGCAACATCTAGTGCTCGCCTTCGCTTTTCTGCCATAGCGCTCAGGCTCGCCTACTAATTGCAATTAATCCGAGGCAAAAATTAGTGAATTGCGAGAGCTCGCTTAAGCAGATGCTCTCGCCCGCTTTCCTCTCAGACAATTTTTGCCGAGACTATTTTTTGTTGCCGAAGGCAGCGGAATTATTTTTATTTGTCAAGCTTTTTTTAAAGCGTATACTTTATGACCTTACTTAACATATAATTGGAAATAAAAAATAGAAATAGTATTATTTCTTAGTGGCTTTTTTATTTTTCTCCAACAAAATTAAATAATCTTCTCTTTAGTATCATTCTTAATTATATGAATAACATTCACAGGGCACGAATCAGCAGCGTCCTTATTCACCTGCAAATCTTTTTCACTGATATCCTTCTCATACAACTCATTGTCAACTTTTTTTCCGCCTTTAAGCTTAGACTTGCCGTCCTCCTCCATCCCGAAAAAATCAGGTGCAACCGCTTCGCAGGCACCGCAGCCTATGCAATTGTCTCTGTCATGCTGTAGTTTATACATCTTATTTGCCCTCCCTTATTTTTATTTTTATGTAAGCAGTATAAATTATTGAAATTATCAGGTATAAGGGTATTATAAATGCAGCAATAATAAAAAATATTGCTTCTTCAAATCCAAACAAAGCGTAAAAGGCATTATGCAGAATTACTGCCGCAAACCATGTAATAATGGCTATCCCCAAGTTCTTCCAGCTTAGTAAAAAAAACTTTTTCCAGTCTCTTTTTTTCATTTTCAATGCCAAAACAGCCTTATCCCGGTAAAAACCATTGCCATCAGCTTTTTTGCTTACGCAAAAAACCTGGGAAAAAACGTGGAATTTGCTAAACGCAAATTCAATGCCAAAACAGCCTTATCCCGGTAAAAACCATTGCCATGTTGTGCTCGTTTGCTGCGTCTATTACCTCATTGTCCCTTATTGAGCCGCCGGGGTGTATTACTGCGCTGATCCCGGCTTTTGCAGCCTCGTCTATTCCATCCCTAAACGGGAAAAATGCATCAGACGACATAACAGCCCCTTTTGCCTTATCCCCTGCTTTTCTTGCAGCGATTTTTACAGCGTCAACCCTTGACATCTGACCGGCCCCTATCCCTACAGTAACATTATCTTTTACAAAAACTATTGAATTGGATTTAACATGCCATGCCACATTAAATGCAAACTTCATCTGCATTATCTCTTCCTCAGTCGGCTTCCTCTTGCTCACTACTTTAAGCTTTTTGCTCTCCAATAGTCTTGCAGGGGACTCTCTTGACTGCACAAGAAGGCCGCCCACAACTTTCCTCATGTCGTAGCCTTTCTCTGCAGTTTTTACCCCTCCAGCTTCAAGCAGCCTTATATTTTTCTTTTCCATAAGAATCTTCAAGGCATTTTTTTCGAATTTTGGGCATATAACAACTTCCATGAATACAGGCTTTATCATTTTTGCAATTTCCTCTGTGCAGTTCCTGTTTAAAGCCACGACTCCTCCAAAAGCCGACAGGGAATCAGCATCATAGGCTTTTTTGAAAGCCTCGTCTATTGTGTTTGCAACTGCGCAGCCAGCCGGGTTAGTATGCTTTACAACAGTTGCTGCTGGCTGCTCAAAGGTTTTAACAAGCTCAAAAGCATTTTCTATGTCAAGAATGTTGTTGAAGGAAAGCTCTTTCCCATGAAGCTGTTTTATTGTTCCGACAGAATTTTCATAAATAAACGGATCAGCATAAAAAGCTGCCTTTTGATGGGGGTTTTCGCCATACCTTAAATCCTGAACTTTTTTGAATGTAAGGTTCATTACACCGGGAAATTTTTTTCCGAACTTTTCATTAAAATACTGGTTTATTATTGTATCGTATCTTGCAGTATGCTCAAAAGCCTTTAATGCCAATTCAGATTTTAAATCCGCGCTTACTTTTCCTTTTTTTATCTCATCCAAAACTGATTTGTAATCATTAGGGTCCACAATTACAGCAACATCCTCAAAATTTTTAGCAGCAGCCCTTGCCATAGAAGGCCCTCCAACGTCAATATTTTCAATGGCCTCCTCAAAGCCTGCATTCTTTGCCACAGTTTCTTCAAAAGGATAAAGATTTACAACAACAATGTCTATTGGCTCAATTTTGTTTTTCTTTAGCTCTTCCATATGCTCTTTGTTTTTTCTTACAGCCAATATGCCGGCATGAATTTTCGGATGTAAGGTCTTTACCCTTCCATCAAGGATTTCTTTGCTTCCAGTGTATTCAGAAACCAGTGTTACAGGAATATTATTTTTTTCCAGCAGTTTTGCAGTTCCTCCTGTAGACAATATTTTTATTCCCGATTTGCTCAGGCCTTTAGCGAACTCAGCAATCCCTTCCTTGTTTGACACTGAAATTAAGGCTGTTTTCATTTCGATTAAACCCTACTCCAGAATTTTTGCCCTTTTTCCATCTACTTTTAATTTTCCTTCTGCAAAAAGCCTTATTCCCCCAATTAAAATTTCCTGCTCTGCTTTCTGGACTTTTTCTTTTAGTGTTTCAGCTGTGTCATCATCTTTAACTTCCACAGCTTTTTGCAGTATTATCGGGCCTGTATCTGCGCCTTCATCAATAAATATAAGGCTGCATCCGGTTATCTTGCAACCGCGTTTCAAAACTTCCTCATGCACATTTAAGTCCATCCCTCCTGCATAGGCAGGCAATAAGCTTGGGTGTATGTTCATAACCTTGTTAAGCCATTTATTCACGAACCAGGGGCTTATTATTTTCATATATCCAACCAGCAGCACAAGCTCAACTTTTTCTTCCTGCAAAATCCTGTCAATTTCCTTGTCATATTCTTCCTTTCCCTTGCCTTGGGGGTCAAGAAATATAGATTTTATGCCGTGCTTTTCAGCCCTTTCAAGCGCATAAGCATCTTTCTTGTCAGAAATCAGAACCTTAATCTGGGCATTTAACTGCTTCTTTTCTACAGCATCAATTATTGCCTGCAAATCAGTCGCTTTTGTAGATGCTAGCACCCCAATATTAATAATCCTAACCACCGGTAAAAAGGAGAAGAGCTGGAAGTTTATAAAGGTTTTTGTGGCGACTTCTATAAAAAAGTGGTAAGACCCATACCCCTTAGCCAGCTTCCTCTGCTTACATATGGTCCATTCTCAGGAGAACCGTACCTAACAAAATTACCTTCCTCAATTGCTTTCATTAAGCCACTCATGCCTTGACAATCAATTGTTGTTTTGTCAACATAAATCCCGCAGATTTTTGTCTGGACAACTTCATAATGGCAATCCGATACTACAATCCCAGAATGACGCCCCTTAGCCATTATAAGCAGTAGAGCTCACTAAAACCAGTTTTCCACCGATCAGTTTCATAAAATTCTCAAAAAATATCAAATGCCTTGGCCGGTTTTCAGCCAACATGCTAACTTAATCTTTAAGTTAGCAAGAATTTC
>JAHWGX010000010.1 GCA_019323655.1 Candidatus Woesearchaeota archaeon | reverse complement strand
TCAGTATTTAAGTCAACAAGCACGGGGTGGCCTTTCAAAAAAAACCTTGTGCTGTAAGGGCGGATAATATCGTCAACTATCCCATTATCACCAAACCCGGAGTCTGGCTGGCTGTTTAAAATATCAAATGCCAACAGCCCGTATTCATTGTCCCCGTTTGCATCAAACCAGAATACGGCTTCCAGGCTTCCATTATTATGCAAATCGCCTATAGCCGGAATTTTTTCTCTGGCATCATAATATGTAGAAGCCATATAACTTTTATCCTGCTGGGAGGTCATGTTTACAGTATGGACATACTGAGAGTTGTCCATGAAAATGCAAACGCCGGTGCTGCCTATTAAAGTGCATTTTATTCCGCTTCCGCTGCAGCTATTTGCTACAGTAAAGTTAAACTCCTGCTTAAAGCCCTTATTGTACTCATAAACAAAAAAATAGCCTTTGGAACCCATGTTTGAAATAAAAATTATTTCCTTAAAAGAGTCACTGTCTGTATCAAAAAGCGCAGGCTGTCCCTGCAAAGCCCCAATAGCTATTGCGTCTATTAAGCCTAAATTGCTGTCAAAAATGTTTAAGCGGCCTTTGGAAAAAATAACAATTTCATTTTCACCGTCAATATTAATATCACTTACCAGCGGCTGCTTATTGCTTCCATAATCTAAATTGGTTCTATTCGTTAAGGCTACATCATAAAGATATCCTATACCTTCAGCTTTTCCGCTGTTAACATCATCAAACTGGAATTGCTCCCATGCGGCATCAGCGCTAAATGCAAGAAACAGAAACAAGGCCAAAAACAATGAAACTTTAATTAAACCCAAAATAACCCCCTTTTAACGTTTTTATCAGGAGGCTTTGAGAAAGATTATAAAAAGTTTTGGTTGGGGAATTTATTTGGCTAAGCATCACGTCTAATTTTGAGCATTGGCTCAAAGGATAGATTCTGCTAAATATCTTTCCTACTCCTTCACAATCTTAGCCACACTTACTAATTTATCGTCTTCCTGCAGCTTGATTAATCTTACTCCCTGCGTGGCTCTTCCTATGACAGATATTTGGGAGACAGGCATTCTTATTGTAATGCCTTTTTTTGTTATGAGCATTATTTCATCTTCATCGCTTACTGAATTTACAGCTACAACCTTGCCGTTTCTCTCAGAGCATATAATGTTCCTCACTCCAGAGCCTCCTCTGTTTATTAGCCTGTACTCGGAAATTTTTGTCCTTTTTCCATAGCCGTTTTCAGTTACAGTAAGCAGGGTTTTTTCTTCTGTTGCCACAACCATCCCTATGGCATTATCATTTTCTGAAAGCCTTATGCCCCTTACTCCCTGAGCAGACCTTCCAGTTGCCCTGACATTAGTTTCATTGAATTTTACTGCAATGCCGTTTCCTGTGGCCAAGATAATTTCCTTGTTTCCGTCTGTAAGCTTTACATTTATCAGCTCATCCTGGGCATCAAGAGAGATTGCTATTATTCCCCCTCTCCTTGGGTTGGAGTATGCTGAGAGGCTTGTTTTTTTCACTGTCCCGTTTTTTGTAGCCATAATGAGAAAATGCTTATCATCAAAATTCCTTATAGGAACATATGCCGTAACCTTCTCGTCACTTTGTAAATCCAACAAGTTAATTATGGCTTTTCCTCTTGCCTGCCTTGAAGCCTCAGGTATGCTATAGACCTTTAGCCAGTGGACTTTGCCCTTATCTGTAAAGAAGAGTATGTAGGAGTGGGTGCTTGCAATAAATATATCCTTTACAAAATCCTCTTCCTTGGTTGTTGTGGCTATATGCCCTTTCCCGCCGCGCCTTTGCTGCCTGTAAGCCTGCAAAAGCTGCCTTTTTATGTAGCCTGAATGGGTTACTGTTATAACGCATTCATTTTCCTCTATTATGTCTTCTACCTCGAAGTGAGCTGCCTCGGTTTCTATAATTTCTGTCCTTCTGTTGTCGCCATAAGACTCCTTAAGCTCCAAAAGCTCTTTTTTGATTATGTCGAGAATTTTTTGAGGCGACTGCAAAATAGACTTGAGCTCTTCTATAAGCTTCAATAAATCTTTTAGCTCATTCCTAACCTTTTCCTGCTCCATTGAAGTCAGGCGCTGCAGCCTCATCTCAAGTATAGCCGTGCTTTGCTCGTCTGAAAGGCTAAAAGATGCCATAAGGCTTTTTTTTGCCTCTTCAACTGATTTGCTTTCTTTGACAAGTTTTATTGTCTTGTCCAGATTGTTCAGGGCTATTATTAATCCCTCTAAAATATGGGCTCTTTTCTGGGCTTTGTTCAGCTCAAAAAGCGTCCTTTTCCTTACAACATTTTTCCTATGCTCTATGTAATGGCCTATAAGCTGTGTTAAGCTAAGCACTTTTGGGACATTGTTTACCAAAGCGACCATTATAATCCCGAATGTAACCTGCAGCCTTGAATGCATGTAAAGCTGGTTTAACAGAACATCTGGATTAGCATCTTTTTTTAATTCAATAACTACCCTTATGCCTTTCTTATCGGACTCGTCCCTTATGTCGCTTATGCCGTTTATTTTTTTGTCCCTGACTAAGTCTGCTATATGGCTTATCATCTCTGCCTTATTCACCATATAAGGCATCTCTGTAAATATAATTCTTTTCCTGTCTTTTACATCCTCAATTTCTGCTTTTGCCCTCACTATTATTTTTCCCCTTCCGGTTTTATATGCGTTTATTATGCCGCTTTTGCCGACTATAGCTGCGCCGGTTGGAAAATCAGGGCCCTTTACCTGCTGCATAAGCTCATCAACACTTATCTGGGGATTGTCAATCTGCTTTATTATGCCATCAATAATTTCCGACATGTTGTGGGGAGGTATGTTTGTTGCCATTCCTACAGCTATGCCTGACGAGCCATTAACCAGAAGATTTGGGACTTTTGAAGGCAGAACCAACGGCTCTTGGGAAGTGTTGTCAAAATTAGGGGCAAAGCTTACAGTTCTTTTTTCTATATCCTGCAGCATTTCTTCTGCCAGTTTTGCCAGTCTGCACTCAGTATATCTCATTGCAGCCGCATTATCGCCATCTATAGAGCCAAAATTGCCCTGGCCATCTACGAGGAGGTACCTCATGGAAAAGTCCTGGGCCAGCCTTACTAATGTGTCATAAATAGCTGCATCCCCATGGGGATGAAATTTTGCCATGCAGTTTCCAACTACATTTGCGGATTTTCTGAACGGCTTATTATGCAGTAAACCTGATTCCCACATGGTGTACAAAACACGCCTATGCACTGGCTTTAAGCCGTCTCTTACGTCCGGCAATGCCCTGCCAACTATAACACTCATAGAATAATCTAAGTAAGATTGCTTCATCTCATCTTCTATTACTCGGGGTATTATGGTAGTTCCACTATTGCTTTCTTTTTCATTGTTTTTGTCTGTTTTTTCTTCCATTTTTCTGTTAGAAAAAAGGCTTGTTTGCCGTCGATAAATAGTATTTTTTGGGCTTTATAATGGTTGCGGTTTTCAGGGTATTATTTTCCATATAGAAACAAAATACCTTAAATTATGAGAACATTCTGGAGAAGCTGGTAAAACAGCAGTTTATTTTTGCTGCTATTTCCCTATTTTCTTTATAATAGAATCCCGAATGCTGTAAGATTTGCCGCAGTATACGCAGGATTTCCTGTTTTTTTCCGATATCGGCCCTTTTGACTGGTATTTCATCTTGTTCCTACATTGCGGGCATTGGAGAAGGAACATCATTTTTTAATTTGATTTTTTTGTTTTATTTTTCCAATTATCCAGCCTATCAAAGCTCCAGTTGCGAAATAAACTGACAGAAGGAAAAAAAACCCGATTACTAAACATAAAGTATAATTCTCAGTTTCCAAAACATATAGAGCAACTTTTTCCCTATCAATAAAAACATGGAACAAAATGTATAAGGGCCAATAAACTAAAGCGAATAATAATCCGAATGGCTTAGACCCAAATAAAATTTCCTTAGCATCAATTATGACTAGTAAATAAAGAAATAATAAAAAACTAATTAGTATTGCCTCGGCAATCAAAGCCCCCCTTAACCAATAAGGTTTTGAATTTAACCATTTCCTTAATTTCTTCCATTTTCCCATAAAAAACCTATCGATTTTATCCATAAAAAACTCTTTTACTTATTTTTCTCTTTCATCTTTCTCTCCCATTTCAGCTTCTAAAAGATCCTTAGGTTCTTCTTCTGATGATTCACTTTTTTCTTCTTCTTTTTTGTTTTCCAGTTCCAATCGTCCTTGATCATCCTTTGGAGGATGCAGGATCTTATTAACCTTCTCATCAATTATCTTTTCCATCTCTTTTGTTACCTTAATCCCTTCACTTTCAGGCTTTTTTTCTTTATCCGCACCATCATCCCGCTCTTCTGACTCTTCGGGGAGCTTATTTTCTTCCAATGAGCCTATCTCCTTTTTTATCTTCTCATCTTTTCTCTTTTCCTCCTCAGCCATTGATTTTTGCTCCTGCTTAATTGCTTCTATCTCCCTTTCCTTGTCTTCAATAACTTTGGCTATGCTCGCAAAATCCCTGAACTGCTCCTTTAATTTTTCTTCCTGAAGGTCAAAATACTCAAAAAATTTTTGCGTCAGCTTTATCAGGTAAGTTCTTCCGCGCTTTTGCCTGCTTATATAGCCCATTTCTTCCAATTCCTTCAGATGGTCATATGCCTTATTAGTCCTTATTTTGATAAGCTCGGACTGCTTTATGGGATATTTAAATGCTATAACTGCCAAAGTTTCCAATACTGTTTTGCTCAGCTCTGTTTCAGTCACAATTTTCCTTACCAACGGAAGGAACTGCTCGCGGACAGTCAGCTTCCACGCGCTGCCCTCATTAACAAGCATCAAGCTTGAAGCTTTGCCATCATATTCCTGCCTTAATTCTTCCAATGATTCCTGTATCTCTCCTGGCTTTGCATTTGTTAATTTAGAAATCTCCTCCCAATCCATCTTTCTTCCGGAAGAAAACAACAGCGCTTCAATTTTGTTTTTGAGCATATTCACCCGCTTTTTAAGCTATAGACTCCGTTCTCATTTGTTATTTTGTTTTCCTTGGCTAATTTTTCCAAAAATATTTCAAGCTCCTCATCTCCTATCCCGGTAACTTTTGAAAGCTTTTCCTTGCCCAGGCTTCCTGCTGCTAAAGATATAAGAATCACATTCCTCACAGCGGTGTTAAGATTTTTCCTTAAGAACTCGTTCTCATTCTTTTGCTGCTTTACTGCCATGTCTACATTATGCAGCCTTGCCTGCAGGTCATTTATCATGTCCTCAATTAAGGATTTTTTCATAGAAAACTCCTCAGGCTTTAATATTTCCACAGAAGAGGGCATGTAATCAAAACAAAAAGCTATTAGCTTGGGGATGCCCTTAATTACCATTTCCAACTCGGCAAACGCCGCCCATAATTTCTCTTTTTCTTCGGCATTTGAGAATTCTGCATTAAGGGCTATAAGCTCGGGGTCTGTTTTTATCTTGTCGATATAGCCCCCCAATGTCTTTTCTACATGCTCTTTAGGTTTTCCAAGTATCTCTATTATAGCCCTGCACCTTATATGTATTTTTTCCGCGACCAATTTTTCCATCGGCATACGGTTTTAGAACTACGTCAAATTTAAAAAGGTTTTGATAGAAAGCAAGATAGCTTTAGAATAATGCATCTTTAAGTTTAATAGTACTCCTCAAAAATGAGAAAGGTATTTATATCCTGCATTAGTACCCCCTGATTATGGCAAGCATAGTTCACTGGCTTTTGCCAAAAGAAGAAAAATTCTTCCATATGTTTAAGGAGCAGTCCTCTAATGTAATAAGCTCGGCCAATGAATTCAGGAACCTAGTTTACAGCTACAACAGGCTTGGTTACTCTGCAAAAAGGGATTTTTTAAAAAGGATAAGTGATATAGAAAACAAGGGTGATGAGCAAACCCATAAAGTGCTATGGCTTCTGGACAAGACATTTGTTACACCAATTGACAAAGAGGACATATACAGGCTGGCTGTGCTTCTGGATGATGTTATAGACATTATTAATAAAACCGCTGCCAGATTAATTATTTTTAAGATAATCCGGATTGACAGCCACATAAAAAATTTGACCGGTATTGTCGTAGAAATTGTAAAAAAGATTGATTATGGTGTCAGGGGGATAAGCAAACTGAAAAATATGAAGGATTTCTATATCGGAGTGCACACACTGGAAAACAGGGGAGATGACCTGTACCACAATGCCCTTGGCAAGCTTTTTGACAAAAATGATGCTATTGAGATTGTAAAATACAAGGAAATTTATGAGTTTTTAGAGAGCATATTAAATAAATGTGAAGAAATAGCAAATGTAATTGAAAGCATAGTGGTCAAGCATGCCTGAATTTTTTTTTGTGCTGGTGGTATTTACCATAGTAATTGCCTTAGTTTTTGATTTCGGCAATGGGTTAAACGATGCTGCAAATGCAATTGCAACTGTAGTTGCAACCAGGGCATTGCCCTTATGGGGCGCAGTCTTGCTTGCTGCTTTTGGAAATTTTGCGGGGGTGTTTATTTTTGGAGTTGCTGTTGCTACAACAGTAGCCAAAGGCCTTGTAGACCCTGCAATTGTCACAGTCTACGTCATACTTAGCGGATTGATTGGGGCCATCTTCTGGGTGTACCTTGCATCTTTCAAGGGCCTTCCAGTTTCTGCATCTCATGCTTTATTGGGTGGTTTGATAGGCGCTGCTTTGGTCAAGGCAGGCACATCATCACTAAAAATAGGGGGCATACTCAAAGTTTTGGCATTTATAGCAGTTGCTCCTATCCTTGGCATGGTAGGAGGCTTTTTATTTTTCGCAATAATAATGTGGATTTTCAGAAAAACCAGCCCAGCCAAAATGGCCAAGTGGTTTAGAAGGCTACAACTCATTTCAGCTTCGTCTTATGCTGTGACTCATGGGGCAAATGACGCGCAAAAAACAATTGGCGTAATAGCTCTCTTACTGTTCAGCGGAGGTTTTTTAGGCGACGAATTTTTTGTTCCATTGTGGGTCATAATAGCATCCTATACAGCCATAGCCCTTGGAACCTTATCCGGGGGGTGGAGGGTCATAAAAACGATTGGAGTGGGTTTAACAAAATTAAGGCCTGTGCATGGATTTTGCGCCGAAACTTCCGGAGCTCTTGTCCTGGCTTTCTGCAGCATACTGGGAATACCGGTAAGCACAACCCATGTCATATCAGGCTCTATTGCAGGCGTAGGAGCGACAAGACGGCTGTCAGCAGTAAGATGGACCATAGCAAGAAAGATAGTGTGGGCATGGATTTTAACTGTGCCTGCGGCTGCGGCAGTTTCTGCAGTCGGCTATTTTATTATCAGCTTATTTATTTGAGTGAGTGCCAATTTGGATTGAGAAACAGCAACTTTATTTTTATTGGATTACCTTCTCAATATTAAAATAATGTTCAGTACAACAGACAGAATTATAATGAATAAAGGAACCAAACTTTTTGCCTTTTCTGTGCTTGACTCGTAAACAAGGCTGCGGGTATTGGTTAATACATTTCCGGTTATTTGATTTTCAATATTTTTATCGTTAACATCTTTATTTGTTATTTCTTCATTATTAGACTCAATATTATTTTTATAAATAATTACGTCTTTAGTTATTTCGCTATTGGTTTTTTGGTTGTCCTTATTTACCACGACCTTGAATTTATAATCTCCTGGCTCTGCTTCCTGCACTATGTTGCTTAACCCTATAACATGCAGCGAATTTGATTTCAAAGTAAATTCTTCCTTATTTGCTTCCCTTTCTCCTGAATAGGATTTTGAGCCGCGGTAAACATAGCTCCATACTTTTATGCTTATGTCTTCATTATTGTTGTTGTAGAAGGTTACTTTTGTGTTTAACTTATCCCCTACACCTACAGCCTCATCAAAATCAGTTACTTCAAAATCAAATTTTTTTGCTCCGCTGCTTGAAGAGGATGCTTTTTCAGAAGATGCCTGGCATGCGGATGTTTTGATTCCTTCTATCCTTATCTCTTTTCTGTCCCCTTTGCCAAGCCCTTCTATAACAACGTCGTATTTTCCATTTTTTAATTTCAGGCCGCAATTAGGAACCAGCTTTACCGGAAGCTGGCCATTGTAGGAGGAATGCTTGCCGTACAAATGAATCTTTGTTGTTTCGCTCGCCTTTTTACCACCATCTTCTATCCATAATTTCACTGAATACATTGTTGTTTCGCCTTTATAGATGCTAACCTTTACATCAACAGTATCTCCAAACTTCGCTTCCTTGCCAACTTCTGTTATCTCCAAAACTGATTCCGTGCTACTCTCAGGAATGCCATTGGTTTCTGATTTGACAATGAACATTTTTTCCGCATGATTGTCTGATGTATTAGAATCTTTGCATTTGGGGTAAACGATTGATTTTATAAACAAAACCCTGTCCTGCTCATCTATATCTGTTTTCCATGATTTCTCATTTGTGTTTGTGGTGTTATAACTATCCTTGTAGATGTTTCCAAAAAAATCCTCTATCCAATATTCTATAATGAACGGAAATTCCTCGCTATTAAGCGAATTCCTGAATTTAATAGACTGCCCTGCTTCATAAATCATTGTTTCGTTTGTGGTTATGTTTAGTTTTATGCTGCAAGGTGCGGAGGATGTGTCTATGACTGCAAAATCCATGCAGACAGAATTATCCGAAAAGTCTGTTTCGTTTATTGAAGAATTGATTATTGCCCCGCAGAGGGTATAATCTCCAGGAATAGCTGGTGTAAATTCCCCTGTAGAAGCGTAGCTGCTGCACCCAACCTCTTTTGTAAAGTTATCCTGTTTTACCATCCCTGAGTTTGTTATACTATAGAAAACTGTTATCATGTCCTTTTCAGAGCAATTATCCTTGTTTTCAATTTTTATATTGAAAAGCTTTGTATATTGGGTGCCTAGGTATATTACTTCATCGAGGTACGCTTCCAAGATTATGTTTTTTATTTCTTTTTGGGGAGTTTTATTTGTTTCCTGGCTAACTGTATTTTTGTAACCGGGTGTGCCGTTAATTTGCCGGCTTTCTGCCCATGAGCCATTATAAAAAGACATTGAATAGCCATTACCATCTGCAATTGAAGGTTCTATCTCTGCATAATCCATTAATATTCCTAAGGGACTGTAAAAATAGACTGTATCATCAGAACTCAGCCCGTTTCCAATTGTTGCTCCTATCTTGTAAATCGAGGCATTATTCGTCTTGATTAAATAACCCTCTTCTACAATTAGGGAGTAATTAGAGTTGCTGTTAAAATAAAACAGGGTTAATGTGTCATTAGAATCCCCGTCAGAGACTACATAACCTGAGAAGTCGGTTTGGGGACAGGAAAATATTTCGATAAATTCCATGTTATTGTCGTTCCCAAGGGGATTGTACATTATTTCATTGATTGTTGCCCCATTGGAGATTTGTATTAAAAGTAAGAAAATGAACAAATAAAACCAAAATTTCATTTTTTGGCATAATTTTATCATGAGGTATATAAAGCTTTCATTGGAGGAATGTGCTTTACCATTTCAAAATGATAATAAAGATTTAATAAAGATGTGTTTTTATATAGCAAAAGGTGTTGTGCTTGGGGTTTTTAAAATTCTTAAAACGGGATAAGGGCAGGGAGCCGGATTTTGAATTGGGAGATTTAGACATGCCTCCTCCTCCGCCTGATTTCGATAAAGAAGATTTTGGAGGACGGGCAGAGTTTCCTAATGCGCCTAAAATGCCTAAGGCTGAGGAGCCTTTTTCTGAGGCGGAAGAAAAGCCATTTATGGGCGGAAAATTTCCGGAGGAAGAGTATGGTGCGGGCTTGAAAACCGGCCCTATGCCGGCATTTCCTAAATTAAAGGGAGATATACAAGTAAAGGCCCCTGGTCCGATTCCGCGCCTGAAACCAATGTTTAGCGCACAGCCAAAACCTGTTTTTGAAAGGATACCTCTGGAAGAGGAACTTAAGTTGGAGGCTCCAAAAGTTGAGATTCCGGAGATTAAGCTTTATAGGGAAGACAAACCCGGCTTTAAAGAAGAGCGTGTTGTGCCAAAACGCAAAGAAACGGGAGGCCCTATTTTTATAAGGGTTGACAACTTCAGAGACATTATAACTAAAATAAACACCATGAAAAACGATTCGAAAATAGCAGTTCATTCTATTGAGAAGCTAAACGAGGCTAATTTAAACATGGAGAAGATATTTGAAAGCTGGCATGGTGTTATGAATGATTTGCAAAAAAAGCTTGTTTTTATGGATAATACACTATTCAAAGGGTGATAAACATGGGAAATGCTGCAGAAGCTCCGGTTTTTGTCAAGATTGAAAATTATAAGGATGTTTTAGGTGCTTTGGAGACTATAAAAAGCAAACTGGCAGAAGCAAAAAGGACTTTGGGTGATATAAACAAGCTGAAGCAATATGAAGACTCTGAACTTGAGCTGTGGAGCTCAACATTGGACGGGATAGAAAAAAAGCTGGAAAATATTGACAAGGCTTTATTTTACCCTGCAAAGGACTGGTGATCTGAAGTGGAAAAAAAGGGCGGAGACATTTTGTTTGTTGAAGTAAATAATCCCCAGGAGGTTAGAAGGGATGTTCTGGAGCCCCTGAAAGACATAGTTGAGGGTTTAGAGAGATTTGAAAAATTTAAGGAAGTAAGGGCTAATAAGGTTAAGATTATAAATAATCTGCGCAAGAATATAAAGGGCATAAGCAAGCTGGTTTCTAACTTAAAAAGTTCTTTGCCTAAAACTAATATCAAGGCGGTCAAAGCCATTGAGCATAGACTCCCTGAAAAGAAAAAAATACCGGTTGTTGAAAAAAAAGAAATTCCGCAGGAAGAGCCGAAACCCCAGTCTGTTACTGAGCTGCAAAAGCTCGAAGCCGAGCTAAAGGAGATAGAAAACAAACTTGGCGCTTTGAGGTAGGGTTATAATTTAATTATGTGTTTAAGCAACTGTAAAATAAATTCTGATTATGCCTTGTTTTTAATATGCTCTGCAAGTTTAGTGCGGGGCGTCGCTCTTCATGCATATCGCTCCTCCCCCCATATTCCTTACTAAGGGATTTTTAGGAGAACTTACTGGCAGGAAATTTTTATGAAATAATTTTGTTATAAAACTGCTGTTGTTTATTAATTCTCAGTAATATTTTTAAATTGCTTGGCAATTCACA
The DNA here is from genome assembly GCA_019323655.1 of Candidatus Woesearchaeota archaeon. Classification (GTDB taxonomy): domain Archaea; phylum Nanobdellota; class Nanobdellia; order Woesearchaeales; family GW2011-AR4; genus JACPJP01. The sequence goes on along the minus strand of JAHWGX010000010.1, from coordinate 3,595 downwards.
TCATATTATGCGGGGATGCCGGAGTGGCCAAACGGGATAGCGTTTGGCAATATAAGGTGCTAAACATCCAAACTCAAGTTATTGAAGTAATGAAGCTCGAAAGCTGATGAAGTACTTATGGGCCATCTATTGGCTTAGTGCCTACGGGGGTTCAAATCCTCCTCCCCGCATTTGCATTAACAAAATTTTTAAAGAGTACGCTTTCTGGCAGGGTAATGATTGAAATCTATACAGTTGGAGGCTATAATGAGGTAGGAAAAAACTGCACAGCTATCAATGTGGATAACGAAGTCCTGCTGATTGATTTGGGCATCCATCTGGAAAATTACATAAAGCTTACACAAGACGAGGATATTGTAAAAATAAGCGCAGACAAGCTGATGAATGCCGGGGCTGTGCCGGATATTTCCTTGCTGGATAAATTAAAGAACAATGTCAAGGCAATTGTGATGAGCCACGCCCATCTTGACCATATAGGCGCTGTACCCTATGTTGCAGACGAGTTTAATGCCCCGGTCATATGCACCCCTTATACTGCCGAAGTGCTGAAGAGCATCCTGAAAGACGACAAAATCAAGCTTAACAATGAGATAAAACCCCTAAACTTAAACTCATTTTATAAGGTGACTGACAATCTAAAAATTGAGTTTTTGTATATAACGCATTCCGTGCCGCAAGCTGCCCTGGTTGCCGTGCATACCCAGTACGGAATTATACTTTATGCGAACGACTTCAAGCTGGATTTGCACCCTACCCTGGGGAAGAAGCCCAATTTCAAAAGGCTGGAAGAACTCGGAAATGAGGGGGTTATTGCCCTGATAGTTGAATCAACATACGCAAAAGAGGCTAAGAAAACCCCTTCGGAAAAAGTCGCAAAGGAGATGCTTAAAGACGTCCTGCTTGGCGTCAATAATAAAGGTAGCATAATAATAGTCACAACATTTTCATCACACATAGCAAGGCTCAAATCCATAATAGAATTTGGCAAAAAACTAAACAGAAAAATTCTTTTTTTGGGCAGGTCGCTGGCAAAATATGTAATGGCTGCAGAGAATGTCGGGGTGGTAACTTTTTCCAAGGACATTGAAATAGTAAAATACAGCAAGCAGGTGGAGAAAAGGCTAAGAAAGATTGGCAAGGATAGGGAAAAATACCTGCTGGTTGTTACCGGCCACCAGGGTGAGCCTAAATCTGTTTTGTACAAAATTGCAAAAAAAGAGCTTAAATTCAGCTTATATCCGGAAGACAGCGTAATATTTTCATGCAGGACCATACCCACACCTACAAACATAGAGAACAGGGATGCTCTGGAAAATGAATTAAAACAGACAGGGGTTAGGATTTTCAAGGACATACACCAGTCAGGCCATGCTGCCCGCGAGGACCTCAGGGACTTTATAAACTTAGTAAAGCCAAAAAATATTATTCCTGCCCATGGCAGCAGAGAAATGAGAGAAGCTCTGGCAGACCTTGCCGCGGAGATGGGATATGAAACCGGCAGGAATTTATTCTTGGTAAAGGACGGGCACAAGGTCAGATTATAAAAACACAAAAATATATAAATCCGAGGCCATTTTCAATATGCTGGGGGATATCATGAAGCTTACTCTTGCAGAGCCAAAATACCTAAAAGAAAGCATATCTATAATTTCTGACTTAGTTAATGAGGCACGGTTCAAGATAAACAAGGAAGCTGTTGAGCTTGTTGCTATGGATCCTGCAAATGTCGCTATGGTTATTTTCAAGCTTTTGAGCAGCTCTTTTACTGAATATGACATAAAGAAAGATGTTGAGATAGCCATTAATCTGAGCAATCTAAAACAGGTTATGAGGAGAGCGAAGCCCAATGATATGCTTACTCTTGAGCTTGACCCTGAAAATAAGCTAAGGATAAGGCTGAAAGGGGACAATCTGAGAACATTTAACCTGCCAATGATAGAGCTGGATGAAAAGGAACAGAAAATACCTGATTTAAAATTTCCTGTAACTATAAAGCTTCCATCCCAAATCCTGAATGATGCTGTAGAAGATGTGGATGTGGTTGCTGAGTCTGTTATGTTTGTAGCAGAACCGCAAAAGTTCACCATAAACGCTGAGGGTGACTTAAGCCAGGCAAAAATTGAGATTAAGGAAAGCGACAGCACCAAAATAAAAGTTGACGGGGATGAAAAAGTAAAGGCAAAGTACAGTGTTGAATACCTTAAGAAGATGATAAGCGGGAGCAAAATTGCTGATGATGTGTCTATTTACTTCAACAAAGATTACCCGCTAAAGCTTGAGTACAAGACAGTTGATCGTGTAGTTCTTAGCTTTATACTCGCGCCTCGGGTAGAAAACGACTAATCATAAGCTTTTTAAATAATTATTTCTGGTTATGCTTGCATGAATAAAATCAATTCTTTTCTGGCTGAATGGGGTATAAGATTCTTGGAAAACAAGGATGCTGTAAAAAAGGAAATAACCGGGATAGAAAAAAATAACGGGGAATGTGATTTTGTTGTCCATTACAAAGAAAAAGCAAGGCACTTTATTGTTATGCCGCTTCTGGAAGCAAATATATTCAACAGGATAAGGGCTGATGAATATGTTGGCATTATCACCCTAAACAATGAGGCAAATATCAAGTTTGCTGCAAGCGAATGGAAAAGGCTGTCTAGTCTGGAATTTTTGATTGTTTATTTTGTAAATCCATTTTCAGGCTCTGGCAAAGTGTGGGCAATAAGCCCTCACATCCACGATAAAATCTGTGACAAATCCTCTTTGGAATTGGGGCTTAATTCAATGGCGGAAATGGTTGAGCCCATAAGTTTGGAAGAGCTAAAATCAAAATGCCAACAGGAGAATCTGCCCCAGGAATCCGCTTGTTAAGGGCACGACAAGGTTATCGTCCAGTTCATCAACCATGGTTTCCGCAATCGTTGCTGCAAAAGCCATTATGATTGGTATGTAGATGTTGATTGAGAATGCTAAGCTTATTATTACTGCCACTATAAGGTTAGTTATCAGTTCTGTCACAAACCCCACCACAGTCTTGTCGCGGAATAGCATTGTTGTGCCGTATTTTTTTCCTGCAATTGCAGCAGACATATCCCCAAAGGCGGTCATCAGCAACGCTGCGAGGGCTATTGGCGTGTCAAAAACTGCAAGGGCTATTACCGTGGATGAAAGAAAAAATACAACGCCATAAATCCTGTATTCCTCCTTGGGCCTTATGAACCTATGGAAAAACGGAAGCTTGAAATTATGGTCCAGCCTGAAATACTCCAAAATTACAAATACGAGCAACAATGCAACCAGAAAAAGAAGCGCCGCTTGCTGCCCTGACTGGTTTTTTATTGCAAAGTATATCAAAAGAACTATTAAAATTGTCATATGGATTATTTTTCTTCCTACCTCATGAAAAAACTCCCATGCCATAGACAGTGATAATTCTGGGGGAGTTTATATACTTTTCTTAGTGATTCAAGAAATGTATAGTACCGTAATTGGTTTACATTTTCTTAAGTTTATAAAGCAACCATTATTTTCTTAGCAATTTCTAACAACAGGAGGTGTTTTTATGCCAAAATTAAATGAAAAAAACGTAAATGGGCTA